>NZ_CP145607.1:2467497-2789997 GCF_036884275.1 Sphingomonas kaistensis | reverse complement strand
GCCGGTCCGAGCAGGCTGATCAGCGGATTGGCGACGACCTGCACCACCACTACGCCGCTCGCGAGCACGAACAGGGCGAACAGGAACAGGCCGTAGGTAGCGGTGCGCGAGGCCGGAATGAACAGCAGGCACCCCGCCATCATCACCAGCAGGCCGGTCATCGCCCCGCGCATATAGCCGATGCGCTTGACCAGCTGTGCGCCCGGAATGCCGATCACCAGATAAGCGGTGAAGAAGCAGAACTGCACCAGCATCGCCTGCGTGTAATTGAGCGTGAACAGCTCTTTCAGCTTGGGCAGGATGACATCGTTGAGGCTGGTGATGCCGCCGAAGATGAAGAACAGCGCGAACACGAAATAACGCAGCTCGGGCGCGTCGACGCCGTCGCCCGCATTACTGCCGCCGACCTCTGCTGATGTGGCACCGACCATCGACTACTCCCCCTCTACGCTGACCCGACGCTAGCGCGCCCGCGGTCCCTGTCACCTGTGAATACCTATTCTGCTGCACTGCACCAACATTGGCAGGGGCACGCAATCCTGCTTTTCTTAGCCCCGAGTAGAGGAGCGTGCATGGATCAGGTGACGGGCCGGCTGGAAAAGCCGCGGCAAGGCTGGGCGGGGCTGTGGAACATCTCGTTCGGCTTCTTCGGAATCCAGATCGGCTTCGCGCTTCAGAATGCGAACATGAGCCGGGTCTTCCAGTCGCTCGGCGCAAGCCTCGATGACTTGCCCGCCCTGTGGGTCGCGGCGCCGCTGACCGGGCTGCTGGTCCAGCCGATCATCGGCTTCATGAGCGATCGCACCTGGCTTGGCCGGTTCGGCCGCCGCCGCCCTTATTTCGTCGCGGGCGCGCTGCTGGCGGCCTTGTCGCTGATCCTGATGCCGCTCGCGCCTGTGCTGCTGGCGGCCGCGGCGCTGCTGTGGCTGCTCGACGCCAGCCTCAACATCTCGATGGAGCCGTTCCGCGCCTTTGTCGGCGACCAGCTCCGCCGCGACCAGCATACCGCCGGCTATGCGGTGCAGACCGCTTTCATCGGCGCGGGCGCGGTGATCGGCTCGATCTTCCCCTACCTTCTCGAACATTGGGGCGTCAGCAACGTCGCCGCCGCGGGCGCCATCCCCGACACGGTCCGCTGGAGTTTCTGGGCCGGCGGCGCAGCCCTGTTCCTGGCGGTGATGTGGACGGTCTTCACCACCCGCGAATATTCGCCAGACGAGATGCGCGGCTTCGGCGAAGAAGCGCCCATCGAAGGCGGTGACGCCATGCGCGCCCTTGCCTCCCGCAGCTGGCTCGCCGCCTTGTTCTGGTTCGACATCGGCGTGATCGTGGTCGCGGCCACCTGGTACTTCGGGCTCGAGAAGGAGGTCTATCTCCTCGGCGCCTTGCTGATTGCCTATGGCCTCCTGTCGGTGTTCGTCGTGATGCGCGCCAAGGCCGGGCAGGGCGCGGGGATGCTCGGCAGCCTGGTCGGCGATTTCTCCGGTATGCCGTCAGTGATGAAGCAGCTCGCCCTGGTCCAGTTCTTCAGCTGGTCGGCGCTGTTCATCATGTGGATCAACACCACGCCGGTGGTCGCCCTCAACTTCTTCGGTGCCAGCGATCCCGACAGCGCGCTCTACCAGGAAGCAGGCAATTGGGTCGGCGTGCTGTTTGCCGTCTACAATGGGGTCGCCGCCTTGGCCGCCCTTTTGATCCTGCCCCCGCTCGCCAAACGCATCGGCAAGGCCCGCACCCACGCCCTGTGCCTCGGCGCGGGCGCTTTGGGCTACGCCAGCTTCTTCCTGTTCAACGATCCCCAGCACCTGCTGCTGGCCGAGATCGGGGTGGGGATCGCCTGGGCCTCGATCCTCGCCATGCCCTACGCCATTCTCGCGGGCGCGCTGCCGCAGGCCAAACTCGGCACCTACATGGGGCTGTTCAACATATTCATCGTGGTGCCGCAATTGCTGGTGGCGACGGTGATGGGCTCGATCATGAAGGCCTTTTTCCCCGGCGAGCCGATCTGGACCATGGCCTTTGCCGCGGGCGTGATGGCCTTGGCGGCGCTCGCTACTTTGCGCGTGCGCGAAGCCTGACCGGCGCCCTTGCAATGTAGGATGGCGGCCGCCAAACCCCTTTGGTGATTGGAAAAACGGGCGAAGTGGACGAAGTGGACCCTATGCGTTTTTCCCTTTCCCAGCCCGACTGACTCCAATGCCCGACCTTTTGCCCTTTCTTCATCAACTCTCCGCCACCGCCCGAGGGGTCACGCTCGGCGCCGCGGTGCCGGGCGCCGACAACAAGGCGGGGGAGGGCGGCTATGACCCCGTCACCGAACTCGACCGTGGTGCCGAACGCGCCCTTCGGGCGGCGATCGAGGCGGCGTTTCCCGACGACGGAATCGAGGGCGAGGAATATGGGCTGGTGCGGCCGGACGCGCGGCGGCGCTGGCTGCTCGATCCGGTGGACGGGACCCGCGCCCTGATCTGCGGCCTGCCGAGCTGGACGACGTTGGTGGCGCTGCTGGAGGATGGCGAGCCCGTCGCCGGCTTCATCGACGCCCCGGCGCTGGACGAACTGATGATCGGCCTGCCGGGGCGCACGACGCTGAACGGCGAAGAGGTGCGCGTGTCTGGCTGCACCAATCTCGCCGACGCACGGCTGTCGTCGACCGATCCCTATCTGTTCGACGGGGCCGAGGCCGAAGCCTTCGAGCGGGTGCGGCGGGCGGCGCGGTTGACGCGGTTCGGCTATGACGCGCTCGCTTATGCCCGGCTGGCGGCGGGGCATCTCGATCTCGTGATCGAAAACAAACTGCATCGCCACGACTGGGCGGCGCTGGTGCCGGTGGTGCGCGGCGCGGGCGGGGTCATCGGCGACTGGCACGGCGGCAGCGATTTCGAACCCGGCTCGATCGTCGCGGCGGCAAGCAGCAAGTTGTACGAGGCGGCCGTTGCGCTGCTTCAGGGGACCAGCCGCACCTCGTCTCCATCGAACTGAAGGCCGACGGTCAGCAGCGCGCGAAACACATTGTAGCCGCCGGTGCCGGGGTGGAAAGCGTGAAAGAACAAGTGCGGCTCGCCGTCGGGGCCGACCGATACCGAGGCATGGCCGGGCGCCGACCAATCAGGGTGTGAGCGGAGCAGCGGCTCGGGGGCCTTGCGATAGGGGCCGGTCAGGCGGTCGGCGACGGCGTAACCGATGCCATAGCTCGGCGAGGTGAAGTCGTTACCGGCGTAAAACAGGAAGTAGCGGTCGTTCTGGCGGGTGAGATAGGGGCCTTCGATCAGATGCCCTTCCCAGTCGAGGTCGTTGGCGAGAAGCAACGTCGGTCGCCCAAGCAGGCTTCGGCCATCGGCGGCGATCGGCTGGGCGTAGATCGGGGTCGCCATGTTCTCGATCACATGGTCGGCAACCCCGCTCTCCTCCAGCGCGGGCTTGACCTTGCGCCAGTTGGCCAGCGCCGCCCGGATCAACGGCTGCATCAGGAAAAAGCGCTCCATCGGGCGGCGGCTGTTGGCGAAGGGCTGGATTGCCGCGCAGAAGGCGGCGGTGCGGCGATCTCCCTCATTTTCGAACAGGCGGGGGATGAGGCCCGGATTGTCCCGCAGCAGCGCGGCCAGCGGGCGGGGCCACAGGCTGTTGCTGTCTTTCTTCCAAAGGAGCCACGGCGTGCCATCGGCATCGACATGGACGTGGCTGTCGATGACCGCGCCGGTCAGCAGCGGCTCGCCATTGTCTTGCCACGGCCCGGCGGGATGCGCGGCGCGGGCGAGGCCGATGGCGAGCGTGCGGTCGAGGGCGCGGGCGGTGTAGCTCAGCCAATAGTCGTCGCCGACCCGGGCGATCTCCGGCGCCCAGAAGTCGCCGACTCTCAGCCCAGCGGCGGTCCAGGCCGGGGTTCGGCCTTCCTCGAACACGAAGCCCCTCGGCTGCCAGGTTGCGAGGTCGGCGGAGTGGAGGATGGGAAAGGCATCGGGGGCGTCGTTGGAGGTCGCGACCAGCCACCAGCCGTCGTCGCAGCGCAAGACGGCGGGGTCGCCATAACCCGTCAGGATGCGGGGATGGAGATTGCCGGTGATCAGCGGCCGCCACGGCGGGGCGGGATAGTCGGCGGTGCGCTCGACATGATGCGGATGGCGGATGCCAAAGTCGGCGTGAAGGACATCGAACAAGGCGGAAAAGGCGTCGGGATCGGGACCGCTGACAGTGTAGCGGCGGACTCCGCTGCCATCGGAGGGCGACACGTCGAGGACGAAGCGGTCGCCTTGCTCGGTGGCTTCGATGGCGAAGGTCAGGAGCGACAATGGCTTAGCGTTCACTTGCCACGATCCCAGCCGAGGGCAACGCTAGACCGTCACCGCGTCGACCATCTCGCGCTTCGACACCAGCAGCGAGTCCGCAACGAGACGAAGGGGTTCGGCGTCGACCAGGCTTTCGCGGCGGTCGATGAGGTCGGCGAAGGTGGCGTAGAGGTCGGGATATTCGCCGATCCCGCTCGCCGCGACCTCGTCGCCGTTGAGCTGCAGCCGCGCGCCGCCGTCGAGGAGCTTGAGGTGCGCGCCGTCGGCGGTCTCGATCAGAATCGTCCATTCCTCGCCATCGGTCTTGCGCCAGTCGAAGCTGGCGCTGAGCGGCCCGTCCGCGGCGGGCGAGGTGAAGGAAAGTTCGGCGGCGATCGGAGTGTGGGCATTGGCCGGGAAGTAGAGCGTCCCTTCTCGAACGAACAGCGGCGCGGGCAGGATGGCGGTGGCGACCGAGAAGGCGTTGATGCCGGGGTCGAACACGCCGAAGCCGCCGGCATCGAACACCCATTGCTGGCCGGGATGCCATTTGTGGACGTTTTCGTGCCAGGTGATGCGCATCGACTTGAGGCGCTGGCCGGCAAGCAGCTTCTTTGCCGCCGCGACCCCGCCATTATGCTGCGCATGCCAAGTGGTGAAAAGCGTAGTGCCCTTGGCGGCGGCGAGGCGGCGCAGTTCCTCGACTTCGCCCAGCGTCGCGCAGGGCGGCTTTTCGAGCAGCAGGTGAAGCCCGCGCTCGATGCACAGCCGGGCGATCTCGAAGCGGGGGCCGGGAGGCGTGGTGATCGCCGCCGCCTCGAACTCAAGGCCGGACGCGAGAAGATCCTCGGCCGAGATGAAGTTGGGCGCGGGGCCATTGCCCTGTCGGCTGACGCTGGCCGCCAGTTCGAAGCGAGGGTTGCCGGCGATCGCGGGAACGTGCTGGTCCTCGGCGATCTTGCCGAAGCCGATGATGGCGGTGCGGATCGGCTTCATGAGCGGGCGGCCTCGACATAGGCCTTGGCGCGGGCGTGGACCTCATCGGGACTTCGGCCTGGGGTGAAGACACCGGAGCCAAGACCGAAGCCGTTGGCGCCGGCCTCACGCCATTTGGCCATGTCGCCGGGCTGGACCCCGCCGACGACGAGGACCGGCACTTGCCTCGGCAGCACCGCGCGCTGGGCCTTGAGGATGGCGGGCGAAGCGCCTTCGGCCGGAAAAAGCTTCAGCGCCTGTGCACCGGCATCGAGCGCGGCAAAGGCTTCGGTCGGCGTAAAGTAACCGGGCGCGGCGACCATCCCGGCCTGCACGGCGGCGGCGATCACCTGGGCGTTGGTGTTGGGCGCGACGACCAGCCGACCACCGGCGTCCTTGACGCGGGCGACGCTAAGCGTGTCGAGCACGGTGCCGGCGCCGACGAGCGCACGGTCGCCGAGTGCCCGGCTCAAGCGATCGATGCTTTCGAACGGATGCGGGCTGTTCAGCGGCACCTCGATGATGTGGATGCCGGCCGACAGGATCGCTTCACCCACCGCCACGACCTCGTCGGGAGTGACGCCGCGGATGATCGCGACCAGCGGGCAATCGGCGAGATAGCGGGCGAAGTCGGTTTCGGCGGTCATGACAGTCGCTCCACAATGGCGTTGGTGCCGGCGAGAAAGGCTTGTTCGCCGTCGACCTGGCGAGTGGCGCGGCCGGCCTGGGTCAGGGCCGCCGCATAAAGCTGCGTCAGCGCGCCGCGGCCCATGACGATCACCTCGCCCTGCGGCATGCCGTTGAGGCCGGTGCGCACATCGGCGCCTATCAGAAGGCCGCTGACGAAGCTCGACACCTCGGCTTCGGCAAGGCTGCCGAGCAGGACGCGGGCGCGAACGGTGAACAGGTCGGCAGTCACCGCCCGGCCTTCGAGACCGCGGGCGACGCCTTCTTCAAACGTTTTGCCGGGGTGCGCGGGGGTGTCGAGCCACGCCTTGAGCAGGCTTTGTGCCTTGAGGATCGAGAACATTTCGCCGGTCATTACCGTGCGGAACCAGACTAGGCGCCCGCCTTGCATCAGCGCCCATTTGTTATGCGTGCCGGGATGGCAGATGAGGCCGTCGGGCGAACAAAGGCCGGCGTCGACCGCGCCGAAAAACTGCGTTTCCTCGCCGCGCATGACATCGCCGCGCAGGCCGTCGACGAAGGACGCGCCGGGGACGATGAAAGCGCGTTCGCTCGGTACCTCGATCAATGAGGCGGCGAGGGTGGCGAGGTCGAGCGGGCAGGGGAGGTACGGCGCGTCGACCCAGCCGCCGCGCGCACCGACCATCCCCGCCATCAGCAGCGGCAGATCGCCGAGCCGATCGCGGATGTCCTGCACGGCGGCGGGAAAGCCGCCCGCCGCGACGCTGGTGAAACCGAGATCGTCGGCGAATTCCTGCTCCACCCGGCCGTCACGCATTCGCCAGGCACGGCGGTTCGTGGTGCCCCAGTCGACCGCGATATATCCGTCTGTCCACATGCCCGCGTCCATGCCAACAAAAGCGACGAAGGGCGACAAGGGTCCTACCCTTGTGCGGCGACCACGTTATTCTGGGCGGCGCGATGGACATCACCTGCATAGCCGATGTGAAAGCCCTGCTGGGCGAAGGGCCGCATTGGGATGCGGAGCGCCAGCAGCTCACCTTCGTCGACATCAAGGGTCGAAGGGCGTTCCGGCTCGATGGCGATGGCGGCAATCTTGCCGAGATTGCGACGCCCTATCGGATCGGCAGCCTGATCCCGCGGGCGAGCGGCGGTTATATCGCCGGGACCGAGCATGGGATCGCGCACGTCGACCTCGACCGCGAGCGGTTCCAACTGTTGTTCGATCCCGAGGAAGACCGCGAAAGCAATCGTTTCAACGATGCCAAGGTGGACCGCAGCGGGCGGCTCTTCGCGGGCACGATGGACGACGAGGAGCGTGAAGCGACCGGCGCCTTTTACCGGATCGACAAGAAACTTGCCTGCGCCCGGATCGACGACGGCTTCCGGGTCACCAACGGCCCGGCGTTCAGCCCCGACGGCAAGATCATGTATGCCAACGATAGCGGCCGCCAGATCACCTATCGCTACGACTTGGCGCCCGACGGGACGCCGCTCAACAAACTCGAACTGGTACGCTTCGGCGAAGGCGACGGCTATCCCGACGGAATGACGGTGGATGCCGAAGGCTGCCTGTGGATCGCCTTCTGGGACGGCTGGTGCCTGCGCCGCCTGTCCCCGCGCGGGGAGCGGCTGGCCGAGATCCGAGTGCCGGTGCAGCGGCCGACCAGCGTGGCGTTCGGCGGCGCTTCGCTCGACCGTCTTTTCATCACCAGCGCCCGCATCGGGCTCAACGAAGATGCGCTTGGCGTGCAACCTTACGCGGGCGGGCTGTTTATGACGGTACCGGGTGTGACGGGCATCGCGGAGCAGCCATTCGCCGGCTGAACCGGGTCGCCGCCCATCGACGCGCCGCATCTGCCAGGAGGCAAGTATCGCCAATTTCATGTTCGCCACGGGGATCGAAAACAGCATCCCCACCATCCAGGGCGGCAAGGTCCGGGTCGATCAGATGGAGGCGTCGGATCATTATCGCCGCTGGCGCGAGGATTTCGACTGCGTCGAGGAGATGGGGATCGAATATCTCCGCTTCGGTCCGCCGCTGCACAAGACCTTTCTCGGCCCCGGCAAATATGATTGGGAATTCGCCGATCTCACGCTGAACGACCTCAAGCGCCGCGAAATCACCCCGATCGTCGATCTTTGCCACTTCGGCGTGCCCGACTGGATCGGCAATTTCCAGAACCCCGATTTCAGCCAGCAATTCGCCAATTACGCCGCCGATTTCGCCGAGCGATATCCGTGGATCCAGCTCTACACGCCGGTGAACGAGATGTTCATTTGCGCCGTCTTTAGCGCCAAATACGGTTGGTGGAACGAGCAGCTGCAAAGCGATCAGGGCTTCGTCACCGCGATCAAGCATATCGTCAAAGCCAATGTGCTGGCGATGGTGGAAATCCTGAAGCGCCGGCCCGACGCCATCTTCATTCAGTCGGAATCATCCGAATATTTCCATGCCGACAGCCCCGCCGCGATCGGCCCGGCCGAGGTGCTGAACAGTCGCCGCTTCCTGACGCTCGACCTCAATTACGGGCGGCGGGTCGACAGCGAGATGTACGAATATCTGATGGATAACGGGATGACCCGGGAGGAATATCATTTCTTCCTCGGCAACCGGCTGAAACAGCACTGCATTCTCGGCAACGATTATTACAAGACCAACGAGCACCGGGTACATGCCGACGGGCGGACCGAAGCGGCGGGCGAGACCTTCGGTTATTGCGAGATCACGCGGCAATATCACAACCGCTACCGCCTCCCGATCATGCACACGGAGACCAATTTGCGCGAAGGGCCGACGGGGCAGGAGGCGGTACAGTGGCTGTGGAAGGAATGGGCCAACGTGCTGCGCCTGCGCAACGTGGGTATCCCGACCGTCGGATTCACCTGGTACAGCCTAACCGATCAGGTCGATTGGGATACCGCGCTGCGTGAGAAGAACGGCAACGTGAACCCGCTTGGGCTGTATGATCTCAACCGCAATCTGCGCAACGTGGGCAAGGCCTACAAGCAGCTGATCAAGGATTGGCGCGACGTGCTTCCGGCCTCGTCGGTGTGCCTGGCGGTTCCGATCAAGCCGATCGGCCACGATTGCTGGCCCCCGCGCGACGATTATGCGGGCAAGGGGGTCGAAGCGCAGGACAAGGGCCTGGCGCTTGGCAATCAGTCGCAATCGCAGCCGGAGAGCGCGTAATGCCCATGCCCGAGCTCAAGATCGGCCGGATCGAGACCTTCCTGGTGCCGCCGCGCTGGCTGTTCGTGCGGGTCGAAACGGTGGACGGCGCGCACGGCTGGGGCGAAGCGAGCCTCGAAGGTCATGCCGAGGCGGTGAACGGCGCCTACGAAGCGATCCGCGACCGCTTCATCGGGCATGACGCGGCGCGGATCGAGGACATCTGGCAGATCGCCTATCGCGGCGGCTTCTATCGTGGCGGCGCGGTGCTGATGAGCGCGCTGTCGGGGCTCGACCAGGCGTTGTGGGATCTGAAGGGCAAGGCGCTGGGCGTGCCCGCGTGGGAACTGATGGGCGGGCGTGTGCGCGACCGGATCCGCGCTTATGCCTGGATCGGCGGGGACAAGCCGCACGAGATCGACAGCGCGGCGGCAGCGCGCAAGGCGCAAGGCTTCAGCGCGGTCAAGATGAACGCCACCGCCGACCTCGACTGGATCGGCACGCCCAAGCTGTTCGACGAGGTGATCAGCCGCGTCGAGGCGGCGCAGGCACAGGGGATGGATGTCGGGCTGGATTTCCACGGCCGGGTGCATCGGCCGATGGCCAAGCAGCTGGCCAAGGTGCTGGAGCCGCTGGGGCTCTTATTCATCGAGGAACCGCTGCTCAGCGAAAATCCCGAAGGCCTGGCCGACATCGCGGCTCTGGTGTCGACCCCGATCGCGCTGGGCGAGCGGCTTTATTCACGCTGGGACTTCAAACCGTTCTTCGAGCGCGGCGCGGTGGACATCATCCAGCCCGACCTCAGCCACGCCGGCGGGATCAGCGAATGCCGCCGGATCGCGGCGATGGCCGAAGCCTATGATGTGGCGGTCGCGCCGCATTGCCCGCTGGGGCCGCTGGCGCTGGCCGCTTGCCTGCAGATCGCGGCCAATGCGCCCAACGTCGCGATTCAGGAGATGAGCCTCGGCATTCACTACAATGTCGGGCACGACCTGCTGGAGTTCGTCACCGATCCGGAGGTGCTGACCCCCGTCGACGGCTTTCTGCCGATCCCGGACAAGCCTGGCCTCGGCATCACGGTCGACGAGGACAAGGTGCGCGCGGTGGCGAAGGACGGCCATCGCTGGCGCAACCCCATCTGGCGCCACCGCGACGGCAGCTTTGCCGAATGGTGATCGACGCGGTGCCCCGGCGCAGGCCGGGGCGACGGCTCAAGCGGCCTTGCGCGGCTGTTTGAACGGAACGCCGTCGAGCCGCGCGGCGAGCGCATCGATCTCGGCGTCGGCCGCGGCATGGTATTTGGCGTCGGCCTCCTGCTCGGCCGCGGTCAGTTCGCGCCAGTAGGTAATCGACAGGCGGCGCCCGAACACGTCGTCGCCGCGCATCTTCAGTTCGGGCTCGGCCGTTTCCGGCAAGCTGTCGCGGATGGCGGTGAGCGTGGTGATCAGACGATCGAGCGAGGTGTAGTCGCTGACTTCGATATAGTCTTTGACGCGTGTACGCATGGGTCGCATCCCTCCCCGGAGCGAGGACTTGTTTCGCGCTGTCGATTCCGCATCGCAAGCACTGAGTGACGGTTTATCCCCAGATCAGTTGCGATGCCGTGAACAAATGGCCAAGAACGGGTTCATGTTGCACGCCGACCACACGCCCCTGACGCTTCGTGCCGGTGCGCTCGAGCTGATCCTCCGCCCGGAATTGGGCGGGGCGATCGCGGGGCTGGCGTGGGTGGGCGAAGGACGGCGGGTGCCGCTGCTGCGCGAGACCCGTGCGGACACGGACAGCGTGCTCGACATGGCCTGCTTTCCATTGGTGCCGTTCGTTAATCGCATCCGGGGCGGCCGGTTCAGCTTTCATGGGCGCGAGGTCACGCTGAAGCCCAACATGGCAGGCGACATCTCGCCACTGCATGGGCAAGGCTGGCTCGGCGCCTGGACGGTCGAGAGCTGCAACGAACGCCGCGCGGAGCTGCGCTTCGACCATGCGGCGGGCGAATGGCCATGGGCCTATGAGGCACGGCAGGTGTTCGGCCTCGACGAGAATGGCCTGACGCTATCGCTGGAGTGCCGCAACACGAGCAACGACGCGATGCCGTGCGGGCTTGGCCAGCATCCCTATTTCCCGTGCGAGGCCGAGACGCGGATCGACACCGAGGTCCTCACCGCGTTCGAGATCGACGAGCATGTGCTGCCGACCGGCGAGGTGCCGGCGACCGGGCGCTATGATCTCAAGAACCGCGCGGTGTGCGGGCAGGGACTGGACCACGGCTTCGGAGGCTGGGGCGGGACGGTGCTTCTGACCGATCCGGCATGGCCCGCACCGCTGAGGTTGTCGAGCGAGCAGGCGCATTTTTTCCAGCTTTATTCGCCGGAAACGGGCGGCATTTTCGTTGCCGAGCCTGTGACCCACGCCAATGCCGCGCTGAACGAGCCCGAGGAGCGCTGGAAAGAGCTCGGCCTGCAAGTGCTGGAGCCGGGCGAGGCGATGCGAATGACCGTGCGCCTGGAGCTCGTCCGCTAGGTGGAATGGGATCTGATCGCGACCGGTACGCTGGCGAGCTTTCTCGCCGGACAGGCCACCACGCTCGGCGCGCTGCCGGTCTTCTTCATGCGCTCGATCAGCCAGCGCACGCAGAACATCTTTCTCGGCTTCGCGGCCGGGATCATGCTGGCGGCGAGCTTCTTCTCGCTGATCATTCCCGGCCTCAATGCCGCGGGTGAGCTGCACGACGGCAACAAGACGATTGCGGCGCTGATCGTCGGTTCCGCGATCCTGCTCGGCGCAGGCACGCTGCATCTCGTCAACCGGGCGGCGCCGCACGAGCATTTCATCTCCGGGCCGATGAGCGGTGCGGAGCGGAGCAAGCTGTCGCGCATCTGGCTGTTCGTGATCGCCATCTCGCTGCACAATTTTCCCGAAGGACTGGCGGTGGGCGTCAGCTTCGGCAGCCCCGACGATACTGCGGGGTACGCAACCGCCTTCGGGATCGGGTTGCAGAACGTGCCCGAAGGGCTGGCGGTGGCGCTCAGCCTCGCGGCGGTCGGTTACGGGCGGTTGTTCTCGTTCCTGATTGCCGTTGCCACGGGTCTGATCGAACCGGTCGGCGGGTTTCTTGGAATCTCGGCGATTTCGGTGTCGAGCGAATTGCTGCCGTGGGGGCTGGGTTTTGCGGGAGGCGCGATGATCTGGGTGGTGTCGAGCGAGATCATCCCGGAAACCCACCGCGATCACCAGGAAGGCACCGCGACCTTTGCGCTGATGGTGGGCCTGGCGGTGATGATGAGCCTCGACTGGATCTTCGGTTAACGAGACGGTCGGAACTCATCCGCTATGGCCCTTGCGATGCAGCCGTCGATTCTCAGCCGTCGTGACCGCGCCGGGGCCATTGCCCTGGTGGTGCTGGTCCATGTCGGGGTGCTCGCCGGCCTGCTGACGCTGGGATCGTCGAGCGCGGTGCAAGAGGCAGTGCAGGAGCGGCTCGAGATCTTCGACGTGACGCTGCCCAAGTCGCCGCCACCCCCGCCGCCGCCGGTAGTAGTCGAGAGTCGCGCCGCGCCGAGGGAAGAGGGCGCAGCGGCGCCGCCGGCCCGCAAGGCGGAAGCGACGCCGGTCAAGCGGGTCGAGCCGATCGTGGTGCTTCCCCCGCCGCCCGCCCCGGTGATCGCCGCGCCACTGCCGGGACTTGGCAGTGCACCGAGCGCCGGAGCGGCGCCGGTCGACGGGCCGGGCAGCGGGGCCGGGGGGCAGGGCAATGGCACCGGCTCGGGCGGCAGCGGATCGGGGCCGGGCGGTGAAGGTGACGGCGGCGAAGGGCAGGGGCCTTCGGTGATCCCTAGCACCACACTGACCGGGCGGAGTTATCCGCGTGAGGTCTTGCGGGCGTGGCCGCGGGGCGGGCGGGTGTTCGTGGCCGTGCGGGTCCAGACCGATGGGCGAGCGACCGACTGCAAGGTCAACCGGTCGAGCGGCAATTCAATCGTCGACCAGTGGACCTGCCGGCTGGTCGAGGAGCGGGTGCGCTTCCGCCCGGCGGTGGACGGCGACGGGCGCCCCTATGTCCGCTGGTACGGCTACATCCAGGCGCCGGTAAACTTCTAATAACGCTCCTCCACCGGTTCGACCCAGCGGTCGGCGCCGGGGCGGTGGTTCCAGATGAATTCGCCGTAGGTCCAGCCGTCGACCGCCCGCCCCGCGCGGTCGCGGGCGGGGTCGTAGCGGAGGCGGCGACGGGCCGAGGCGCAGGTCGCCGCGTCAAGCGCGGCAATCCCGCTCGAGCGCTGGATACGGCAGTCGAGCACGGCCCCGGTGCGGCCGATCAGCAAGCGGAACCGGACAAAGCGGGTGCGGCCCAGCTCGAGCCCGCGGGGGACATCGGCCTGCTGAATGTCGCCGGCGACATATTCGGGCTCCTGGGCAACTCCGCCCGCGCCGCCGCCGCCGGTGCCGTCACCGAAGCGGCCCGCGCCAAGCCCTTCGCCCTCGCCGCCGCGGCCGGTGCCCGGCCCATCGACCGGCGCGGCGCCGGGATTGGGCGCGGTGCCGGTGCCGGCGATCGGCGCGGCGGGAAGCGGCGGGGGAACGGGCAGCTTCACCACCGGGGGCGGGGCGACCACCGGAGTCGGGGTGTTATTGAGCGCCGGGGGCGCGGCGGCGCCTTCGGGATCGGCGGCGCGCTCGGTCGGCTTGGGCGCCGGTTCGGGCAGCATCGGGGTGGCGGGCGGTTCGGGCTCGGCCTCGTCGGGGATGTCGAGTAGGACCAGCGGTTTGGCGAGCTCGGCCGGAGACGGGGTGACGCCGAGCCCGGTCAGCAGGGCATAGCCGAGGCCGACGTGGATCAGCGCGGCAAGGCCGATCGAACGGGCCCGGTCGGCCGGAGTGGCGAGCTGGCGGCGCATGGCGGGAGGGCTTCTAGGCCGGCAAGGCTGAACCGTGTCTTGCTTGCGGGCGGTGGGTGGGTGCGCCGACGCCGAGCAATTCGATGATACGGTCGCCGTCGCGCAGGACGCAGGATTCAGGATCCTCGAAGCTGACCGTGGCGTCGCCGCGCAGGATGCGCAGGCCAAGCCCGGTGGTGATGGCGCCGAGCGGCTGGCCGACTTCCTTCGCGGTCACCTGCCGTTCGTGCAACTGGACCCGGCCCTGGGCGGAGGCGAGATCGGCGAGATAGTCGGACACGCCCGAGCCTTGTGCCGAACCCGCCATCAGCAGCCCGGCGAAGCTGACCGGATTGATCACGGTGGTCGCCCCGGCGGCGCGGGCCGGGAGCTCGTTGTCGCTGGCCCGGACAGACACGGTGATGCGCAGATCGGGGGCGAGGTGCCGGGCGGTGAGGCAGACGAGGATCGAGGTATCGTCGCGCCCGGCGGTGACCAGCAGGGCGCGGGCGCGCTCGACATGCACCGCCTGAAGCGTCGCATCGCGGGTAGCGTCGCCTTGCAGCACCATGCAGCCATAGGCGTGGGCCTGCGCCAAGGCTTCCTCGTCGCAGTCGATGACCACGAGATCGGACGGCTCCGACCCGCGGGCGACGAGTTCGGCCACCGCTTCCGACCCGCTGCTGCCGAAGCCGGCGACGATCACATGGCCGCGCAGTCCTTTCTGGAGTTGGCGCATCAGATATTTGTCCCACAGGCGTTTGATGAAAAAGGAATAAGCGGTTCCGGCGAGGATCAGCAGGAAGAAGATGCGGATCGGCGTGACGATCAGCGCATCGAACAGGCGCGCCCGCTCGGTAATCGGGACGATGTCGCCATAGCCAGTGGTCGTCGCGCTGATCATGGTGAAATAGATGATGTCGGCGAGGCTGATCGAGCCGTCGTAATTGTCGCGAAGGCTGTCGCGCTCGATCCAGTGGAAGCCGATAATGAAGGCCAACAGCAGGGCCATGATCGCCAGGCGGAAGCCAAGCTGCGCGCGGATCGACCACTTCGACTGGCGGCGAAGCTGAAGACGATCGGTCGCCCACGGCACCTTGCGGTTGGTCAGCACCCGCGGCGACGGGGTGGACGGACGGCCGGAACGGGGCGTGCTGCGGGACATTCAGAAGCGCAACGAGGCAGGATCGTTACGGCTCCCTGTTATTCGGCCGGGGCGTGGTTCCCGGGGGCAAGCAGCGCGGCTGCGCCGGCGTTTCCGCCGTGGCGTTCGATCACCTCGAAGAAGCGGGCGTGTTCGGCATGGACGGGCCCCAACTGACGCTCGACCCAGCGATCGAGCGAGAGACTTTCGGCGCGGGTGCAATAGCGTTTGTAGCCGGGGCTGCCGGGCCAGCGATCCTCCGCCGCGAGATCGAGTACCGCGAGCGGATCGTAGAGCGCGTCGGGATCGTCGGAGGCTTCGTCGGGGCCATAGTCGAGCGGCGCCCAGTCATCTTCGGGCGCGCGGACGGCGGGCGGCGGAAAGCTGGTCTGTCAGCCGGTGGTGGTGCGCTGGATGCGGGGGTGGGGACGGTCGAGGGTTGGGGAAAAAGGCATTGGGTCCACTTCGTCCACTTCGCCGTCTTCGAAGGGATCGAAGGGGTCTTGGGCGGCAGCGTCGCGGGCTTCTTCGGCGGCGGCCTGTTCGCGCTCGTGGGCCGCGAGATCGGCGGCGGCGCGTTCGGCGGCCTTGCGGTCGAGGCGTTTCAGCAGCGCGAGGCCGAGGCGGGTGTCGGTGAAATGCTTTTCGCCGACGCATTCGCCGTCGCGGTAGAAGCGTTCCACCGACCCGCGAAAGGCGTGGGACAGCAGTTCGTCGGCCAGCCGCGGCAGCGCGCCGTCGATCAGCGCATCCTCCCACGCGAGCGCGAACAAGGGATTGCGGCGGCGGGCTTCGTAGAGGCCGGACTTGGCCATGCCGAGGTGCTGGCAGGCGGTGTCGACGCAGCCGGTGGCGGCCAGCGCCTCGCAGAAAGCGGCCATGCGGGCGGGGGTCCAGCCGTCGTGGCGGTCGGAGCCTTCGCCGGCCAGCGCGAGGCGCTGGGCGAGAGGGGAGGCGGGGTCGGGCTCGGGGGTGGCGGTGGACGAGGCCGGGAGGCCGGGCTCGGGGGCAGCGTCAAAGGTGGTGGGGATGGGCGGGTTGATCATGGCGGTGATCTCTTGCGGTGGGTTCGGCAAGAGGGAGTGTGCCAGATAGGTTTGGTGTAGGACAGCCTTATCAAAGTGGCGGCAAGATCGTCAGTCGCGCCGCATTCGCTGGCACCGCCCAAACCGCGGTCGATTGGCGAAGGATGCTAGGTCGCACACTCCTCCCAGTTGTGCCGCTGAAATTCCGTGCAGCGTGCGCTAGGCGCCGAAATCGGCGCAGTCGATCTTCAGCGCGGTCCGGAAGCGCGCGAGATCGGAGGTGGTGCGGATGTTTGATCTACACGCACCCAAGCATAGCCGCTAGAACAAACAAGGAACAGTCTGTCGGAGCGTTAGCTGGGGAGAAGTGCGTGGCGGGCGGGTGATGTGATGATGAAAGCGATCTCGTGCGATGCATTCGGCAAGAATGGTTTTGCAGAACTAATGGTTTTGCGACGATCTATTTTGAATGCTACTTAATTTCTCTCTAGCTAGAACTATGGTGTGCCCGTTTCCACGAAGAAGAACTACCTCCGAACCTGCAAATAGAAGATCGTAACACGCTCTCTGATTTTTGATAAACGCGCATGGCAATCCGCGAATCTTTCCATTCTCGTATCTGTCTCGTCTTCCCGCAAC
Organism: Sphingomonas kaistensis; assembly: GCF_036884275.1. Classification (NCBI taxonomy): domain Bacteria; kingdom Pseudomonadati; phylum Pseudomonadota; class Alphaproteobacteria; order Sphingomonadales; family Sphingomonadaceae; genus Sphingomonas; species Sphingomonas kaistensis. The sequence continues at coordinate 2,773,255 of NZ_CP145607.1, read as the reverse complement.
GTCACCCGCTACATAAACCGCGGCTAGGAGAAATAGGGGAGTAAGTGTGGCGCCTGCAATCCTTAGGTTTCTGCGTTTGTTCAGGCTTAACGCAAGGATAGGCAGCGAGAAAACCATCAGAAATTCTGGCAGTGGCGAAAATGATGCCGGATCCGAACTTTGAAAATCTTGGATAATCACGATCATAAGGAAAAATAGAACGAGAACCATTATCGCAAATGCAGCGATGAATTCCTTGTTGAAGGATTGTGATGTTGTTTTTTCTGGTTTCTGAGATGAAGCGCTTTGATCAGGTTTGAATTTGAGCATGCTTTCATCTGCAAAGGCGTCTTTCAGAATGTTCCGGCTCAGAATGAGTAAAACGGACGGGCCTACAGCGATCGAGAAGAAGATCATCGTCGAAAGAGAGGAAGTGAAGAGCATAATTAAGTCGCTGAAGCTGAATACACTTAAAAACCTAGGCTCAATTGAAAAAAAGTAGCCTAGTCCATACGCGTAAGCACAAGCAGACGTAGCTGCCGCGATTAATCCAAGTGCAGTCGCTAGATCGGCGAGGGAGAGCCTAAAATTAGGTGGAACAGTGTTCGTCACCTCGCCACGATTACCTTTATCTTGAAAACCGGCAATCAGAAATTACGGTCCATCTAAGCGTCCAGCTCTTCCCCGCTCACCGCCGCCGCCCGGCTCTGGATGAACGCAAACCGGTGTTCCGGATTCTTGCCCATCAGCCGCTCGACCAGGTCCTTGACCGGCTGGCGATGCTCGAATTCGTGGGGGAGGGTGACCTTGAGGAGCGAGCGGGTGGCAGGGTCCATCGTCGTCTCCTTCAATTGGTTGGGGTTCATTTCGCCCAGGCCCTTGAAGCGGCTGACATCGACCTTCTTGCCTTTGAACTCGGCCTTTTCCAGCTCGGCACGGTGGGCATCGTCGCGGGCGTAGAGCGTCTTGGTCCCGGCGGTCAGGCGGTAGAGCGGCGGCTGCGCCAGGAACAGGTGACCGCGGCGGACCAGCTCGGGCATCTCCTGGAAGAAAAAGGTCATGAGCAGGGTCGCGATGTGGGCGCCGTCGACGTCGGCGTCGGTCATGATGATGATCTTTTCGTAACGCAGCGCGCTTTCGTCGAACTTGTCGCGGATGCCGCAGCCGAGTGCGAGCTGGAGGTCGGCGACTTCCTGGTTGGCGCGGATCTTGTCGGCGGTGGCCGAGGCGACGTTCAGGATCTTGCCGCGGATGGGGAGGATCGCCTGCGTCTTGCGGTTGCGGGCCTGCTTGGCCGAGCCGCCGGCGCTGTCGCCTTCGACGATGAACAGCTCGGTGCCCGCGGGCTCATCGGACGAGCAATCGGTGAGCTTGCCCGGCAGGCGGAGCTTGCGCGAGGAGGTGGCGGTCTTGCGCTTCACCTCGCGCTCGGCGCGGCGCTTGAGGCGTTCTTCCATCCGCTCGACGATCGAGCCCAGCAATGCGCGGCCGCGGTCCATGTTGTCGGTCAGGAAATGATCGACATGATCGCGCATCGCGGTTTCGACGAAGCGCGCGGCTTCGAGCGAGGTCAGGCGGTCTTTGGTCTGCGACTGGAAATGCGGATTGCGGATGAACACCGAGAGATAGCATTCGCATGACTGCATCACGTCGTCGGCGGTGATGTCCTTGGCGCGCTTGTTGCCGACGAGATCGCCGAATGCGCGCACGCCTTTGGTCAGCGCGGCGCGCAGGCCCGCTTCGTGGGTGCCGCCGTCTGGGGTCGGGATGGTGTTGCAATAGTAGGAGGTGAACCCGTCGCTCCACAGTGGCCAGGCGACCGCCCATTCGCAGCGGCCCTGGCCGTCGGGGAAGTCGGCGGCGCCGGCGAAGGGCTGCGCGGTGACGCACTCGCGGCCTTCGAGCTGTTCGGCGAGCGCGTCGCCGAGGCCGTTGGCGAATTGCAGGGTCGCGCTTTCGGGCACCTTGTCGCTGGCGAGCGAAGGATCGCATTTCCAGCGGATCTCGACCCCGGCGAAGAGATAGGCCTTGGAGCGGGCGAGGCGGAACAGGCGCTCGGGGTCGAAGGCTAGGTCACCGAAGATTTCGGGATCGGGGTGAAAGGCGACGGTGGTGCCGCGGCGGTTGGGGGCGGCGCCGACTTCTTCGAGGGGGCCGAGCGCCACGCCCTTGGCGAAGGTCTGGCGGTAGAGCTTTTTCTCGCGCGCGACCTCGACCACGGTTTCGGTGGACAGCGCATTGACGACGCTGATGCCGACGCCGTGGAGACCGCCCGAGGTGGAGTATGCCTTGCCCTCGAATTTGCCGCCCGAGTGGAGCGTGGTGAGGATGACTTCGAGCGCGGACTTGCCGGGATATTTGGGGTGCGGGTCGACCGGAATGCCGCGGCCGTTGTCGCTGACGGTCAGGCGATTGCCGGGTTCGAGCGTGATCTCGATACGCGACGCGTGGCCGGCGACCGCTTCGTCCATGCAATTGTCGATGACTTCGGCGGCGAGGTGGTGAAGCGCGCGCTCGTCGGTGCCGCCGATATACATGCCGGGGCGGCGGCGGACGGGTTCGAGCCCTTCGAGCACCTCGATCGCGGAGGCGTCATAGTCGGACGATGGTGGTTGCGGTGCCCCCCCGGGCCCAAACAGGTCGGTCATGGTGAGAGGAGTGTAGGGGAGGCGAGGCGCGAAGGGAACAGGGAGCGAACGGCGGGTTTAGGGTTCCACTTGTGGGGCATGCGTATAATTATTGTTAACCGGCTGCGTCCGCCTTCCTTGCTCAAGCGTATCGACCCTTAGCCACGAGTTTTCGCAACCCGCGGGCGGTGGCCGGGAGAAACCATGAACAAGCTAGCCATCGGGATCGCGGCTCTTGCCGCCTGTGCGGCCACCCCTGCGTCCGCAGCGGAATTCGTCTTTACCTTCGACACCACAAGCACCTTGTTCGGTGGTGCGCCGCAGACCATTCGCGGTGTCTTCACGACCTCCGACACGCCAGTCGACCGGTTCGGCCAGACTGGGCTGGAGATCACCGGCATCCGCGGCACGATCAACGACGTTGCGATCAGCGGACTGTTCGCGATTGCGAACAATCCGTATTATTACATCACGACCGGGCCGACGTTCCTCGACGGCAGCGGCGTGCGCTTCAACGCGGGCGCGGCGACCAACATCGCCTTCTTCCATCAGGACGGAGTCGATGCGAACACCTACCGGGTGAATGGCAACGGCACGATCTCCGCCTTCGGTCCGGCGACCTCGTCGCGGCTGGGCGCGGTAGCGGCGGTTCCGGAACCATCGACCTGGGCGATGATGCTGGTCGGCTTCGGCGGGATCGGCGCCAGCATGCGCTGCCGCCGCCGCCAGACGCTGGCGCTCGCCTAAACGGTGACGGGCGTCAGGCCCGCTTCCACGCGCATGCATTGCAGCAGGCGCTGGAGGCGGGCCGCGGCGTCGCTGATGAGATTAGCGGAGTACGGAGTTTCCTTGCGAGCGTCCGCTCTCGACCCATTGCGGACATTCGAGCAACTCGGCAGGCTCCCGACTTGCGTCGGAGAGAGTCTAAGTGAATATGCCCCGCCACTTCGTAGCCGAGGTATCGTCTCCTGAACGACGGCGCTTGTCACTCGCGCACACAGGCATTGACCGTAGCAGCTACGGTTCTCTGAAGTGGCTGGGCTGGGAGTTCATCATCGAGCGCGTAACCGCAGCTGGCCAAGACCTCGCCGAGTGGCATGTTTGGGAAGAATCCATGCTGGAGATCCTTCGCTACCCGGAGGACTACTCAGACGGGCCTATAATCTGGCGCAGCAGCGACACGGGTGACGAGGTAAACCTGCGGGCACTCCAGCCCGCCTTCGACGCGAGCATGCGGTTCGCCAATGCAATCAAGACTGCGGCATCTGCGGATGGGAACAGCCGCCTCTGCTTCAATCTCTACGATGATGGCCATTACCGCTTTACCCTTGAGGAGCGAATGAGGGAGGCAGAGCTTGAGGCGTGGGTGCCAAGGGATTGGTCGAGCGAATTTCCAAGCCTTGAAGCTGCTGAAAGCGCTGCGCGACAAAGGTTTGATTGGATCAGTTAGCGCCATTCGCCAATGTCCGCTTTCCACCCATTGCAGACATTAGCGCCAATTGCGGCAAGGACAGTTTGCCGGTGTGTCGACACTGTCGCCAAGAATGTGTCTCGTTCGGCAATCCGCATTGGGGGCGACGGTGAGCGTCCAAGCCCCGCTTGTTCGTGATTTGAGACCTTCCTAGAGCAAGGCGATGAACCTTGATCGTCGCTCTTTTCTTGCCGCAGCTGCCGCTCTTGGGGTCGTGCCGACCCGCCTCCTCGCAGCGCAAGGGGCAGTCGAAGGCCTCGTCGGGCAGGTCGGCGCGGTGTTCGACCGGCGTGGGTTGCGGTCGGAAGGGGTGGCGGGCGTGACGCGGGCCGGGCCGGGGGGACGAGCGATCGTGGCGGGCGATCGCTGGCACCTCGGGTCGAACAGCAAGGCGATGACGGCGGCCCTGTATGCGGTGCTGGTCGAGCGCGGGGTGTTCCGGTGGGAGGCGACTTTGCCCGCGCTTTTTCCGGGGCTCGCGGTTCATCCCGAATGGTCGGCGGTCACGATCGAACAGGTGATGGGCCATGTCGCCGGGCTGGACGATCGCCTGATGGCGGGGGCGTGGCTGATGCAGCGTCATCTCGATCGGCGTCCGGTCGCGGTGCAGCGCGCCGAGTTCGCGCGCGAGTTGCTGGCGCAGCCGCCCGGTCCGACCCGCGGCCGCTTTGCTTACTGCAACGCCGGCTTCGTGCTGGTGGGCGCGGCGATCGAGCGGGCGACGGGGCAGAGCTGGGAAGAGGTGATGACGCGGCGCTTGTTCGCGCCGCTGGGCATGCGGCGGAGCGGGTTCGGGGCGCCGACGGGGGACAGTCCGTGGGGGCATCGGGGCAAGGTCGCGGTGGATCCGGCGGGGTTGGCCGACAATCCCCCCGTGCTGGGACCGGCGGGGAGGGTGCATCTGTCGATGAGCGATTACGGGCGGTTTCTGGGACTCTTCCTGCAACCGAAATCAAGGCTGCTGCGGGCTGACACGATCGCGCATCTGCTTCGTCCGCCGGTCGCGGGCGCGACCTATGCGGGGGGATGGGGCCTTCAGCGCAGCGCGGGCGGCGGGCGGGCGCTGGTCCATGAAGGGTCCAATACGATGTGGCACGCGATCACCGCGCTATATCCGGACGAGGGGGCCGGCTATTGCGTCGTCGCCAACGAGGCGGGGGGCGCGGCACGGACGAGGCTGGTGAGCGCGCTCGACGCGCTGCGGCGCGGCTCGGCTTCGCCGTCGCGCAAGGTGGGCGGGTGACGGCGACGTGGCGGTGCGAGGGCTTTGCGTCTAGACCGCATCAAAAGGGGTCAGCCATGCAGCGTATATTGAGTTCCGGCGCGTTCCTCGCGGTCTTGTTGAGTGCGGCGCCTGCCGACGCGCAGTCCATCGACGAGGATGTGCGCTGCCTGATCCTCGGCACCTTGTTTCAGAACACGGCCAAGGAACCGGCGGTGAAGCAGGCTGCCGCCGCGGTGACGCAATATTATCTCGGGCGGGTCAGCGCGCGGGTCCCGGCGGGTGCGTTGAAGGGCCGTTATCTGGCGCAGGCGAAGCTGATCAAGGCCGACCGGACCGGCCCGATGATGAATGCGTGTTTCAAGTCGCTGCAGGCGCAGGGCCGGGCGGTCGATGCCGTGCGGGTGGAGATCGGTCGCTCCCTGCCCAAGACGGGTGGCCCGGCCAAGAAGTAGGAAACGGGCCGGGATCGAGCCCGAGTGACGTCACCGGCGGTGGGGGCGTCGCTGTTTTCACGCAAAAACAAGGCTTTGCGCGTCGGGGCCGCATCCCTAATGTGCCGATGCTGCGAGCGGCGTGGTTGGGGGGCGAAGCTCGGTATGCCATTTTAGTTTTTCGAACGAAATGCGCCGTCGGTCTTCGACAGCGATTCGGCGCTGGTCACCTACCTGCTGCAAAGTCAGCCCGGCCTTGTCTTCATCAAAGACGAGAAGAGCCGGCTGGTTTATGCCAACGAGGCGTTTCTCAGCATCTACGCGCCCGAGCAGCGGGCCGTCATCATCGGCACCACCACCGTGGAAAGCTTCACCGCCGAGGAAGCTGCGCTGTTCCTCAGCGAGGATCGCGGGCGTTCCGCGAAGGCCATAGCGAAATGGTCGAGGAACTGACCGACTGGACCGGGCGCAAAATCTCGCTGCTGTCGCGCAAGGTCTGCGGTCACGATGGCCAACGGCGAAAAGAGGCTGGTGTGCTTTTCAACCGACATCACCGAACTGGCGGCGCGCGAACGCCGGCTGGTGCGATTGAACGCACAGCTCAAGGTCTACTCGTATAGCGTCGCGCACGACCTCAAGAATCCCATCGCGGCGATCATCGCCGGCCTGAATCTCATCGAACGCGACAGCGGCTCCGTTCTGAAAGAGCGTTCGACGATGGTGCTGAACTCGCTTCGCGCCAGTGCGACCGGGCTGGCCGGCTTCGTGTCGTCGCTGCTGAAAGCCGCCGCCGTCGAGACGCAGGAGCTGGCGTTCGAGCGCTACGACCTCAATCTCCTGCTGGAAGAAGTGCGCTTCAACCTGTCGGCCCTGATCGAAAGTTCCGATGCCGAGTTGCACGTCACCCGGCTGCCGATCCTGCTGATCGAACCGAACCTGCTTAGGCAGTTGTTCCAGAACCTCATCGAAAATTCGATCAAGCATGCCGGCGCCGATCGCCTGGTGGTGACCATTCACTACAAGGAGGCCGACGGCGAGCACGTCTTTTATGTCGGCGACAATGGCACCGGCATTCCGCCCAAGAAAAAGGATCTGGTGTTTTCGCAATTCTATAAGGGCGAGAGCAGCGACGGCATCGGTCTTGGCCTGGCGACCTGCCAGCGTATCGCGCATCTGCATGACGGGGTGCTCGAGCTGCACGACAAGATGGAGCAGGGGTGCTGCATGGTCCTGAGGTTGCCGAAGGATGATCCTGCGGCGCGGAGCAAGGTGTTCGCGCCGACACTGCTGGACTGATTGCGGTTCTATTCGGCTGATCGTTCGCGCGGGCGCAGGCGGTAACTTCGCCTGAGGGCCGGCAGGCAGTCATGGCGGACTCTCCAAGGCGGAACGGTCCGCGCATCCAGATTGCTGCGCGTATCATTACTTGAGATCCTGAGCGGATCTTCGTGGTTCCTTAAGATCGACCGTCCATGTCGCATCGATCTTGCGGGCTTCTCTTTGCCGGCATCTTGCGGCAGCTTGGCGCCGAGTTCCAAGGGGGATCATCTTATGCGTTGCGTGTTGCGGGCGTGCGTTCTGAGCTTGTTGTTTGCCAGCCAATGCCTGACCGCCCAGCCCGCGACGCGCCCGTCCATCGCCGATTTCGCCGAACCGCCCGTCGCCACCGGTGCCCGTCTGTCCGCGGACGGCAAGCTGCTGGCGGCCCGTTCGTGGCAGGGCGAGACAAGCCGCATCCTGATCTTCGATGCCGCCGACCCCGCCAAACCACCGGTCGCCATTCCGCTTGGCAAGGCCGACGTCACCTCCATCACCTGGGCGGGGCCCAGCCGGCTGCTGCTGCGGGTCCGCAAGTACACGCAGTTCCAGGGGGAAACCTATCCGATGACCCGGCTGGTCGTGGTCGATGTCGCGACCGGGCAAAGCCGGGTGGGCGATCCTTCCAACCAGGGCTTTCTCGGCGGCGACGTTCTGTACACCGATCCGGACGGGCGCACCGCCTTGGTCGCGAGCCAGGATTCGATCTACGATACGCCCGCGGTGAAGCGGGTGGACCTCGCCACCGGCAAGGCGACGATCGTGGAGAAGCCGCGGCCCGACGTGTGGGACTGGTATGCCGACAGCGACGGGGTGGTCCGCGCCGGCCTCGCCTACGACGAGCGGGCCTGGAAGCTGTTCTACCGCGATGCGGCGGGCGAACCGCTGCGGGTCATCAAGGGCAAGTTCGAAAAGGATTCCGATTCCAGCGTCGATCGCTTCACCTTCGGCCAGTCGGGTACCGGCACCATCGTCACCAACGAACGGACCGGCCGGTTCGGCGTCTACCGCTACGACTTCAAGACCGGCACCGTCGGCGAACCGATCTTCGAGGATCCCGAGGTCGATGTCACCGGCGTGTGGGGCGATCGCTGGTCGGGGGACGTCGACGGCATCGAGTATGAGAACGACCGCAAGCGCTTCCTGTGGCTCGATCCGGAGTTGAAGCGGATCCAGGCCAAGATCGACAAAGCACTGCCCGCCACGGTCAACGAGATCGTCTCCCGCTCGCGCGACGAATCCAAGCTGCTGATCTATGCGAGCAGCGCATCCGATCCCGGCGCCTATTTCCTGCTCGATCCCAAGACCTTGCGGATGAGCATGATCTATGCCCCGCTGGGCCGGATCAATCCGGATCAGATGTCGGCGACCACTCATCTTCGCTACGCCGCCCGCGACGGCCTCAGCATTCCGGCCTATCTGACCCTGCCAAAGGGTTCGGCGGGCAAGAACCTGCCGACCATCGTCATGCCCCATGGCGGGCCCTTCGTTCGCGACAGCTGGGAATATGACGCCTTTGTGCAGTTCCTCGCCAGCCGCGGCTATGCGGTGTTCCAGCCGCAGTTCCGCGGCTCCACCGGCTATGGCAAGAGCTTCGTCGAGAAGGGCTATGGCCAATGGGGCCGCGCCATGCAGGACGATCTCGATGACGGCCTCGACCACCTGATCAAGACGGGCGTCGCCGATCGGGCACGGGTGTGCATCGTGGGTGCGTCCTATGGCGGTTATGCCGCGTTGTGGGGGGCGATCCGCAATCCGGAGCGCTATCGCTGCGCGGCCAGTCTTGCCGGGGTCACCGACCTCGACGCGCAGCTCAAGGCCAATCGCAAAAGCTTCAGCGCGACCCGCTATTTCCGCGAGTGGAAGACCAAGGTCGCGGGCGAAGAGAAGATCGATCTCGCCACCGTGTCGCCGTTGCAGCAGGCGGGCCGGCTCAGGGTGCCGGTGCTGATCGGGCATGGCGAAAAGGACGAGGTCGTCCCCGTGCGCCAGGGCCGCGCGATGGTGCAGGCGCTGCAGGGCGGACGGGCCGACGTCACCTCCGTCTTCTACGCCAAATCAGAGCACAATCTCGAGGGCGAAGGCGACCTTGCCGATTACCTTGCCCGGCTCGAGGCGTTCCTGCACAAGCATAATCCGGCCGGCTGACGTTCGGCGGGTTGTGGGCCAGGGAGTTAGTTTCCGCTTTCGACCCATTTGCGGACAGCCAGGCCGAACGGCCGGGTTCGACCCATTGCTGACATTCAGCCGGTCTGAAATGCTGACAAGATGACCGACGGCGATTGTCACTGGAGCTTATCAAATCCGGGTCCGTAGCCGCTTTCCGTCTGGCTTGAGCCATGGGCTGACGAAGTAGAGGTTCCGGCCCGTTCAACGATCACCCTGACCGTCGTGGGCGGTATGCAGGACTGTTTAGTCAGTGAGGTGGAATGGTCTCCTGACCATCTCGTCGTGTGGGCAAGAGCGCCCATGATCGAGGCGCATGTTGATGGCGTCCTACAGCACACTGGGTCGGCAATAATTCCCGCCCCAAAAGAACTGACTAGAGCTATGCTCGAGGTCGTCTTCCGCAGGCAGCCATCTGCGCGGCTCGCTGGTCGGCCTTTTCCCACATCCAACCGCCGGTCGTGGTGGCAGCGGGCACGGCGCGTGTTTAAGCTATGACCGGCGTGCAACGATCAGCCCCAAGGCAGCAATATCTTGCTCCGCTTCTAATGTCCGCTTTCCACCCATTGCTGATATTCGCGAGCGGCGTCCCTGGCGAGGGGGATGCCGGCCTTCGCAGGGTGGCGGACAGCGGGCACGCGTGCCGCCGGCTGCATCCGCTGCCGCGCCTGCTCCGTAGCTTCCCCTGACGGCGACGAGGCCGAACGGGAGATTGATACGATGACGATGTCGAAACTGGCGATGCTGAGTGTGATGGCGGCGGCGCTTCCGCTGGGAGCGTGCATGACGATGGCCGATGATGGATCGATGGCCTCGATGCAGTCCGCGCAGACGGTCACCGTCGGCGGGGCGCCGATGTATGCATCGCGCAACATCATCGAGAATGCGGTGAATTCGGCCGATCACACCACGCTGGTCGCGGCGGTCAAGGCGGCGGGGCTGGTCGATACGCTGTCGGGCCCGGGGCCCTTCACCGTGTTCGCGCCGACCAACGCCGCCTTTGCCGCGCTTCCGGCGGGCACGGTCGACATGCTGCTCAAGCCCGAGAACAAGGCGATGCTGCAGACCGTGCTGACCTATCATGTCGTGCCCGGCCGGGTCACCGCCGCCGATCTGATGCAGCAGATCCGCGCCGGCGGCGGCAGTGCGCGCCTGACCACCGTGCAGGGCGGCACGCTGACCGCGCGGATGCAGGGCAACAATATCGTGCTGGTCGATGCCAAGGGCGGCACCGCCACCGTGACGCAGGCCGACGTGATGCAGTCGAACGGCGTCATTCATGTCACCAACGCGGTCTCGCTTCCGGGCTGAGCCGCGCCGGGTGCCGGCCCGGCCTTCCTCCTGACGGGTCGGCACCCCTTGAAACTGCAAAATTGCCTTCCAAAATTCTCGTTGCCGGACGCCTCAATAAGGGTCCGGTGACGGGCCGGGGGCTTGTCGCTCTTTCGGTCCGCCTTGTTGCTCACTCAAGCAAAGGAGGACAAGAAATGCGTAGTGCGTTCGATTTCACGCCCTTCCGGCGCAGCGCCGTGGGGTTCGACCGGTTGTTCGACATGCTGGAAAGCAGCGCCGCATCCGGAGCGGGCGAAAATTATCCGCCATTCGATCTCATCCGGACCAGTGAGCATGAGTATCGTATCGAGCTTGCGGTGGCCGGGTTCCGGCGGGACGAGATCGAGATCACCAGCCATCAGAACGTGCTGATCATCCGCGGCCGCAAGGGCGAGGAAAGCAGCGCCGATTATATTCACCGCGGGATTGCCACCCGCAGCTTCGAGCGGCGCTTTGCGCTGGCGGATCATGTCAATGTGACCGGCGCGGCGCTTGCCGATGGCATGCTTGCGCTGACGCTCACGCGCGAAATCCCCGAGGCGATGAAGCCGCGGCGGATCGAGATCGGCGGCGCGGCGAGCGCTCCGCAGCATGACCGGATCGAGGCAAAGGCCGAGCCTGCGACCGAGGAACGGTCGCCCGAAAGCGTCTGATCTCAGTTGAAAAAAGGGCTCCGGAGGCAGATGCTTCCGGAGCCCATTTGTCGTTCGGTAAAGCCCGGATCAGCGAACCCGCGGACCGCCATAAGGCAGCGGCGGGGGCGGGCGGCGGTCGCGGCGGGGGAGCTGGGCCTGATAGGCGACGCCGCAATGCTGGACGCAATATGGATAGCCGGGATTGGCCTGCTGCCCGCAGAAATGAAAGTCGGGCTCACCCGGGTGGCCGAGCGGCCATTTGCAGATGCGATCGTTCAATTCGAGCAGGCCGGTCTTGTCCGCCATTTCGGGCGATGGCTTGGCCGGAACGAGGCGGCGCGGCGGGGCGGGCGGGATCGGCGGCTGCTGGTCGCCGGGGCCTTGGCGAACGAAGCCGCCCGGACCGATCGAGCGATACACCATGACCGGCTCGCCGGCCTTGCCGGAAGCGGGAGCGGGCGCGGCCGCAGCAGCAGCGGGCGCGGCGGCGGCAGGAGCTGCCGCGGCGGCGGGGGCCGGGGCGGGCTTCAGCTCATCCTCGGGCATCGGCGCGGCGGCTTCGAGAATGGCGGCGATGGGCGGCTTTTCGCGCACCCGCGACGGGGTCGCGCGCTCGGTCACCGGGGCAGCGGCGGCAGGGGTCGCGGCGGCTGAGGGAGCCGTCTTGTCCTCACCCGCCTTGACCGGCGACGGGCGCGAATCGAGGCCGAGGCGATGGGCCTTGCCGATCACCGCGTTGCGGCTGACCCCGCCAAGTTCCTCGGCGATGGCGCTGGCGGTCTTGCCCTCGGCCCACATGGCCTTCAGCCGATCGATGCGTTCGTCAGTCCAGCTCATTCTTGTTCCGTCGCTTTGCTTGTTCGGGTTAACCGTTGCCGTTCCAGCCCGCAGCCGATAGGCGCTGAAGGCGTGAACGACCAGCCCTCATCCCTTCGCATGATCCCAGGCCAGGCCCGTCTGACGGGCGTCAACTGGGGCGGGCTTCGGACTCTCTATGTCAAGGAAGTGCGCCGGTTTTTCAAGGTGCAGACCCAGACGGTGTGGGCGCCGGCGGTCACCACCCTCCTGTTTCTGGTGATCTTTTCGGTCGCTTTGGGGGGCGCCAAGCGCGAAGTCATGGGGGTGCCGTTCCCGAGCTTCATCGCGCCCGGCCTGATCATCATGGCGATGATCCAGAACGCGTTCGCCAATTCGAGCTTTTCGCTGCTGGTCGGCAAGATCCAGGGGACGATCGTCGATTATCTGATGCCGCCGCTGTCGGTCGGCGAGCTGATCGCCGGGCTGGTCGGGGCATCGGTGACCCGCGCGATCCTGGTCGGTTGCGCGGTGTGGCTGGCGATGGCGCTGTGGCCGGGCGTCGATGTGACGGTGCGGCATCCGCTGAGCCTGATCTGGTTCGGGCTGATGGGCTCGCTGCTGCTCAGTTTCCTCGGCCTCATCACCTCGATCTGGGCGGAGAAGTTCGATCATGCCGCGGCAGTGACCAATTTCGTGGTCGCGCCCTTGTCGCTGCTGTCCGGCACCTTTTATTCGGTCGAGGCGCTGAGCCCGCTGTTCCGGGCGATCAGCCATGCCAATCCGTTCTTCTACGTCATCTCGGGCTTCCGCCACGGGTTCCTCAGCGAAGCCGATTCGCCGATCCTGTTCGGGGCCGGGCTGCTGCTGGCGTTGAACCTGGCGCTGTTCGCCCTCTGCTACGGGCTGCTGAAGAGCGGGTGGAAGATCAAGAACTAGGCTTTTCAGCCACTTGGTCGTTTCGGTGCGTGAACGAGAGATAACCGCGGTGTTCAGCCTGCGGAATTGGGGCGGCGCGTAGAACCTCCTTCATCAAGCCTCGATGAGGGAGAAGACACGATGAAGAAGTTCCTGTTCGCCGCCGCCGGTCTTTCGATCCTCGGCGCCGCCGCTCCGGCCGCCGCCCAGGGTTACTATGGTCAGCAGCCGGGCTATTATCAGCAGTACGGTTATGGCCAGCCGGGTTATGGCTATGGCTATCAGAACCAGCGCCAGTTGACCGCGGTCTATCTGCAGCGCGCCGACCAGCTTCGCCGTCAGGTCGAGCGGTTCGACAACCGCGACCGGATCAGCGAGCGTGAGGCCCGCCGCCTGCGTGCCCAGGCGATCGACCTGCAGAACCGCACGCGTGCCTTTGCCCGCAACGGCATCGACCCGCGTGAGCAGCGCGATCTCGACCTGCGCTTTGCCCAGTTGCAGCAGCGGATCGCCTATCAGGCCCGCGACGGCAACAACCGCTACGGCAATGGCTGGGGCCAGGGCTATGGCGGCGGGCGTGATCGCGACCGGGATGGCGTCCGCGACGGCCGCGACGGCTGGGTCGACAACAACCGCAACGGCATCGACGATCGCCGCGAGGGTTATCCCTACCGCCGCTAAAGGCTGAGGCGGAGGGTTCAAACTTTCCGCCGCCCGGCTATAGAGAGGGCGCGGCTCCACGCACGGGGCCGCGCCCTTTTTCTTGTCCGTTCTTCAGGAGCCGTTTCATGGCCATCACGCCGCTTATGCCCGTCTATCCGCGCTGCGAGGTGCGGCCGGTCCGAGGCGAGGGCGTGTGGCTGATCGGCGAGGGCGGCGAGCGTTATCTCGATTTCGCCAGCGGCATTGCGGTGAACTTGCTTGGCCACAGTCATCCGCATCTGATCGGCGCGATCCAGAAGCAGACCGAAACCCTGATACATGTGTCGAACCTTTACGGGTCGCCGCAGGGCGAGGCGTTGGCGCAGCGGCTGGTCGACCTGACCTTTGCCGACACGGTATTCTTCACCAATTCGGGCGCCGAGGCGGTGGAATGCGCGATCAAGACCGCGCGGCGGTATCATCATGCGGCGGGCAATCCGCATAAGAACAAGCTGATCACCTTTTCGAACGCCTTTCACGGGCGGACGATGGCGACGATCTCGGCCACCGATCAGCTCAAGCTGCGCGACGGGTTCGCGCCGTTGCTCGAGGGCTTCGAGGTGGTGGCGTTCGATGATCTGGACGCGGCGCTGGCGGCGATCGACGACACGACCGCCGGCTTCCTGGTTGAGCCGGTGCAGGGCGAGGGCGGTATTCGCCCGGCTTCGCAGGAATTCATGAAGGGCCTGCGCACGGCGTGCGACGAGCATGATCTGATGCTGGTGCTGGACGAAGTGCAGTGCGGCGTGGCGCGGACGGGCAGCCTCTATGCTTACGAGCAGTACGGGATCGAGCCGGACATTCTGGCCACCGCCAAGGGCATCGGTGGCGGCTTCCCGCTCGGCGCTTGCCTTGCCACCGAAAAGGCCGCGAGCGGGATGGTGATCGGGACGCATGGCTCAACCTATGGCGGCAATCCGCTGGCGATGGCGGCGGGCAATGCGGTGCTCGACGTCGTGGCCAACCCTGAGTTCCTGGCGCAGGTGCGCGAGACCGGCCAGCGGCTGCGCGCGGCGCTGGAGCAGATGATCCCCAACCACGACGGCCTGTTCGAAAGCGTGCGGGGCATGGGCCTGATGCTCGGCATCAAGATGAAGACCGACAGCCGCGCCTTCGTCGGTTACCTGCGCACCCGCGGTATCCTGACGGTGGCGGCGGGCGACAATGTGGTGCGCGTGCTGCCGCCGCTGATCATCGACGACAATGACATCCGCGCGTTCGTAGATGGGCTGAGCGCGGCGTCGGCGGACTATGAGGTGCCGCAGGCGGCCTAAGCCAGCCGCGCTTCATCGTCGATGACGGTGAGGCGGGCGCCGTTGCCGGTCCAGCGCCACAGGACGATGTTAAGATCGTGCGCGTCCGCGCCGCGGGCGAAGCTTCGGACGAGGAGGCCGGGGTGGCCGGCGGCGATCAGCGCCAGGGCGAAGTCCTGCGTCGCGGCGCGGCCGCCCCTGCGCATCGCTTGGCGCCAGGCGGGATCGGCGAGGGTGTCGGCGGTCATGCCGAAATCAGCCAGCGCGGCCGTGTCGCGGCAGTCGAACAGGTTGGTCAACGTGGCGCGATAGGCGACCAGCGTGGTGGGCTGGAGGTCGCCGACCTGATTGGCCTCGCGGATGGCGGTGGCGATGGACAGCGCGGTGTAGAGCGCCGGAGTGCCCTTGGGATTGAAGCGACCGCCGAAGCGAGCGGCACCTTCGCCCGACAGCGGCTGGCGGGCGTAGAGCGGGTTCAGGGAGCGGTAGAGTAGCCCGTCGAAATCCACCTCAGGCGAACACCCCGGCGTCGACCGCATCGATGTAGGCGAGGACGTCGCCCGCGCGGCCTTGCTGGACCAGGGTCATCGCGGTCTGGTTGGCGAAGCCCGCGAGCGGTTCGGAGCGATACCAGGCGAACGCCATGAGGGGCGAGCCGAAGCGCGGTTCGACCTTGTTCAGGATCTCGATCATCTCGCGCAGGCGGCCTTGGGTCCGGGCGGACTTCAACCGCTCACGGCGCTGCACCGCGTCGCGGGCGAGACCGGCCGATGCCGCCACTTCCTGGCTGGTGGTGCGCAGCAGATCGGCAATCTTCGCGGGGGCAAACAGCCCTCCTTCGGCATATTGCGCTAGGCTCATGCGCCACCTCCTTTGACGCAATATAGCGTCAGTTCGCGTGGGAACAAGGAGGTGGCGGGTTGGAGCCGAGCTTACTTTTCGAAGGCGGCGGTGATCTCGAGGTTCACGTCGTCCGAGACGTTGGGCACCGCGTAGCCCAGGTTGAAGTCGCTGCGCTTCAGCTTGGCGGTGGCGGAGAAGCCGACGGTTTGTTTCTTGTTCATCGGGTTGGCGCCGGTGCCGTGGAGGCGGGCGGCGAGGGTCAAGGGCTTGGTGATGCCGCGCAGGGTGAGGTCGCCAAGGATGGTGGCCTGGTTACCGCGCACAGACACGCTGCGCGAGACGAAGCGGGCGGTCGGGAATTGCGCGACGTCGAAGAGGTCGGCGGTGGCGAGATGCTTGGCGAAACCGGGCGAGGTGACGGTAAGGCCCGACAAGGGGATGTCGATCGCGACCTTGGCGGCGGCGGGCCGGGCGGGGTCGATGTCGAGCGTCCCGCTCATCGAGCCGACCATGCCGTAGAGGCGCGAAAAGCCGAAGTGATCGACCGACCAGACCACCTGCGTATGGTTGGGATCGACCTTGTAGCTGCCGGCCTGGACCTTGGCGGGAGCGGCGGTGGCGGCCGGCGCCTTGGGCTGAGCGGCGAGGGCGGTTGTTCCGGCGAGGGCAAGGGCGGCGAGAAGGGCGAGGCTCTTGGTCATGGGATCGAGGCTCCTGTTGGGCGGTATGGATAAATGACCTTGTCACTGCGCGTGCCCGGGCGATCAGGCAAGAAGGCACAGGCTTGTGCCTCGGACCCGTAGCGCGCCGGTGGCCCCGAGGTTGTAATTTTTGCCGATTGGGCGCATATGGACAGGGCTATCAGTCGCAAGTTTTGACGGTCTACGGCGCTTTGCGGCTCCTTTTTCCTTCTCTCCTCGCTGCTCCTAGCGTGCTGCCCGGCACTCGGGTGGCGCTACGAGAAGGACTACCAAAATGATTACCGGAACCGTCAAATTCTTCAACGCCGACAAGGGCTATGGCTTTATCTCGCCCGAGGACGGAAGCGGCGACGCTTTTGTTCACATTTCGGCGGTGGAAGCAGCCGGCATGCGCACGCTCGATCGCGACCAGAAGGTCCAGTACGAGCTGCAGAGCGGCCGCGACGGCCGCGCGAGCGCAGTGAACCTGCAGAGCGCCTGACGCCAATTTTTGGGAGCGGCCCGCCTGCGTGATGGCGTGGCGGGCCGCTTCCCGATTTTTCGCCGCAACCCCCTAGCCCCGAAGGAAGACAGCCCCCGATGTCCACCCTCCAATTCTATGCTGAGCGCGCCGCCGAATGCCGCCGCGATGCCGCCGCAGCCAATCTCGAAAATGTGAAGCGCCGCAATCTCGAAGCCGCCGAGGCGTGGGAAGCCATGGCCAACCGGCTGGAGCGCACCAATGCGCACCGTGACGCCAACGAAGCCGCCCGCGAGGCGCGCGCCGTCTGAGACGGTGCCCGGCGTCCGTATCGGATTGACCGGTTGAGGTCGGGGGAGGGGGTTCCTATCTCCTTCCCATGACCCCTGACATCACTAATCTCGATTCCGCGCTTGGCGTGACCGTGCCGGCGCGCCACGCCCGTGGCCGGGCCGCCCGGATCGGCCCCTCGCTCGACGCCATCCTGTCCGCGCACAATTATCCCCCGCCGATCGAACGAATGCTGGCCGAAGCGCTGGTGCTGACCGCGCTGCTGGGCTCGCTCCTGAAGGATCCGGGCGGGCAACTGACGCTTCAGGCGCAGACGCAGGGCGGAGTCGTCGACCTGCTGGTCTGCGACTACAAGGGCGGCGAATTGCGCGGCTATGTCCGGCACGATCCGGTGAAGCTGGCCGACGCGGCGCATGCACCGACGCTCAAGACCCTGTTCGGCGAGGGCTATCTGGCAATTACCTTCGACCAGCCGGCGACCGACGAGCGTTATCAGGGCATCGTGCCGCTGGAAGGCGAAAGCCTGGCCGTCGCCGCGCAAAGCTATTTCGCCCAGTCCGAGCAGATCCCGTCGATCGTCCGCCTGGCCGCCGAGAAAAAGGCGGATGGCTGGGTGGCGGGCGGAATCCTGTTCCAGCATCTGCCCGAGGGCGAGGAAGGGCGCGAACGGCTACACACCCGGCTCGACAATCCCGAGTGGGACCATGTCGCGGTGCTGGCGGGCTCGGTAAAGGCCGAGGAATTGACCGACGAAAACCTGCCGCTCGACGGGCTGGTGTGGCGCCTATTCCACGAGGAAGAGGAGGTCCGTGTGCTGGCCGGCGCGGCGCTGAGCCGCGGCTGCCGCTGCGATCCCGATTATGTTCGCTCGGTTATCGCCCGCTTTCCGGAAGAGGAGCGCGAGGAGATGAAGGACGAGGAAGGCGTGATCCGGGTCAATTGCGAATTCTGTTCGACCAGCTTCCCGCTGTCGTTCGATTAAGGGCGGGCGTTTTAGAATGACCGCGATGAGAAGAGTCGCGCCTTTCGTGCTGCTGCTGTCGGCCGCCGCCGTGGCGCAGCCGGCGCAGGCGCCGAGCGTGCTTCCGGGGGTCGAGCCGGGCCTGTGGGAAGTGAGCCGCGATGCGACCGGCAATGGGGCGCGGCGGGGCTGCCTGAAGGACTTAACGCTGCTTGCTACCTATGCGCATGCCGGCGACCGCTGCCAGCGCACGATCCTTGTCAATTCGCCGCGGCGACTGCTGATGAGTCTCGAATGCGGGCAAGGCGAATTCGGGCGGTCGGAGATTACCGTGACGACGCCGCGTTCGCTCAAACTCGACACGCAGGGCTTCCGTAGGGGCGAGCCGTACGACTTTTCGGTTTATGCGCGGCGTGTCGGGGAATGTCCTCTTTCGTCAGGTCGTTAAGGCGTCGTTTAACCATAAGCGGATATAGAGGTGGCTGTGCCTGACCGATTGGAATGGCACGCTTTCCTCCCTGACGGGCCATCGCGCCCGAACCTGGGCCGCCTTTCGGGGCGGCCCTTCTTTTTTCGGCGTCCGCCGTTCGGGGCGGGCTTTCATTTTTTGCCTTTCGGAGAGCCTCGTCCTATGGGCGCGCGCGCCATGACCGACCCCCGTCCCATCGCCATTGTCCTGCTTTCGGGCGGGCTTGATTCCATGGTCTGCGCCGCGCTGGCGCGGGAGCGAGGCTTTTCGGTCTCGGCGCTGACGATCGATTACGGGCAGCGCCACCGAGTGGAATTGGAGGCGGCCAAGCGGATCGCCGCCGATCTGGCCGACCGGCACGTCATCCTGCCGATGGACCTGCGCGCATTCGGCGGGTCGGCGCTGACAAGCGATGTGGCGGTGCCCAAGGACGGCGTGGGCGAAGGCATTCCGGTAACCTATGTGCCGGCGCGCAACACGATTTTCCTGAGCCTCGCGCTCGGCCTTGCCGAGGCAAGCGGGGCGTGCGACCTGTTCGTAGGGGTCAATGCGCTCGACTATTCGGGCTATCCCGATTGCCGCCCCGATTTTGTCGCGGCGTTCGAGCGGCTGGCCAATCTCGCCACCAAGGCGGGGGTGGAAGGCGATCCCTTCACCATTCACGCGCCGTTGCAGGACATGACCAAGGCCGAGATCGCGCGCGAAGCGGCGCGGCTGGGGCTCGACGCGGGGCAGAGCCATAGTTGCTATGATCCAGGCGCCGACGGCGGCGCGTGCGGGACGTGCGATGCGTGCCGGCTGCGCGCGATGGGGTTCGAGCAGGCCGGGCTGCCCGACCCGACCCGCTACGCCGCCGCCCCATGACCTATGCGGTGAAGGAATGCTTCCTGACGCTGCAGGGTGAAGGCGTGCAGGCGGGGAGCCGCGCGGTTTTCTTGCGCTTTGCCGGGTGCAATCTGTGGAGCGGGCGCGAGCAGGATCGCGCCACCGCCCAGTGCCGGTTCTGCGATACCGATTTCGTCGGGACGGACGGGGTGAACGGCGGCAAGTTCAGGACCGCCGACGCGCTGGCCGATCAGGTCGAGCGCTTGTGGGGCGCTGGCGCCGAGCAGCGGCTGGTGGTGGTGACGGGGGGCGAGCCGATGCTTCAGCTCGACACCGCGCTGATCGATGCGCTGCACGCGCGAGGGTTTCGGGTCGCGGTGGAAAGCAACGGGACGCTGCCGGTGGTGGCGGGAATCGACTGGCTGTGCATCAGTCCCAAGGCCGGGACCGAGGTGGTGCAGCGGGCCGGCGACGAATTGAAGCTGGTGTGGCCGCAGGAGGGGATCGATCCGGCGGCGCTGGAAGGCTGGGACTTCGGCCATTTCCTGGTCCAGCCGATGGATGGGCCGGAGGGGTCGGTCGAAGCCGCGATCGCGCTGGCGATGGCCCGGCCGCGCTGGCGGCTCAGTCTTCAGGCGCACAAAGTGGTGGGCCTGGCCTGACCTTTGTCGTCAGGCTTCGTTGTCGCTCGAGTTGTTGCCGGCGCTGTTGTTGCCCTCCTCGTCGAGCGCGGGCGGGGCCATGTCGTTCGCCATTTGCGCATCGTCGGCGGTGGCGGCGTCGATTGCGGTGACGTCGCCGGCGACCACGTTCTCCTGTTCGAGCCCGCTGTCGCTGACGGCTTCGTTAACGGTGGCGGGCTGCTTGTCGCCGCAGGCCGCAAGAAGCAGCAGGGCGGCGAGCGGAGGGGCAAGGCGGATCATGCACACTGGGCTAGCGGCTTTACCGCCAACAGAAAAGGGGCCGCCGGCGTGATGCCAACGGCCCCTTTCCGTGAGAACTCCGGGTTCCGCAAAGGATCCCGGAAGCGACTTACATCGCGTTGTTCATCATCATGTTGCCGTCGTTCGACATCATGTTGGTGTCGTTCATCATCATGTTGCTGTCGGCAGCCATGTTGCTGTCCATGGTCATGTTCGAGTCCATGGTCATGTTGGCGTCCATGGCGTTCATGTCGGCGACGGCGTTGGTGTCGACGGCCATGTTCTCTTCCATGGCGGTGTTGTTGGCGGCTTCATTGCTGCTGCAAGCCGACAGAGCGAGGGCCGCGGTGGCGACCAGGATCAGAGCACGCATTCGAATCACTCCCTAGAAAATTCGATCTGGCGTGGCTGTCCCACGTCGCAAATCACCGCGCTGTGTAGTGAAAGGTCAGCCATCCGCCAAGAGGGGGATCGAAGGACCTAGTTTGGCGAGGAATTCGGGCAGCCGCTTTTCGAGCGCGTGATCGACGTCGGCAAGCGTGGCGGCGACCCCCAGGGCAGCCAGGCTGGTCACGCCGTGAGTGGCGATCCCGCACGGCACGATGCCGCCGAAGTGCGACAGGTCGGGATCGACGTTGATCGAAAAGCCGTGCAGCGTGACCCAGCGTTTCACCCGCACCCCGATGGCGCCGATCTTGGCTTCGGATGGGCCGCTGCCGGTCCAGATCCCGATTCGCCCTTCCGAGCGATGGGCGGCGACGCCGAGGTCGGCGAGGGTATCGATCACCCAGCCTTCGAGCGCATGTACGAAGCAGCGGATGTCCTTGCCGCGTTTGGCGAGGTCGAGGGTCAGATAGCCGACCCGCTGGCCCGGTCCGTGATAGGTATAGCGCCCGCCGCGCCCGGCTTCGAACACCGGAAAGCCTTGCGGATTGAACAGTTCGGCCGGGTCCGCGCTGGTGCCGGCGGTGAACAGGGGTGCGTGTTCGAGCAGCCATACGCGCTCGCCCGCTTCGCCCGCGCGGACGGCGGCGGCGCGGGCGTCCATGTCGGCGAGCGCTTGTTCGTAGGGGACGAGGTCGTGGCTGACCCGCCATTCGATGCCTTTCACGGTGCGCATGGGATCCCCAAGCCATGAAAAGTGGCCAAGGGGCAAGAGGGCGGCTAAGCCCCGCTCATTGGAAGCCAAGCAGGGTGGGACGCGGAATGAAGCTGTCGATCGGTCAGGCGTGGGACGAGGCGCGCGGCGTGTTCCGGGCCGACGGCGGGGCGATCTTCGCCGTTGCGCTGGCCTTGACGGTGGTGCCGGGCGCGATCCTCGAGACCTTTGTGCCGAGCAGTACGCGGACCGCGGACACGCATTGGGCGATCGGCTTGTTCGGCCTGATCGCGGCGCTGCTGAGCCTCACCAGCCAGATCGCGGTGAGCCGAATCGCGCTCGGCCATCCGTCCACCGTCGGCGGCGCGCTGGCGCACGCGTTCCGGCGGATGCCGTCGCTGCTCGGCGCGCTGATGCTGGCGATCCTGCCGTTTGCGCTGGCGATCAGCGTGCTGAGCATGTCGGCGGGCGTGACTCAGACGCTGGCCCCGGAGACCGTACCGGCACCGGTGCTTGCAGCGATGTTGATCCTGATCCTGGCGATGCTATTCGTGCTGGTGCGATTGGCCTTCATGACCCCGCTGGCGGCGGACTCCGACTTCGGTCCGATCAATCTCCTCAAGCAGACCTGGGCCAAGACCCGTGGGCACTTCCTCAAATTGTTAGGGCTGATCGTGCTGCTGATGGTGGTCGGCTTTCTGCTGCTCGGCGGGCTTGGCGGCGCCTTGTCGGCGGCGATCATCCTGGCGTTCGGCGCGATCGAGCCGGGCAGCCTCAGCGCAGCGCTGGTGGCGCTGATTCAGCAATTGCTGGCTGCCGCCGTGTCGGTATTGTTCGTGGTGGTCGCCTGCCGCCTGTATCTGCAGGCGACTGGCGGCGGCGAGGCCAATGTATCGGTGCCCCACGCGGGGCACGGCGAGGGCTAGGTCAGCTCCACTTTGCCAGCGGGGGCAGGCTCATCAGGATGGCGTCGACGTTGCCGCCGGTCTTGAGGCCGAAGATCGTGCCCCGGTCGTAGAGCAGGTTGAATTCGGCATAGCGGCCGCGAAACTCGAGCAGGCGGTTCATGTCGGCCTCGTCGAACGGTGTGTCCATGCGGGCGCGGACGATCTGCGGATAAGCGGCGAGAAAGGCTTCGCCGACGTCGCGGGTGAAGGCGAAATTGTCGGCGAAATCGCCTTCCAGTCGGTCGTAGAAAATTCCGCCTACCCCGCGCGCGACCTTGCGGTGGGGAAGCCAGAAATAGTCTTCGCACCATTTGGAATAGCGCTCGTAATAGTCGGCGCCGTGGGCATCGCAGGCGGCTTTCAGCGCGGCGTGAAAGCTTTGCGTATCTTGCGGGTAGGGAATCGCCGGGTTGAGGTCGGCGCCGCCCCCGAACCAGCGGCGGGCGGTGCACAGGAAGCGGGTGTTCATATGTACCGCGGGGACGTGCGGGTTGGCCATGTGCGCGACGAGGCTGATCCCGGTGGCGAAAAAGCGATTGCCGTTTTCGCTGGAGCCGGGAATCGACTTTGCGAATTCCTCGGTAAAGGTGCCGCCGACGGTAGAGACGTTGACGCCGACCTTTTCGAACACGCAGCCCTTCATGACGCCCCGAACGCCGCCGCCGCCCGGCTCGCCCGACGGATCTTCGCGATCCCACGGGGTGTATTCGAAGGAGGCGTCGGAGCCGGCTTCGCGCTCGATCGCTTCGAACTCGGCGCAGATTCGATTGCGCAGAGATTCGAACCAGGCGCGGGCGGCGGATTGTTGCTCGTCGAGGGCTTGCATGGCGCGCGTGGCTAGCCGGTCGGGGGGCGCTCGCCAAGAAACGAGATCACACCCCTTGGTCGTTTCGGCATTGAAGCGTCCATTGCACCCTTGAGGAGAGATGAACGCCCCGCTATCAGGCGCGGCGATTAGCCCGTTCCGCGTCGCCGGGGCGGCTTCACGTCATGCTCCCGTTTAGGGCGCCAACAAGCGAGCTCAAGGACCCGTTGATGGCCACCGTTGAACAAACCCAGCCGCGGATGCCCGGCGAGCCGACCCCGGCCGAAGCGGGCGATCCGGGCGTTCGCCGCCGCGATTTCATCAACATTGCCGCGGTGAGCTTTGCAGGCGTCGGCGCGGCGACCGCCGTGGCGCCGCTCCTGATGCAGGCCAGCCCCTCGGCCGACGTGCTCGCGCTGTCGTCGATCGAGGTCGACATCTCCAAGATCCAGCCGGGCCAGGGCATCAAGACCAGCTGGCGCAAGCAGCCGGTGTTCATCAAGCAGCTGACCCCGGCCGAAATCCAGGCTGCCAATGCGGTGCAGCTGAGCGAACTGCGCGATCCGCAGTCGCTCGCCGACCGCACCAAACCCGGCAAGAATCAGTGGTTGATCACGCTCGGCGTCTGCACCCACCTCGGCTGCGTGCCGCTCGGCATCGGCGAGGGGGAGACCAAGGGCGATTACGGCGGATATTTCTGCCCGTGCCACGGCTCGCACTACGACACGGCCGCACGCATCCGTAAGGGTCCGGCGCCGCTCAATCTCGTTGTGCCCGACTTTGAATTTGCTAGCGACACCGTTGTCCGGATCGGTTGAGGACTGACACCATGAGCTTTGCCTGGGCCAAGCCCTACGAACCCACCTCGCCGTTCATGAAGTGGATGGACCAGCGTCTGCCGGTCCCGCGCCTCGTTTATGGCGCCATCGGCGGCGGTTATCCCGTGCCGCGCAACCTCAACTATTTCTGGAACTTCGGCGTCCTCGCGGGGCTCGCGCTGATGATCCAGATCATCACCGGCATCGTGCTGGCGATGCATTATTACAGCTTTACCGGAGGCGCGTTCGACAGCGTCGAGCGCATCATGCGCGACGTGCCGGCGGGCTGGGTGCTGCGCTACGTTCACCAGAACGGCGCGAGCTTCTTCTTCGCCATCGTCTACATCCACATCTTCCGCGGGCTTTATTACGGTTCGTACAAGGCGCCGCGCGAGATGGTGTGGCTGCTGGGCCTCGTCATCTACCTTCTGATGATGGCGACCGCCTTCATGGGCTACGTCCTCCCCTGGGGCCAGATGAGCTACTGGGGCGCGCAGGTCATCACCGGCTTCTTCTCGGCCATTCCGGTGGTCGGCGAGCCGCTGCGCGTGTTCATTCTCGGCGGCTATGCCCCCGACCAGGCCGCGCTGACCCGCTTCTTCTCGCTCCACTATCTGCTGCCGTTCGTGATCGCGGGCGTCACCATATTGAAGATCTGGGCGCTTCACATCCCGGGGTCGTCGAACCCGACGGGCGTGGACGTCAAGAACGAGAAGGACACGCTGCCTTTCCACCCGTTCTACACGGCGAAGGACGGCTTCGGCATCGGCGTCGCGCTGATCATCTTCGCGCTGGTGGTCTATTTCTTCCCGTACAGCCTCGGCCACCCCGACAACTACATCGAGGCGAACCCGCTGGTGACCCCGGCGCACATCGTCCCCGAATGGTATTTCTGGCCGTTCTACGCGATCCTGCGCGCCTTCACCGTCGACTTCATCCTGCCCGCCAAGCTGTGGGGCGTGCTGGCGATGTTCGGCTCGATCCTGCTGTTGTTCTTCCTGACTTGGCTGGACCGCTCGCCGATCCGTTCGACCAGCTACCGCCCGGTCTACAAGATCTTCTTCTGGGTGCTGGTGGCGGACATCATGGTCCTCGGCCTGTGCGGCGTCATGCCGGCGGAGCAGCCGTGGATCGCGCTGAGCCAGATCTGCGCGGCTTATTATTTCGCGCACTTCCTGATCATCCTGCCGCTCGTCTCGAAGTTCGAGAAGCCGCGGCCGCTCCCCAACAGCATCTCCGAAAGCGTGCTGCACGGTGAAAAGGCGGAAAGCCGGCCCTATGGCCTGGCTCCGTCGGGTTCGACCACCGCGCCGCAGCCGGCCGAATAAGAAAGACATCAGACCCATGGTCCGCATCATCGGTTTCTTCGTCGGCGCAGGGTTCGTTTTCGTCCTGCTCTGGTCGCTGGTCGTCAACGGCTTGGATTATTTCCGCAATCCACCCGAGCACGCCGCTTATTATTACTTCCACAAGGACCCGCGCGACGCGGAGCTTCCTTCGGACGGCATGATGGGCAAGTTCGACCGCCAGCAGCTGCAACGCGGCTTCCAGGTCTACAAGGAAGTGTGCGCGGCCTGCCATGGCATGAAGTACGTCAGTTTTTACCAGCTGACCGACCTTGGCTATTCGGAAGCCGAAGTGAAGGCGATCGCCAATCAGTGGGCGATCGAGGTGCCGTCGGTGAATCCCGATACGGGTGAAGCGGCGACCCGCAAGGCGCTGGTGTCCGACCGCTTCCCCTCGCCGTATCCGAACGAGACGGCGGCGCGTGCGGCCAACAACAATGCCTATCCGCCCGATCTCAGCCTGATCACCGAAGCCCGGCACGACGGCGCGAACTACGTTTACTCGCTGCTGACCGGCTATGCGAACGCCGACACCTACCGCAATGCGGAAGGCAAGCCGGTGCCGAACGATGCGAAGCCGCCGCAGGGACTGCACTTCAACCCGTATTTCGCCAACCTCAACATCGCCATGCCGGCGCCGCTCGTGTCCGATGGGCAGGTGACTTATGCCGACGGCACCAAGGCGACCGTCGATCAGATGGCCAAGGACGTGTCGGCGTTCCTGGTCTGGACGGCCGAGCCGACCCTTGAGGCGCGTCATCGTGCGGGCTGGGCGGTGCTGGTGTTCCTGCTGATCGCCACGGTGCTGGCCTACATGGCGTATCGCAACATCTGGGCGAATGCGAAGCGCCAGGTATCGATCCGCGGCCCGCTGGACCCCGAGTTCCGCGAGCGGATGGACGAGGCCAAGGCCGACAGCGGCATCGCTGGCTAGGCCCTCCGCCACCGGCTTTCAAAAGAAAGGCCCTCGTCCGCGTGACGGGGGCCTTTCTTCTTTGGAAAGAGACACAAGCGATGACCCGAGACGAATTGCAGAGCCTGGTGCGGACCATCCCGGATCATCCCAAGCCCGGGATCCTGTTTCGCGACGTGACGACCTTACTGCTTCATGCGGAAGGCTTTGCGGCGGCGATCGATCATCTGGCCGACACCGTGGACGGGCGCCCCGATCTCGTCGCAGGAATGGAAGCGCGCGGTTTCGTCGTCGCCACTGCGCTGGCGCTGAAGCTGGGCGCCGGGCTGCTGCTGATCCGCAAGGACGGCAAGCTGCCCGGCGCCACCATCGCCGAGGATTACGCGCTGGAATATGGGACCGACCGGCTGGCGATGCACGTCGACGCCTGCGCGCCGGGTGCCACGGTGCTGCTGGCCGACGATCTGATCGCCACCGGCGGAACCGCGCTGGCCGCGGCGCGGCTGGTGCGCAGGGCGGGCGGGGTGGTGACCGGCGCGCGATTCCTGATTGACCTGCCTGATCTCGGCGGCGCGGCCAGTCTCGAGGCCGAGGGCGTGGCGACGCAGAGCCTGCTGGCGTTTCCCGGACACTGAGACGGCTTTCCGACCAGCGCTGAAGGGTTGCGGTTCGGGTTCGCCGAGCCATATGGAAGGGCAGGATCATGACCCTCTCGGACTCCAGCCGGCCAGCCGCGCACCGCAGCCTCGCGCTGCTGCTTGCCCTGTTCTACGGGATCCTGACGGGTGCCACCCTATCACCCGTACCGGTCGAAGCGCAGCCGCACGCTGCCTCGGCCTTTGCCAAGCGCCTCGTCATCGCGCCTGCCGGGAACGACGGCCGCGCGGCGATCAAGAACCAGCGGCACGATCCCGATCCCGTCATTCTCCCGCCGTTCGCCAGCGAGGTCAGGACGAGTGTCCTGCGTCCCGTCGGCGAGCAGGCTCTTGTCTCCCGCCGTGTCGACGCCGTCGCCGGCGGCGCGCCGTATCGCGCCAGGGCACCTCCAGCCGCCTGATCGATCCTTTCCAAGCATCGAACAGCCATGCCGCAGCCGATCGTGCTGACGGCAGCAATGGAGATTTGCCATGTCGACCCAGACCCTGCGGCTGACCACGCTCAGCTATGTCATCGACCGTGCGCTTGCGGGTGAACTGCGGCGTGAGCGGCCGAGCCCGCTTCGCGTGTTCCGGCTGCGGCGCCTGAAACAGGTGATCAGGAGCCGCTTCGAGCGTCTGCTTCGCCGCCGCCGCTGACGGCGCCCTTTTCTGACTGATTGAACCGGCCCGGGTGCGATGGCGCCCGGCGCCGCTGGAGTTTTGCATGTTATCGAACGAAGACGCAGGTCGCGCCCGGTGGGCGGACGACCTTCAATCCCTGACGCGCCTCGAAGAATTGCTGTTGCGCTATCCCGAGCTCGATCCCGAAGAGCATCGCGAGGTCGGCGAGCGGCTGGTGGCAACCGGCCCGCTCGACATGGGGTTGCTATCCGCCAACCGGGCGGCGTGGAATCAGGCCGAACAATATCGGGCGGACAATCCGCACGTATTCAGGATGAGCCTTGGCAAACGCCTGATGCTGACGGCGCTGGCGGTGATGGCAGGCGCCATCATTTGGTGGCTGTCGGATATTGGGCTGCCGTAGATTACTATCGGCAAGGGCAGGACAGGTCGGTTTTCGCGATCCGTAACAATAGTGCCGGATCGATCGCTCGGATCTCGACTGTTCCATTTTGGACAATACGATCAACTGGCGCTCGATTTCCGGTAATTATCACTTTACCACCCACTGTTGAACGATAGCGCACCATGCTCGGGGTCGCACTGTTGTGCACATGGGGATGGTGCTCGCGTATGACTCCGAGAATAAGTGCGGCTGGGCAATTCCAGGCGCCAAGACTTGAACTGATGACAGTGCGCGGGATCGCCTGTCTGGCGCTGGTTTTTTACCATGTCGTCGGGCCGACCAGCGACAACGGAATGCATTTGCCGGAAGGCAGTGCCTGGAGGCAGGCGATGAGCAGCCTCGACTTCCTGCGCATGCCGACCTTCGCCTTGCTTGCCGGTTTTCTTTACGGTTCCCGGCGAGTCACCTCGTCCAATCTCGGACATTTTCTTGGGAAAAGAGCGCAGAGGCTGGGATTGCCGCTGCTTTTCGCGACGCTCTTCACGGTTGTCGCGCGTCGAATGGTCTATGGGGATCAGACCGTCCCGCTGGAGGCGATCTTTTTCCATTACCAGCATTTCTGGTTCCTGCAGGCGATCCTTCTGATCTACTTCTGCATGGCGATCTGGGACAGCAAGAGCCGACCGGGATGGTCGACCCTGCTGATCGTCGGGTTCGCTGCGACAATGTTGTCGCGGACCTTCTTCACGACGACGTTTCTCAGCTTCAATGGTGCGCTGTACCTGCTGCCCTACTTTATCGTCGGGATGATCCTTCAGAATCATTTGCACCTGCTTGCCAGGGCGGAACTGAGCAGATTGGCAATTGCGCTGGTCGTGACGGTTCTTGTGCTCCAGTGGACAGCGCAAACGGCGGGAGGAACCGAGTTTCATCGCCGGATGCTGTCGGCGACCATGTGCGGGATTGCCGGCGCCTATCTGATGCTGGTGCACTGCCCCCGGATCGCATTCGCGCAGTGGATTGGCCGCTACAGCTATACGATCTTTCTGTGGCACTCGATTTCAGGTGCGGCGGTTCGGCATTTGCTTGAGCGGTTGGTCGTTCTGCCAACCGCGCTGACGTTTGTTGTGTTGTCTGCTGTGTCCATCCTTATCCCGGTCGCGATTCATCTGGTCGTGCAGCGACTTCCGGGGGTGTCGCTGCTGGTCGCCGGAATTCCGATCAAGAAGGCTGTGCCGGGCACCGGACGACGCTGGCTTGCGCCGACAAACTATCTTTCCGCCAGGTCATCAATGCGACTGAAGGACCAAAGCGTCGGTCAGCCGTTGAAGAAGGAGCAGCAGGCGGAAATTGTCGCGGCAGTCGCCCCGTAATCGTAACGGGGTTGGTTGATCAGTCGGCGAATCTCTGAGGAGCTCAAACGTTGAACTTGAAGTGCAGCACGTCGCCGTCTGCAACGACATATTCCTTGCCTTCCTGGCGCAGCTTGCCGGCGTCGCGGGCGCCCGCTTCGCCGCCCACGGCGACATAATCGTCGAAGGCGATGGTTTCGGCGCGGATGAAGCCGCGTTCGAAGTCGGAATGGATGACCCCCGCGGCCTGCGGGCCCTTGGCGCCTTTCTCGACCGTCCAGGCGCGGGCTTCCTTGGGGCCGACGGTGAAGAAGGTGATGAGGTGAAGCAGCTCGTAGCCAGCGCGGATCACGCGGGCGAGGCCGGTTTCCTTGAGGCCCATTTCGGCGAGGAATTCGAGGCGCTCAGCCTCGTCCATGCCGACCAGTTCGGATTCGATCGCGGCCGAGACGACCACCGCGGTGGCGCCTTCGGCCTTGGCCTTGGCGAACACCTGCGCCGACAGCGCGTTGCCGTTGGCGGCATCTTCTTCGTTGACGTTGCAGACGTAGAGGATCGGCTTGGCGGTGATCAGTTGGGCCTGCGCGAAGACACGCGCTTCTTCCTCGTCCTTCGGGACGGTGAGGCGCGCGGGCTTGCCGTCGCGGAGCAGTTCGAGCGCCTGGGTCAGGACACTAGCGGCGATCTTCGATTCCTTGTCGCCCTGCTGGCCCTTCTTGACGAGGTTGGGAACGCGCTTTTCAAGACTTTCGAGGTCGGCGAGCAGAAGTTCGGTTTCGACCACTTCGGCGTCGGCCAGCGGGTCGACCTTGTTTGCGACATGCTGAATGTCGTCATTCTCGAAGCAGCGCAGGACGTGGACGATGGCGTCCACCTCGCGGATGTTGCCAAGGAACTGATTGCCGAGCCCTTCGCCCTTGCTGGCGCCCTTCACCAGGCCGGCGATGTCGACGAAGCCCAATTGCGTGGCGATGATCTTGGCCGATTTGGCGATCTCGGCCAGCTTGTCGAGGCGGGGATCGGGTACCGCGACCTGGCCGACGTTGGGCTCGATCGTGCAGAAGGGATAATTGGCCGCTTGCGCCGCCTGCGTTTCGGTGAGCGCGTTGAAAAGGGTCGATTTGCCGACGTTCGGCAGGCCGACGATGCCGCAGCGGAAGCCCATGGGTGTTCTCGATTGTGAAGGAAGTCGCGGCCGTCTAGCTTGCAGCGGCGGGACGGGCAATGTCCGGTGCCAGTTTCATCCGAAATGGCTACTGATACTCACGCGCCATTAACTGCAATCCGCCATCACCCCCCTTGATGACTTCGACGACATTGCTTGCTCGCCAATGGATGCTGGCGCTCGGATATGCGCTGCTGGCGGGGCTGGCGGTGACGCTGACCCGGTTCGACGGCGGGGTCGCGTTCCTGTGGGGTGCAAGCGCGCTGCTGATCGCGGCGCTGGTGCGCACGTCCCGGCGCAACTGGTGGGCGCCGCTGCTGACCTGCGGCGTGGTGGGCGCGCTGGTCACCGGGACCCTTGGGCTCGGCTGGGCGATCGCGCCGTTCCTGCTGGTCGCCAATCTGGGCGAGGCGCTGATCGCCGGCTATCTCCTGAAGCGCGATCGCAGCAGCGGCGAATTGATGGCGAGCCTCAACTGGTTCGGGCGGTTCTTGATCGCGATGATCGTCGGACCGATCGTGATGGCGCCGGTCGCGGGGGCGATCCTGTGGGCGTTCGGCGGCAGCTTCGCCCCGACGATCAAGCATTTCGCGATCGGCCATGCGCTGGGCAATCTGGCGCTGACCCCGATTGCCTACATGATGACCGGCCGCGCCGCGCAACAGGAAACCCGGCGGATCCTGCAGCGGCACCGGACATCGGTCTTGTGGCTTCTGCCGACGGTCGGACTGATCGTTTTCTTCACCTTCTGGCAGACCAGCTGGCCGATCCTGTTCCTGCCGGTGATGTGGGTGGTACTGGTGACCTTCCGGCTCGGCCGCCTGGGCGCCGCGGTCAGCCTTGCGCTGCTGACGGGGATCGGCGGCCTGCTGACTGCCAAGGGTTATGGCCCGGTGTCGCTGACCGCCGCGTCGCTTGGCGACCGGATGCAATTCTTTCAATTCTATCTGGCGGCAACGGTGCTGACGGTGATCCCGATCGCGGCCGACCTGCATAACCGCCAGAAACTCCATCGCAGCCTGCGGCGAAGCGAAGCCGAGTTCCGGCTGCTGGCGGAGCATTGTACCGACGTCATCATGCGCATCTCGACCGACGGCCGGATCCTCTACGCCTCGCCTTCGGTCGAATTGGTCACCGGTTATCGTCCCGGTGAACTGATCGGTGGCCACAGCCGGATGCTGATCGACAAGGCGGATTTCGCCTACGTCCGGGATGAACATCGTGCCACGCTGGCCGCTGGGGGTGAGGCGCGGACCTACAGTTATCGCACGATAATCAAGAGCGGCGAGCAGCGCTGGTTCTCGACCCACGGGCGCGCGCTCCTGGACGAGGACGGCGAGCCGATCGAGCTATTATCCTACATTCGCGACATCACCGGCGCCAAGGCCGACGAGCGCGAATGGGTGCAGGCGGCGCTGACCGACAGCCTGACAGGGCTGCCCAATCGCCGGGCGTTCGAACGGGCCACGGCGAGACGCGTGGCGGACGGGGCGGCGGGGCGGACCTGCGTCGCCTTGTTCGATCTCGATCATTTCAAGACCATCAACGACCGCTTCGGCCACGATGTGGGCGACGAGGTGCTGAAGAATTTTGCCGCTCGGGCGCTACGGTCGACAAGGCCGGTCGACATGCTGGCACGGCTGGGCGGTGAGGAGTTCGCCCTGTTGATCGAGGACGCCGACATCGACCAGGCCTACGACATCTGCGAGCGGATCCGGCAGGACGTCGCGAACAGCCTTATTCCGGCGTCGCCCGGGGCAGTGCGGCTCACAGTCAGCGGCGGGGTGGCGGAGCTGGGTCCGGAGGGGCTGGGGGCCGCGCTCAAGGCCGCGGATGAGGCGCTCTACCGCGCCAAAAGGAGCGGGCGCGACCGGTTGCTGCTGGCCGCTTAGGCGAAGTTGAAGCTGACGCTCAGCCGCTCACCGCGGGCGGTGCCGGGCAGGACCTCGTGACGCAGCCAGCTTTCCCATAGCAGGAGCTGGCCCGGGCGAGGGTGCACGGTGACGAAGGGGCGCAGCGGTTCGTGCGCGTCGGGGCGGCGGGTCGGCGCGGCCATCATCATCGGCAGGCGCGGGTCCTCGAAACGGATTGCGCCGGCGCCGTCCGGGATCTCCACATAAAGCGTGCCCGACAGGATCGAGTGCGGGTGGATGTGCGCGCTGTGGTGGCCGCCGGGCTTCAGCTTGTTGACCCACAAGCTGTCGAGCTTGGGCTTCACGTCCCACGCGAGATCGCGGGCGAAGCTTGCGGCATGGCGGGTCAGCGCCTTGGCGAGGTCGGCGAAGACGGGGTCGCGGCGCGGCAGGTCATCTAGCGAGGCGTAGCTGGTGTAGCCCTTGTAGCCATGCTCCCTGGCCCAGCGGCGCCCGGCGCCGTCGTCTTCGGCGAGGCTGTGGATCGAGTGGGCGAGTTCGTCGATATCGAACTTCAGATCGGCTTCGTAAAGCGGTGTGGCGAAGAGCTGGCGCATCGTCAGTCGTGGTGCAGCCGCATGGCGACGTCGCTCATGAAACGGACATCGTCGCCTTTCGCCAGCCAGTCGGCTTCGGCGGCGAGGGCGGCGAGCAGGTCGGACAGGGGCTCCATCTCGCTCTTGGCGTAATTGCCGAGCACGTGGCCGGTCACCCGGTCCTTGTGGCCGGGGTGGCCGATGCCGATGCGCACGCGGCGGAAGTCGGGCCCGACCGAGGCGTTGATCGAGCGCAGGCCGTTGTGCCCGGCGAGGCCGCCGCCGACCCGGACCTTGACCTTCATCGGGGCGAGATCGAGCTCGTCATGCAGGACCGTGAGCGCGTCGACGTCGAGTTTGTAGAAGTGCAGCGCCTGCTGAACCGAGCCGCCGCTGTCGTTCATGAAGGTCTGAGGCTTGAGCAGCAGAACCTTCTGCCCGCCGATGCGGCCTTCGGAAATGAGGCCGCGATGCTTCTTCTGCCAGGGCGAGAAGCCGTGGATTTCGGCAATGGTGTCGACGGCCATGAAGCCGACATTGTGCCGATGCAGCGCATATTGCGCGCCGGGATTACCGAGGCCGGTCCAGATCTGCATCGAAAGGGAAACTCCCCTCCCGCGCGGACACGGGAGGGGAGGAACCGATTACTCGGCGTCGCCGGCGGCTTCTTCGCCTTCGCCGTCGACGGTGGTATCACCCTCGTCGCTCTTCAGCGCCGACGGAGCCACGATCGTCGCGATGGTGAAGTCGCGGTCGGTGATGGTCGGGGTCGCGCCCTCGGGCAGGGTGACGTTCGAGATGTGGATCGAATCGCCCACGTCGAGGCCCTTGAGGCTGACTTCGATGTCGTCGGCGATTTCCGACGCGTCGCAGACGAGCTCGATCTCGTGCTTGACGATGTTAAGCACGGCGCCGCGCTTGATGCCGGGGCTTTCCTCTTCGTCGGTGAAGCGCACGGGCACGTTGACGGTGACCTTGCTGTGCTCACCGATGCGCAGGAAGTCGACATGGACCGGGCGGCTGGTGACGGGGTGGAACTGCACGTCCTTGGGAAGGGTGCGCGTCGTCTTGCCGCCGGCGTCGATCATCACGACCGAGTTCATGAAGTGGCCGGTCGACAGCATCTTGGCGAGGACCTTTTCCTCGACGTGGATGCTCAGCGGCTCCTGGTTGGCGCCATAGACAACGGCGGGGACTCGGCCCGAGTTACGCAGCTCACGGGAGGCTCCCTTGCCAGCCCGGTCGCGCGTTTCGGCGGTCAGCGTCAGCTGTTCGCTCATACGTGCATTCCTTTGAAAAAGAGTGTTGTACCGCTCCCCACGCCTCCAGGGATGACCATGCAGGAGCGGGCGGGCGCATAGCGCGGGTAGGTCGCAAAGGCAACGTGCCCGCCCGCGATCAGGGCTGGCGCGAATCCTTTGTCGCCGGCGTCTTCAGCGTCTGGCGGAAGCGGAACAGTTCCTCGCGCTGGACTTCGCCGACCTGGCCGGGCTCGAGATCGAGCATGGTGAAGGGGCCATAGCTGACCCGGATCAGGCGGCTGACCTGAAGCCCGAGATGTTCGAGCACGCGGCGGACTTCGCGGTTCTTGCCTTCGGTCAGGGCCAGTTCGATCCAGCAATTGGCACCGGTACGGCGTTCGAGATTGGCGTCGATCGAGCCGTAGCGCATGCCCTCGATCTCGATTCCGTCGGCAAGCTCCTCGAGCTGGGCCTGGCTGATCTCCCCAAACGCGCGGGCGCGGTAGCGGCGGACGACGGCCGTGGCGGGAAGCTCTAGCTGGCGCTTCAGTTCACCGTCGTTGGTGAGGAGCAGCAGCCCTTCCGTCATATAGTCGAGCCGCCCGACCGGCATGACCCGCGGCAGGCCGCCCGGCAGGCGGTCGTAGATGGTCGGCCGGCCCTTGGGGTCGTTGGCGGCGGTGAGGCAGCCGGCGGGCTTGTAGAAGCGCCATAGCCGGGCCGCGGCGGGCGGAGCGACGGGCTTGCCGTCGACGGTCACGCCGCGCAGGTTTTCGAGCAGGGTAGCGGGCGTGGTCAGGATTTCGCCGTCGAGCGCGATCCGGCGTTCCTCAATCATCCGTTCAATATCGCGGCGCGAGGCGACGCCGGCGCGGGCCAGCAGCTTGGCGATACGCTGCGGGCCGGTTTCGCGCGGCGGTCCGGGCGGCTTGCCTCGCGGGCCGCTCGGAAATGGCCGCGCAGGCCGTGCGCCTGTGGCGGGCGGGGCACGACGAGAAGTTTTCGCGGGGCCTTGCGGCGGGCGGGGACCGCGGGGACCCGTCGGTCGTTGGGGGGGCACGATTCAATCCTCTTCGAAGGTAATGCGATGCTGTTCGGCACCCGGGAACGTCACGTCAAGCGCATCCTGATCGTCGAGGACGAGCCGCTGGTGGCGTTCGACAACGAGACCATGGTGGCCGCTGCGGGCTACACGGTCGTGGCGACGGTGGATAGCGTGCGCGAGGCGCTGGCCGTGCTGGAGCGCGAAGCTGCCCCTTCTGCCGAAGAAAGCGAGGAAGCCGAGGGCGGGGTCGATCTGATCCTCAGCGACATCCAACTGACGGGCAAGCGCACCGGCATCGATCTTGCGGCCGAAGCGCAGGCGCGGGGCATTCCCCTGTTGCTGGCGACCGCCAATCCGCCCGAAGTGGGCGATGGCAATTCGCTAGGCGTGTTGTGCAAACCCTATAACGAGCGGCGGCTGAAAGCGGCGCTGAAGATGGTCGAACAGATCCTCGGCGGCAAAGCCAAGGTGAAGGCGCCGGACGGGGTGATCCTTTACGCCCGGCCGCTCGCCGCCTGAGGATCAGTCCGACAGGGCCGTGTCGATCATGGCGTGGAATTCGGCGAGGCCATGCTCGAGCGTGCCGAGCGTGATGTCTTCGATCAGGCCGCTCGCCAATCCGCAGTGACAGAGCGCGGCGGCGCGGAAATCCTCGGCGGCGAAGGTGCCTTCGTCGAGCAGGGTCCAGCTCTTGTCCCAATGCCGCTCTTCTTCCGCGTCGCGCGGGGGCGCGGGGATCAGCATGATGTCCTCGACCGCCGTGTGCCCGACGTCCTGCGGCCAGCAGGTGAGGATGTTGAGATAGTCGGGGCTCATCACGAGGATGGCGTTGGGAAACAGGTGATAGGTGAAGGTCATCGCCCGCCGCAGCTGGCGCCAGTCGTCACGGTCGATGCGGCCGAGATAGTCGGTGCGCCCGACCGCCGCGCGCTGATGTGGGCCGATGCGATCGGCGACGGTGATGCCGTCGGCGAAGAACGGCGCGATGGTCTGCGCGTGGAGGCGCTGGACGTGATAGCTTTCGAGAAAGGCATCGACGATCAGCTTCCAGTTGGCGGCGACCTCGTGGGTGCGGCGACGGTAGAGGTGGAGGTCGGGAAGGCCGAAGGCATCGAGGTCTGGCGCTAGGGCCTCTGCCGAGGCGAAGTCGGCGGCGGGGTCCTGCGCAAACCAGATCAGGCCGCCGCTTTCGATGGCGGGGAAGCGGCGCAATCCCATGTCGCCTTTGTCGAGGCCGGGGAAGCAGTCGGCGCGGGGCAGCCCGGCGAGCGCGCCGTCGGGTCTGTAGGCCCAGGCGTGGTAGGGGCAGACGATCCGCTTGGCCGGGACGATGCCGGTGCCTTCGACTAGCCGGGTGCCGCGGTGGCGGCAGGCATTGGCGAGGATGTGGACCTGGCCATCCTCGTCGCGGCTGACGATCAGCGGGACCCCATAGCCGTCATGCGCGACTGCGGTGCGGGGAGAGGGCAGCATGGCCGAGGGGCCGAGCACCAGCGGCAGGCGAGCGAAGAGGCGTGTCCGCTCCGCCTCGAACCGCGCGTGGTCGGTGTAGACGCTGGCCGGAAGGCGGACGATCCCGTCGCCCAGCATCTCGCCGCCGCCCGCCAGCCGTTCGGCAAGAACGAGCTGGCCGGGGGTCGGGCGGATCGACTTGGCCGGGGCATCCATCGCGGCAGACTGCGCCTGAGGCCGGGCGGGCGCAAGCACTCACGGGCTGTTCAGGCGAAATGCGGCTGCTAGACGAGTGACAGGGCAAGAAGCGGGAAGGGAACGGTCCTTGGCGACAGCGGCGGCAGCGGACGACACGGCGAAGGTGGAGCAGCCCAAGGGCTGGCGGCTGATCAGGACGGCGCTGTCCAATCGCAAGACGGCGGTGATGCTGGCGTTCGGGTTCGGCGCGGGGCTTCCCTTCACGCTGCTGATCGGCACGCTGAACGCGTGGCTTGGCGAATGGCAGATCGACCTCGCCACCATCGGCGTGCTGTCGTGGATCGGCCTTGCCTATGCCTTTAAGTTCCTGTGGTCACCGCTGGTCGACCGGGTGCGCTTGCCGGGCCTGGAGCGGCTTGGGCGGCGGCGCGGGTGGCTGCTGCTGTGCCAGATCATCCTGACCCTGACCTTTTTCGGGCTGTCGCTGTCCGATCCGCGGCTGGCGCTTGGGACCTTTGCGCTGATCGCGGTGATCGGGGCGTTCGCCTCGGCGACGCAGGACGTGGTTATCGACGCTTGGCGGATCGACGTCGCCGACGAGGAAGCGCCGGTCGAGATCCTGTCCTCCATCTACCAGCTCGGCTTCCGCATCGCCGCGCTGATCGGCGGCGCGCTGGCACTGGTGTTGTCCGAACGGATGAGCTGGCCGGCGGTCTATGC
Source organism: Sphingomonas kaistensis (assembly GCF_036884275.1). Classification (NCBI taxonomy): domain Bacteria; kingdom Pseudomonadati; phylum Pseudomonadota; class Alphaproteobacteria; order Sphingomonadales; family Sphingomonadaceae; genus Sphingomonas; species Sphingomonas kaistensis. The sequence goes on along the minus strand of NZ_CP145607.1, from coordinate 2,735,716 downwards.
GGTGATGGGCGTATTCATGGGGCTGACCCTGATCGCGACCTTGCTGGCGCCCGACACCCCGCGCACCGCGTCCGAAGAACAGCAATCGGCGCTTCGCCGCGCAGGCGCCATTTCGCCCAAACTGCGCGCGATCGGGCTTGGCATCGTCGGGCTCGGCTGGGCGTGGGCGATCTGGACGGTGGGCGCGTTCATGGCGGACATGCTGGGCGGCGCGGTCGATCCAGCAACCGGCAAGCCGCCGAGCGTCGGCGATTTCACCAAGACCTACGGCCCGCTGATCGTTGCCGCGACCGTGCTGATCCCGGCAATCGTGGCGGCGGTGTTCAACTGGCTGGCGGCGCGGCCGCATTATGTGCTGGAGCGCGATGTGCCGGCCTCGAGCGGGCTCGAGCGCACAGCCGACCATGCCTATGGCGCGCTGATCCTGCCGCTCGCCGAGCTGGTGCGCCGCATGGGCTGGGGCGTGATCATCGTGATGGGGCTGATCCTCAGCTACCGAATCACCGACAATATCTGGGGCAGCTTCGCCTTCCCATTCTATCTTCAGGAACTGCAGTACACCGGGGACGAGGTAGCGTTCGCGTCGAAGATCTTCGGCGTTTTCATGACCATGGCGGGGATCGCGATCGGCGGGATCATGTTCGCGACCGTGGGGCGGATGCCGACCCTGATGATCGGCGCGATCGTCGCGGCGGCGAGCAACCTTCTGTATGCTGACCTGGCGTCGGGCGCGCCGTATATCGATGCCTTTGCCCGGACCTTCGGGCTGGACGCGTTCGGGCATGACCTGCGGATGGTCCGGCTGCTGATCGCCATTTCGGGCGAGAATATCGCGGGCGGTCTCGCCGGGGCGGCGTTCGTCGCTTACCTGTCGTCGATAACCAGCCGCGAATTCAGCGCGGTGCAATATGCGCTATTGTCGTCGCTCACCTTCCTGATCGGCTCGCTCGGCCGGGCGGCCTTGGGCGAGATGATCGATCAGGTCGGTTATGCGCCGGTGTTCTACCTGACCGCGACGATCGGGCTGGTCGCCGTGGGGTTTGTCGCGCTGGAATGGGCACGCCAGGGCTGGACCGGGCGGCAGTCGCGGGCGAGCGGGCCGGTACCGGCAGGCGATGCGGCCCGCGCGGCGCAAGGCGATACGGCCTAGTCCGGGGCTTCGTCGTTGAGGGCGAGGACCTCGCCGGCGAGGTAGAGCGAGCCGGCGATCAGGATCGCGGCACCGGGCGGCACGCTGGCCAGAGCGGATCGGAAGTCGGCGTGGGCGTGCGCGGGAAGACCTTGCGCGGTGGCGGTGACGGCGAGGGCGTCGGCGGTCATCGCCAGCGGGTGGTCGAAGCCGATGGCGAGGACTTGGCTCACCAAGCCCCGGAAGGGGGCGAGGAGGCCGGCAGCATCCTTAGTGGTGAGCGCACCGACGATGAGGTGGAGCGGGCGGCCGGCGGTAAGCTCGGCGATGCTGGCGGCGAGGACCGCCGCGGCTTGCGCATTGTGGCCGCCGTCGAGCCAGACGTCGCGGATGCCGATCAGCGGACCGGGACGGAGCTTCTGGAGGCGAGCAGGCCAGCGGACATCGGGCATGGCGCGGGCGAGGGCGGCGTCGGGCATGGCCAGTGCCGACTGATGGCGCAACATGGCGATGGCCAGCGCGGCGTTGTCGGCCTGATGCGCGCCTGGGAGCGCGGGGAGGGGGAGGTCGAGGCTGCCCTGCGCGTCGCGATAATGGAGGCGGTCGTCGGCGACGCGGCTAAGCCAGTGTTCGCCTTGCACGAACAATGGCGCGCTGCGTGATTGTGCGACAGCGCGGACTCGAGCGGCGGCTTCGGGCGGAGACGAGAGCGTGACAAGTGGAACGCCTGCCTTGGCGATGCCGGCTTTCTCGGCCGCGATGTCCGCCAAGCTTTCGCCCAGCCATTGCTGGTGATCGAGGCCGAGCGCGGCGATTCCGGTGACGGCGGGGCGCTCGACCACGTTGGTCGCGTCGAGGCGGCCGCCCATGCCGACTTCCAGCACCAGGGCGTCGGCGGGGGTGCGGGCGAAGGCGAGCAAGGCGGCGGCAGCGGTGGCCTCAAAGAAGCTGGGGGCGATGTCGCTGCCCGCGTCGAGCACTTCGCCAAGCAGCGCGGCGAGCGCCTCGTCGTCGATCAGGTGGCCGGCGAGGCGGATGCGTTCGTTGAAGCGGACGAGGTGGGGCGAGGTGAAGACATGGACGCGCGCGCCCGCGGCTTCGAGCGCGGCGCGCAGGAACGCGCAGGTCGAGCCTTTGCCGTTGGTCCCGGCGACATGAAACACCGGCGGCAACGCCGCTTGCGGATTGCCGAGGCGGTCCAGCAGCTCGGTGATCCGCTCGAGCCCGAGGCGATCGCCGCCCGGGCTAAGCTGCGTCAGCCGGTCGAGCTCGGCCTGCACGCCCGGATGGTCCGAGCGGGCCCCGTCGGCCATCAGGCGGCCGCTTGGCTCGCCGGCGCGAGATAGTCGATCAGGCTGCCAAGCGTGGCGCGCAACTCGCGGCGATGGGTGACCATGTCGATCATCCCATGCTCGAGCAGATATTCGGCGCGCTGGAAGCCGTCGGGCAGCTTTTCGCGGATGGTCTGCTCGATGACGCGTTGGCCGGCGAAGCCGATCAGGGCGCCGGGCTCTGCCAGCTGCACATCGCCGAGCATCGCGTAGCTGGCGGTGACGCCGCCGGTGGTCGGGTCGGTCAGCACCACGATATAGGGGAGGCCCGCATCGCGCAGCATCTCAATCGCGACGGTGGCGCGGGGCATCTGCATCAGGCTCAGAATGCCTTCCTGCATGCGCGCGCCGCCGGCGGCGGTGAAGATGATGTAAGGCAGCTTGGCGGCGATCGCAGCCTTGATCCCGGCAACAAGGGCCGATCCGACCGCCACGCCCATCGATCCGCCCATGAAGGCGAAGTCCTGCACCCCGACGATCGCCTCACGCCCTTCGATCTTGCCGCGGGCGTTGAGAAAGGCGTCCTTCTCCTCGGTCGCGGTGCGGGCGGCCTTGATCCGGTCGGTGTATTTCTTGGTGTCGCGGAACTTGAGCGGATCCTCGCGCACGTCGGGGCTGGCGAGGAGCGTGTATTCGCCCTCGTCGAACAGCTGCGCGAAACGGGTGCGGGCGCGGATGCGGTCGTGATGGTCGCAGCGCGGGCAGACCTGCAGATTGTCTTCCCATTCCTTGGTGAAGACCATCGCGTCGCACTTCTTGCACTTGTGCCAGAGCGTGTCGGTAGTCTGGCGCTTGGGCAGGAAGGAAATGGAATTACGGACCCGGGTGAGCCAGCTCATAGGTTTGTCCTTGGGAAGAACGTCAGGCGCCGGCGGTTAGCGCGGGGCGTGAGAGGAGGGAAGCCGCGACGGATCGCGCGGCCTCGGCCGGGTCCGCGGCGGCGGTGATCGGACGGCCGATGACGAGAATGGAGGCGCCTCGGCCGAGGGCGTCGGCCGGGGTCAGAACGCGCTTCTGGTCGCCGAGGTCGCTTCCGGCGGGGCGGAGGCCGGGGACGACGAAGGTGCCGCCGGGCCAGCGGACGGCGGCACCCGCGACTTCTTCGCCCGAGCAGACGATCCCGTCGCAGCCCGCGTGGCGGGTGAGGTCGGCGAGACGCTCGACCTGCTCGGCGGGGGAAGAGGTTACGCCGATGTCGGCGAGGTCGGCCGAATCGAGGCTGGTCAGCACGGTCACCGCGACGACCTTGCAGCCTGCGGGCGCGGCGGCCTTGGCGGCTTCCAGCATGGCGCGGCCACCGGCGGCGTGAACGGTCAGCACGGCAGGCGAAAGCGGGGCGAGGGCGGCGACGGCCTTGCCGACGGTGTTGGGAATATCGTGGAGCTTGAGGTCGAGAAAAATCGGAAGCCCGGTCTCACCGAGCGCGCGGACCCCGGACGGGCCATTGGCGGCGAAGAATTCAAGGCCGAGTTTCAGCCCGCCGACGTGCGGCGCAACCGCCTTTGCCAGCGCTTGCGCGGCGGCGAGGTCGGGCGTGTCGATGGCGACGAAGACCGAATTGCTCACAGCGCGAAGTCCCTGTCGGCGGCGGCCACGGTGGGCGCGATCTGCGGGGCCGGGGGATTGGCGACCGACAGCCGCCGTTCGAGCCGCCATTGCCGCGCGCGCATCACGAGAAATGTCGGCAGGAAGCCGAGCAAAAGCGCGATCAGGACCAGCAGCGGCAGCTTCACGTCCGCTTGCAGTGAGCCCCACAGGTTGATCGTCACGTCGAACCAGTTGTTGCGGGCGATGATCGCCAGAAACACGGCCAGCACGACCCAGAAGAGCGTTCGCAGGAACTGCATGACGTTGCGACTTAATGGCGATGGCTCTTCTTGACCAGAGTTGCGCCGCTTCGTCGCTGACAGGCTTCGCTTCGCCGCAGCTGGCATGACCGGACAGTTGAGCGCCGCGCCCCTTGGCTCCAAGCCGCGACGCGGGGAGGACAGGTCACTGAAGAAGCGCGTCATCGCTGGCGCGGGCGCCGTCTTGTTGATGGGCGCCGCCATTGCCAGCATCCGGGTCGTCGAGCCCGTCGGCACCGCAGAAAGCAAGGCGGCGCAAGTGCGCGCCGCGAGCCTGCAGCTCGCCAAGGTCCAGCCGGCCGCGCGCCAGCGGGTCGATTATGCGCGTCTCGATGCGCGGCTGAAGCGGCTGGCCGAGAAGCCGACGGTGGTGGGTCTGGCGGTCGGCGTGGTCGAGAACGGCCGGATCACCTTTCTGTCGGGCTATGGCGAGACCCTGGAAGGGTCGGGCGAGAAGGTGACCCCAGACACGGTGTTCCGCTGGGCTTCGGTCAGCAAGGGCGTCGCGGGAACGATGGTCGCCAAGCTGGCCGAGCAGGGCAAGATCAGGCTCGACGCGCCGGTGGTGAATTATGCGCCGGGGCTGAAGCTTCCGGGCGGCAACGAGTATCGTGCCAGCGTAACCGACGTGCTGAGCCACCGGCTGGGCCTGTATCGCAACGCGCTCGACAACAAGCTGGAGGAAGGGCAGTCGCCGCAAATCCTGCGGGCACAGCTTGCCAGCCTCAACGCCATTTGCCCGCCCGATACCTGCTGGTCCTATCAGAATATCGCCTTCGACGCGGCGAGCGACATGGTCGCGCGGGCGACGGGCATCCCGTATCAGGAAGCGGTGCGGCAGCAGTTGTTCGGGCCGCTGGGCATGACCAGCGCGAGCTTGACCCGCGAGGGGCTGGTCAGCGCCAGGAGCTGGGCGCGGCCGCACACGGTCGGGCGCCGACCGCTGGAGGTACTGGAGCCTTATTACCGGGTGCCGGCGGCGGGCGGGGTCAACAGCAATATCAAGGACATGTCCTTGTGGATGATCGCGCAGATGGGCGGCATGCCCGCGGTGCTCGACCAGAAATTGCTCGACACCATTCACGCGCCGCTGGTGAAGACGCCGGGCGAACGGCAGCGGTTGCGCAAGTTCCTCGAGCGGATCGGCGAAGCGCAATATGGCCTCGGCTGGCGCTCCTATGATTATGCCGGGCGGCGGATCGTCGGCCATCGCGGCGGGGTCAACGGTTATCGTTCGCTGATCCTGTTCGATCCCGCGATGAAGAGTGGTGTGGTGGCGCTGTGGAACAGCAATACCAGCCAGCCGGGCGGGCTCGAATTCGAGGTGATGGACATGCTCCACGGCCTGCCGTTCCGCGACTGGATGGAGATCGACAAGGCAGGCGGCCCGGTGCCCGAACCGGCGAGCGAGGACACTGCCAGCGTGGGGAACGGCGACCGGCGCTAGAGCGCCGGAACCATCGCCTCGCCCGTCCTGTTTGCTCTTCTGAATCTATTCCGGAGAGAACTCATGGCCGACAAAGCCCCCGACGCGATCACCTTGCTCAAGAACGACCACCGTGAGGTGGAGGACCTGTTCAAGAAATACGAAAAGGAAGAAAGCGCCGCCGCCAAGCGCAAGATCGCGACCGAGATCGCTAGCGCGCTGATCGTCCACACCAAGATCGAGAACGATCATTTCTATCCGGCGTGCGAAGGCCATGTCGACGAAGCCAAGCTCAAGGAAGCCTATGTCGAGCATGATGCGGCGACCGTTCTGATCGCCGAGATCCTGGCGAGCGACAAGGGCGACGAATATGCCGAAGCCAAGGTCAAGGTGCTGAGCGAAGAGATCGAGCATCATGTCGGCGAGGAAGAGCGCTGGCTGACCGGCATCTTCAGCCAGGCCAAGCGGCATGGCGTCGACATGGACGCGCTGGGCGTCGAACTGGCCGAGGCCAAGACGCGCTATGAAGCCGAAATCGCCAAGGACGGCCCGCAGGCGCATCTCGACGCGTTGAAGAAAACCAAGCTGGCGACGGCTTGAGGGGAAACGTCATCCCGGTTTCAGCCGGGACGACGTTTTTGCATCAGGCGTGCGCGCTCAGGAATTTCTCGAGATCGCTGCACCCGCCGATGGTTTCGCCGTCGATGACGATCAGCGGCGTGGTCGACAGGCCGTGCTCGGCCTTGAAGGCATCGGTTTCTTCGCGGGTCGTGAGCTGATGCTCTTCGACCTCGAAGCCGTTGTCGTTCAGCAATTCGAGCGCACGGCGGCCGAATGGGCATTCATGGTCGGGAAGGACCATGCGGGTGATCTGGGCTTTGGGCATGGGAATGACTCTCCTTGAAAGAGCATCGAAGCGCCCGGAAGTCGCCCCCGGTTCCGCGCCGGTGGTCTTTCGCAACGTTTCGGCCTATGGGCGGCGCCATGCTTCATGAACATCTCCCTTCGGCGCTCGCCCGGGCGCTCGAAACGCGCGGCTATGAAACGCTGACCGAAGTCCAGGACGCGGTGTCCACGCCCGAAGCGGCGGGCCGCGATCTCCTCGTGTCCGCCCGCACCGGGTCGGGCAAGACCGTCGCCTTCGGCCTTGCGATGGCCGGCGACCTGCTGGGCGAGGCCGAGCGGCTGCCCTTTGCGCTAAAGCCGCTGGCGCTGGTGATCGCCCCGACCCGCGAGCTTGCGTTGCAGGTGTCGACCGAATTGCAGTGGCTGTACGAGCCCGCAGGCGGACGCGTGCTGACCTGCGTCGGCGGCATGGACCCGGTGCGCGAGCGCCGTGCGCTCGAAAATGGCACGCACATCGTGGTCGGCACGCCGGGCCGCCTGCGCGACCACCTTGAACGCGGGGCGCTCGACCTGTCGAGCCTCAAGGTCGTGGTGCTCGACGAAGCCGACGAGATGCTCGACATGGGCTTCCGCGAGGAGCTGGAGGAAATCCTCGATGGCGCTCCGGCCGAACGCCGGACTTTGTTGTTTTCCGCCACCCTGCCCAAACCGATCGTCGCGCTTGCCCGGCGTTACCAGCGCGACGCGTTGCGGATCAGCACGGTCGAGACCAGCGCCGGGCATGGCGACATTGCCTATCAGGCGGTGACCGTCCGCCCGACCGACGTAGAGCACGCGGTGGTCAACCTGCTTCGCTTCCACGAGGCGGAAACGGCGATCCTGTTCTGCGCGACGCGCGAAGCGGTTCGGCGGCTGCACGGCAGCCTCTCGGAGCGCGGCTTCACCGCCGTCGCCTTGTCGGGCGAGCATAGCCAGGCCGACCGCAACCGTGCGCTCCAGGCGCTGCGCGATAAGCGGGCGCGGGTGCTGGTCGCGACCGACGTCGCGGCGCGGGGCATCGATCTTCCTTCCGTCAGCCTCGTGATCCACGTCGAATTGCCGCGCGATGCGGAAGCCTTGCAGCACCGCTCAGGCCGCACCGGCCGTGCCGGACGCAAGGGCACGGCGGTGCTGATCGTTCCCAACATGCGCCGCCGGCGGGTCGAGGGCATGCTTCGCCTGGCCCGCATCCCGGTCGAATGGACCGAGGTGCCCAGCGCCGAGGCGATCCGCGATCAGGATCGGGCGCGCCTGCTGGCGCAGTTCGACGAGCCGCAGCCGCAGGACGAGGGCGACGCCAACCTGGCCGCCGCTTTGCTCGACCGGCTTGGGCCGCAGGGCGTGGCGCAGGCGCTGGTTGCGCGGCTTCATGCCGATCTGCCCGCTCCCGAAGATCTGCTCGAAGGGCCGGGCGACGACGGACCGCGTCATGGCGGGTTCGAAGGCGCGGGCTGGTTCAAGATCAATGCCGGGCGGCGGCAGGGCGGCGATCCCAAATGGCTGTTGCCGCTGATCTGCCGCATCGGCCACGTGCCGCGGACCGAGATCGGCGCGATCAAGGTTGCGGCAACCGAAAGCTTCTTCGAAGTCAGCCCGCGCGCATTGCAGACCTTTGTGAAAGCGCTGCGCAAGAACTCGGCCGCGATGGCCGAGGACGGCATCCTGGTCGAAGCCAGCACCAGTCCGGACGAGCATCATGCCGCCGGCGGCGGTCCGCCGAAGCCGCGGCAGGGCCCGCGCGGGCCACGTCCGCAGCGGCGTTAAGCGAGGGCTTTCTGGAGCTCGGCCTTAGTCATGGTCGAGCGGCCCTTGATGTCCTGCTTGCGCGCCTCGGCCATGAGATCGGCCTTGGTCGGCTCGCCGTGGCGCGCGGCTGAGGTCTTGCGCGCGACGTCCTTTGGCTGGGCGGAGAATTGTTTGCCCTTGCGGGTGTCGGCGCGCTTTTTGGCGGTGGTGCGCTTGTATTCGGAGTCGCTCAGCGCCTCGCGCGCCTTCTTCGGCAGATAGCGTTCGCCGGTCTCGCCGCTTTCCTTGCCGGACTTGGTGCCCCATTCCTCGCGGGTCCATTCGGCGAGGTGGTTGTCGGCGCTCTTCTTGCCGCGATGGCCGCCGCCGGCTTTCTTATATTCGGCGACCGCGAGCTGCGCCTTGCGGGCCGACCATTCGCCCTTGTCGCCGCCTTTATCACCGGCGGTGACCCGCTTCTTGATCTTTTCCCAAAGGGCAGGGTCGGTCTTTTCGGCGGTCTCGGACATGCCGAGAAAAACCGGCGGATGGCGGCGGCGGTTCCGTTCAACCGAGGCTGACAAAGCTGTCGAGCACGCGCTTGCGACCGGCATGCTCGAAATCGATCTCGAGCTTGTTGCCCTCGATCGCGGCGATGGCGCCGTAGCCGAACTTGCCGTGGAACACGCGCTGCCCGACGCTGAGATCGTCGCGGCCCTTGTTGCCGAGGCTGACCGCCGAGGCGCGTGCTTCGACGATGCGCTGGGGAACGGGGGTGAAGGTCTGCGCCGCGCGGCCGAAGCCGGGGCCGCGGGTCGACAGGCGGTCAGGGCGCTGGGCGGCGACATGGGCGAAGGGATCGCCATGCTCGCTCCACTGCGCGCGCCACAGCGATTCGCCGCCGGTCATGGTGGTCTCTTCCTCGATATGCTCCTTGGGCAGTTCGCCGACGAAGCGGCTCGGTATCGAGCTTGTCCACTGGCCATAGATGCGGCGGTTGGCGGCGTGGAAGATGGTCGCCTTTTCCCGCGCCCGGGTAATCGCGACATAGGCGAGCCGGCGTTCTTCCTCGAGGCTGGCGGTGCCGCCTTCGTCGAGCGCGCGCTGCGAAGGGAACACACCTTCTTCCCACCCGGCGAGATAGACGATCGGGAATTCGAGCCCCTTGGCGGCGTGGATGGTCATGATGGTGACCTTCTCGCCGGTCTTGTCGGCGTCATTGTCCATGACCAGGCTGACATGCTCGAGGAAGGAGGGAAGATTCTCATACTCCTCCATCGCGCGGGTCAGTTCGGCGAGATTTTCGAGCCGGCCGGTGGCTTCGGCGGTGCGCTCGTTTTGGAGCGCGGCGGTGTAGCCACTTTCGTCGAGCAATTGTCGGGCGAGCTCGGCATGGGCCGGCGGCGCGCCGAGCGGGGCGGGGGTGTCGGCCGCGGCCAGGTGCATCTGCCGCCAGCGCGCGAAGTCGCCGACGAAGCGGCCGAGGCTGCGCTTGGCCTGCGGGGTGAGTTCGTCCGAATCGAGCATTTGCGCGGCGGCGAGCAGGAGCGGCTGGCCTGAGGCGCGGGCATAGCGGTGGATGTTGGCCACCGCCTTGTCGCCGAGGCCGCGCTTGGGGGTGTTGACGATCCGCTCGAACGCGAGGTCGTCGGACGGACTTTGCACCAGGCGCAGATAGGCCAGCGCGTCGCGGATTTCGGCGCGTTCGTAAAAGCGAAAGCCGCCGACGATCTGGTAGGGGAGGCCGATCGCAATGAAGCGTTCTTCGAACTCGCGGGTCTGAAACTGGGCGCGCACGAGGATGGCGATATCGCTGAGACTGCCGCGGCGTTGGTGTTGTTCGGCCTCTTCGCCGACGCGGCGGGCTTCCTCCGGGCCGTCCCACACGCCGACCACCTTCACCTTTTCGCCCGTATCGACCTCGGTCCACAGGTCCTTGCCGAGGCGGCCCGAATTGTTAGCGATGAGGCCTGAGGCGGCGCCGAGAATATGCGGGGTGGAGCGGTAATTCTGCTCGAGCCGGATCACCGCCGCGCCCGGAAAATCGCGCTCGAAGCGGAGGATGTTAGCGACTTCGGCGCCGCGCCAGGAGTAGATCGACTGGTCGTCGTCACCGACGCAGCAGAGGTTGCGGCGCGGTTCGGCAAGAAGCTTGAGCCACTCATACTGGACCGCGTTGGTGTCCTGATATTCGTCCACCAGCAGATATTTGAAGCGGGTGCGATAGCGTTCCAGCACGTCCTCATGAGTGCGGAAGATGACCAGCATGTGCAGCAGCAGGTCGCCGAAATCGCAGGCGTTCACCGCCTTCAACCGGTCCTGATACTGCTTGTAGAGGTCGGCGCCCCGGCCATTGGCAAAGGCTTCGGATTCACCCGCGTCGACCTGCTCGGGGGTGAGGCCCTTGTTTTTCCAGCGGTCGATCAGGCCGGACAATTGGCGCGCGGGCCAGCGTTTTTCGTCGATCTCGGCCGCGACGATGAGCTGCTTCATCAGGCGGAGCTGATCGTCGGTGTCAAGGATGGTGAAGTTCGATTGCAGCCCGGCGAGTTCGGCATGGACGCGGAGCATCTTGGCGGCGATCGAGTGAAAGGTGCCGAGCCACGGCATGCCCTCGATCGCGCCGCCGCTGATCCGGCTGATCCGCTCGCGCATCTCGCGCGCGGCCTTGTTGGTGAAGGTGACCGCCAGGATCTCGCTCGGCCAGGCTTTGCGGGTGGCGATGAGGTGCGCGAGGCGTGCGGTCAGCGCGGCGGTCTTGCCGGTGCCCGCTCCGGCCAGCACCAGGACCGGGCCTTCGGTCGTCAGCACGGCTTCGCGCTGAGGCGCGTTCAGGCTGGCGAGATAGGCGGGCTCGGGCGACAGGGCGGCGGATTCGGACACGTCCAAGCAGGTAGGACGGGGAGAACGGAACGGCAACAGCGAGGGCCGAAACCTTTGCTCCCGATATCCCCGTTATCCACAGGCTGGGCGCCCAAGATTCCGCTTTGCGCGACTCGCGAAAGGAGTCATCTTCATCAGGTGATCGGGGGGCAACCGGCCCTCTCCTCCAAGGGACCCGCAAGGGTCAGGCGGCGGGAAAGGGAACGAACTTCCGATCTCCGCCGGCACGGCGACGAAGTGGAATTCGGTTTTGCTATGATTGGGCTTCCCCAGGATGCCCGGACGGAGCGAACCGGAGGATCTTCGAAGCGAAGCCGGCAAGAGGCGCCGGAAGAGATGATCGTCTCACCGCCGCAGGCCGGGCATTCCGCAAGGATTGTCAGGGCAGCGCGAAAGACGATGATCCCAAGAAGGGCCGCGAACGGACGGTTGGTGGCGACTTGAAACTGGAACTGGCTTGCCAGGGAAGGCGAGAGAAGCGGGTCCAGGACCGAGACCGAGGCTTGGAAGGTTGCAGCGTTCTTCGAAGCGCAGCGAATTCGAAGCGGAGGCGAGGACCAGGACCGTCGGAGCCGAACGGTGAGGGAAGCAACGGTCTTCGGACCAGCGCCGATCGATCCGGAAAGCGCTGGCAGAGCCGGGTGGACGCGACGGAAAGGCCGCAAGGCCGGACCAGAGCGGAAGCCGCGGGGAAGAGCCCGGGAGACCGGGCAGTCGATCGAGACCGACGCGACGCCTGAGCGAGTGCGCAAGGATCGTAGACCGCAGACGCTTTTCCTTCGGGATGGAGTGTCGGCAAGAACCGAAGACCGGCAATCTCACGCTCGGCGCAGTGGGGCTCGGCAGCAATGCCGGGCCCCATTTCTGTTTGGCGGTAGGGCCGCGTGCCCACCTGCCCCGAAGGCCAGCCGCACCAGCGCGGGATTCGTGCGTTCTCTTCCCCTCAAGAGGAGAAAACATGGCCGATACCATCGACGACAAAGAACGCACCGAGATCCGCAAGGAGTTCAAGGAAGCCGTCAACATGACCCCGTCCGAGCTCGAGAAATGGCTCGACACCGACGAAAGCAAGGACGTCGGCTGGAAGGGCGAGGACGGCAAGGGCTCGGGCGAAAGCGTCGGGCACAAATCGGGCAAGCGGATCGTCGAACTGCTGCGGACCAAGGTCGACGATCTGTCCGACGACGATCTCAAGCACATGAAAAAGGTGACCGGCTACGTCCATCGTCACATGAAGCAGAAGCCGGCGCATCCCGATGGATCGAAGTGGGAAGCCAGCCTCAAGAACTGGGGTCACGATCCGTCGAAGAAATGACGAACCCTGCTCGACACGCGCTTTTCTTCGGCTAGCCTCAAGCGGCCGAAAGAAAAGTGAGTGTCGATGTTCGTCATTGCCGTTGCCGCCGCCTTCGCCCAGGCCGCCAGCGCCCCCGCCGCGACCCCTCCCGTCAGCCGGGGGCCGCTCGAACGTTACATTTCCCCCGACGATTATCCGCAAGGCGCCCCCGCGTCGGCGGCGCGGTCGGTGTCGGTGGTTCTCGTCGTCGGCCCTGATGGGCGGGTGGCGAATTGCACTATTACGACCAGCAGCGGCAACGGCGCGCTCGATGCTACGACGTGCCGGCTGCTGCGGAGCCGCACCCGTTTCACGCCGGCCACGAGCGCGGCGGGGGTGCCGGTCGCCGGAGAGGTTGGCGCGACCATCGATTGGGCGGCGATCCGGCGGGGTACGCGCCCGGTTGCTGACAGCCCACCCCTGATTCGAACCTTGGCGCCACCGCCGGTGATCACGGCAACGGTTCCGCTGCCGCCTCCTGAAAGCGGTCCGGGCGGTGCGCGGGCTCGCTTCCCCCTTGGCATGCTCGTGACGTCGTCCGATTATCCGCCCGAAGCCATCCGGGCGGGAGAGCAGGGGACGACCGGCTTCAGGCTTGTCGTCGCCGCCGATGGCTCGGTCAGCGATTGCACCGTCACCCAGTCGAGTGGATCGGCAACGCTCGACGCGGCGACGTGCCGCTTGATGAGCAGCCGGGCCAAGTTCACTCCTGCGCTCGACACGAAGGGCAAGCCGTCGATCGATACGGTCAACGCCCGCATCGTTTGGCGCTTGCCGCCGCAAAGCGTGGTCGTGCCCGACGTTGCGCTGATCCGCTTTGTTCTCGGTGCGGACGGCAAGCCCCGGAATTGCACGGCCTTCTCCCAAAGCGTCGGGCGCACTCAGGAAACAAAAGCCCCGGACTGCGGGGACCGCCCGCCGCCCGGCGCGGTGATTGCCGTCTTGCGTAGCGCAGGCGGTGAGGGGACGCTGCGCGTGCGGTTCGAATCCCGTCTGCTGCGCGATGCGGCGGAGCCGTGGCCAAAGCTCGAACGCGCAGGCCTCAAGATCATCGGCTTCGATCTTGTACGGATGCGCGTGGCGCCGGGCGGGAAGGTGCTGGATTGCTTTGTGCTCGAACGACAATCGGGCGGGCTTCCGGCGAACAATCTTTGCCGTCCCAACATGCAGATCCAAGGCTATACCGCGGACGGGGACGCAGAGATGCGGATCGTTGCCTTTACCGCGCTGGAAACGGCGGCCTGAACAATAAGAAAGGGCGGCAGGGTGTTCGCCCTGCCGCCCTGTTCTTTGCCGAGGCCTTGGGTCAGTCGATGAAGCTGGCCGGTACGCGGCCCCCATTGGCAGCGAGCTGCTTCATGGTCGCTTTGTGCAGCCAGATGTTCATCTCCGCCGAGCCGTTGAGGTCACCGGCGTAGCCGAGTTCCTTGGCGAGCTCCTTGCGGTTTTCGAGGCTGGAATCGATTCCCAACAGCTTCATCAGATCGACGATCGACGTCTTGTAGTTGAGGTCGGGATTGCCGCGCTGGGTGCTGATGTCGGCCAGCACCTTCTCGACATCCACGTCCTGTGCGGCCGGCGCGGGAGCGGCTTGCGCCTGCGTGCCGGACTGACCGAGGGGCTGGCCCTGCGTCGGCTGCGGCGTCCCGCTCGGCGGACCGCCGGCCATGCCGGCCGGGATGGTCGGGCGATTGCCGGGGCCCGGATCCTTGTGGCCGAAGATCGCGCCCTTGATCTTGTCGAAGATACCCATCGTCTTACGCCTCCAGGCCGTGCTTCAGGCTGCTGATCTGGTCGTGGCCCTGGCGCACCGACTGATAAGCGCGTTCGATGATCGAACGGGTCTCGGGCGCGAGGTCGCTGGCGTTCAGCGCCGCTTCGAACTTCTCCTTGAGATAGTCCTCGCCGCGCTCGACCTCATTGATGATCGCCTTGTCGTCACGGCCGGTCACCGCCGCCTTGAGGTCAAGGAAACGCTGGTGGGTGGCGCCAAGGAAGCTGCCGTCGTCGGGCGCATTGCCGCCGAGACGGCGGATTTCGGCGCGAAGCTCTTCGGCGATCCGGCTGCGCTCGTCGGCGTTGCGGCGGAACAGCTCCTGAAACTTGGTTCCCTCGGCATTTTCGGCGGCATCGCGATAACCGTTGACGCTGTCGATAAGCGTGGTGGTCAGGGTTTCGAGCGTGCCCGTGCCCTTGTTGTCCGAACCGATCATGAAATGTCTCCTGGAAGATGAAGTTATGGGGCCTCAACGCATCGGAGTCGGCGCGGGTTCGCGGCACCGAAGTTTTTGAGCTGGAATGACGCCGCTGAGAGGGCGGTCGAGCTTTTCGGTTGCGGCACGATCGGCGGGGGCGACCTCTAGGCGGGCTTGCGTCGCCGCCCGGTGTCGCTAGCAAGGCCGGGCGTGCTCGTGCCTGGAGTTGAATGTGGATGGTTGACGCAAACGCTGCCCCGACGGCCCGGCCTGCCGGCCTCGGCGGCAAGAGTGCGCTGTTGCTGCTGGCCGCGCTGGTCGGCGGACTGGTGCTCGGCATCGCGGTTGCCGGAATGGGCGACGGCGTGAAGGAGCCGCTGGTGCAGGCCGCCGCGCTGATCGGCGGGCTGTGGCTCGACGCCTTGAGGATGACGGTGATCCCGCTGATCGTCGCCTTGCTTGTGGTCGGCGTGGTCGGCGGTGCGGATGCCGCGCGGGCAGGCGGGCTGGCGGCGAAGGCGGTGGCCTGGTTCGTCGGCTTTTATGTCTTTTCGGCGGTGTTCGGGGCGGTGATGACCCCAGCGCTGCTGGCGGTGTTTCCGTTGCCGCAAGCCGCGGCGCAGGCGCTTCAGGCGGGGCTTGCCGGCGTCGACCAGAGCGCGACCGCGGCCGCGGTGCCGACCGTGGCCGATTTCTTCAAGACCATCATTCCGCCCAATCCCATCGCCGCCGCCGCCAACGATCAAATCCTCCCCTTGGTCTTCTTCACCGCCATCTTCGCCTTCGCTTTGGCCAAGGTCGAGCCGGCGCGGCGGGTGGGCGTGCTCGGTTTCTTCGAAGGAGTGTCGGACGCGATGCTGCGAGTGATCGGCTGGGTGCTGTGGCTGGCGCCGGTGGGCGTGCTGGCGCTGGCCTTTGCGGTCGGCGCAGGCGCGGGCGGATCGGCGCTCGGCGCGGTGGTGCATTATGTGCTGATCATCTCGGCGCTGGGCGTGGTGCTGACGATCGTCGGGTTCGGGATCGCGATCCTGGTCGCGGGCTACGCACCGGGGCGGTTTTTCAAGGCGATCACCGGATCGATGGTGGTGGCGCTGTCTACCCGCTCGTCGCTCGCATCGCTTCCCGCCATGCTGCAAGGCGCCGCCGATCTGCGCATTCCCCAGCGCGATGCGGACGTGGTGCTGCCGCTTGCGGTGGCGCTGTTCCGGGCGACCGGGCCGGCGATGAACATCGGCGTGGCGCTGTATGTCGCGCATTGGCTTGGCGTGGAGATCAGCTGGACCGGCTACATCGCCGGGATCGCGGTGGCGGCGATGGCCTCGATCGGCGCGGTCAGCCTGCCGGGGCAGATCAGCTTCGTCACCTCGATCGCTCCGATTAGCATCGCACTCGGCGTGCCGATCGAGCCGCTCGCGCTACTTCTGGCGCTGGAAACCATTCCCGACACCTTCCGCACGCTGGGCAACGTGGTGCTGGACGTGGCGGTGACCGGCGCTGTGTCGGAGGAGCAGACGGAAGACAGCGGGGCCGCGGTCTAGCGCCCCGCGATCTCCCGCACGCAATCGGCGTAAAGGCGGCCGACCGGCTGCTCGGTCCCGTCCGCCAGCCGTGCGATCCATCGGCCCGAGGCATTACGCTGAAAGCCGCTGATGAAGTCGCGGCGCACGATTGCCGAGCGGTGCAGGCGGACGAACACGGCGGGATCGAGCCCTTCTTCGAGCGCGGCCATGCTGTGGTGGATGAGCCAGCTGCGCGGGCCGACGTGAAGCCGCATGTAGTCGCGCTCGGCCGATACCCGGTCGATGTCGATCGCGCGGATACGGACCAGCCCGCTGAGGTCGGAGGCCCAGAATTCGTCGAGATAGGTGCCGGCCGCGGGTGCGGTTTCAGCTGAGCCCTCGCGGCGCCGTGCGAGATGATCGCGGGCGCGCTCCAGGGCGCGCTCGAGCCGCTTGGGATCGACCGGCTTGACCAGATAGTCGACCGCCTCGACCTCGAAGGCCGAAACGGCGAACTGGTCGAAGGCGGTGACGAAGATCACCGCCGGCCGGGTGCCCGAGCGCCCCAGTTCGCGGGCGACGTCGATGCCGTCCATGCCCGGCATGGCGATATCGAGCAGCAGAAGATCGGGGCGTAGCGCTTCAGCCATGCGGCACGCGCTTTCGCCGTCGCTTGCAGTGCCGACGAGATCGATCCCGCCGATCCGCGCCAGCAGCAGTTGCAGCCGTTCGGTCGCCAGCGGTTCGTCATCGACGACGAGTGTCTTCAAAGCGGCTTCATCCATCGTTGCGGCTCGTTGGCAAGGTAAGGGCGACCTTGTAGCCGCCCCCGCTCAGCGGCCCATGCTCGACCCCTGCAGCACGGCCGAAGCGGGCGCTGAGGCGCTGCGCGACGTTGGCGAGGCCGACCTTGGTTCCGGCGGGCGGGGCAGGCTTGCGCGGCGACTTGAGCGCGGTCCCGCCGAAATTGGTGATCTCGATCCGCAGGCGCCCCGGCAGCGGCTCTTCCGCGGTGATCCGCAGCGTCACCTTGTCGCGGGTGTTGCCGAGGCCGTATTTGATCGCATTCTCGACGATCGGTTGCAGGATCAGCGCAGGCAGGCGTGCCGAGGCGAGGGCGTCGGGAACGTCGAACTCGACATTGAGGCGGCGGGGGAACCGGACCTGCTCGATATCGAGATAAAGGCGTTGGAGCTGGATCTCCTCGGCCAAGCTGACGTCGGCGGTCGGATCGGCCGAGAGGCTGGAGCGGAAAAAGGTCGACAGCTTCAGGATCATCTCCTCCGCTTCGGCCGAGCGACCGGTCATCACCAGGCTCGACAGGCTGTTCAGCGTATTGAACAGGAAATGCGGATTGACCTGATAGCGCAACGCCCGGACCTGCGCCTGCTGCGCTGCGCTTTCGGCGGCGGCGGCGCGCTTCTGGAGGTCGAGCGCCTGCTGCTGGCTCATTGCCGCGAGATAGACGGCGGACCAGGCGGCGAAGAAGAACAGCCAGACGACCGCGGTATCGGCGGCGACCCGGAACTGCTCGCGCTGGCCAAGGTCGGTGAGGCGCGGGGCGGCGAACACGACCGGGTCGGCGGCGCCGCGCTCGATCCGGACCTGATCGCCTTTTTGCACCAGCACCACGCCGTCGCGGGCCTGGATGCGGATCTCCTCGCGGCTGGTCTTGAGCGAGCCTTCGCTCATCACCAGGGTGCCGGCGAGCGCGATCGACGCGATCAGCGAGCCGATGCCGGCCGTCACCGCCTTGCGCCGCATCGACCGGCCGCGGCTGGCGGTGGCAATGGCAGCATAGAGCAGGATGGTGAGAACGATCCCGAGGGAGACGGTCAGCACCTTGTTGGCGAGCACGGTGCCGGGGTCGCTGCCAAGAAAGGCGCGGGCGACGATGGTGACGCAATAGATCGCCCAGAAGCCGAAGATCGTCTTCATCGCCAGCTTCCAGTCGGCGAAGCGCGGCGGCGAATGCGCATTGCTGCCGAAGACCAGGCGGTCGCTGGGAAGGGACATGTTCATCGCAGCCTAGAGTGCCGTTCGCCGCGCAACCGCGCAACCGCCTGCCTGCCGGTTGCCGAAGCGGCGGCGTCATTGGTCGAAGCGGGAACGGGCGCGGCGGGGAGAACGTTGTCGCGGCGAAAGGAAGATCACAGAATGACCGAGCAAAGGGGAACCGAGGCGCCGCCGGCCGTGCAAAGCGGCGATCCGGATCACGAACTGGAAAAGAAGCTGCGCCGCGACCCGACGAACGAAGATGCCAAGGTAGATGTCGGCAGCGATGAATCGATGGATGCGTCCGACCCGCCTTCGACTTCGCAGCCGGGCTCCAACGACAAGCCGGCGCCCTCGAACGGCTTTCCCGGCTGAGCGGCCACCCGCCGCCAGAGAAGTGATCACTTCCGTTGCAGGGATGTGACAGCTACCCGACTTTGTGGAGCTGCTCGAATAAGCACGTGCAATCGCCGCCCGAACCGGTTTCAATATGAACCGGGGTTAGGTCGATGGTTAAGCAAGTGGAAACGCTTGTGTCGGCATAACTTCCAGTCCGAGGTTAAGGAGCTGGGTGCCATGACGACGCGTTCGACGCAGCCTGCCGGTGGAGCGTTGCTGCTGAGCGAAATGAAGGAGTTTGCCGGGTTTCCGAAGGCGACCCAGCGCTACATTCGCCGCAGCCTCGACATCGCCTTTGGCCGCCGGGACGCGCTTGATTGCTGGGCGCGCGACGAAGGCGAAGCGGCGTCGATCCGCGCGCAGGGCCGGCTCTACAAGCAGCTCGACGCGCTGCGGATGCAGGTGCCGGACGACAGTGGGCTCGACACCATCGACCCGTTCATGGGCCTGCTGATCACGCTGACCGCGTTCGATCTCGGGCAGGATCGGATCCCGAACTTCGCGGCGTTCCGTTTCCTGTACGAGCGACTGCTCGGCGCCGCGGCGCGGCCGTGGCTGCCGGCGGCGTTCTGCGCGGCTGCCGCGCTGCCGCACTTGCATCCCGATCGCCGCCGGCTGCTCTTGCAATCGATCAGCGAAAGCGCGGCTACGGCGCCCGGCTGGTCGAACCGCGAAGCCGTCTTCTGGCCGGAATGGGTCGAGAAGGTCGACATGGCGGATGCCGCCTGAGGCGCTTCCGACTTTCGTCATTGCGAGTGTAGCGAAGCAATCTACTGCCCCGCAGCTGGATTGCGTCGTTGCTTTGCGCCTCGCAATGACGAGCTTTAGCGGGAGACTTCGACGCTCGGATAGATCTCCGCCAGCCGCGCGATGCTGTCGCGTGCGCTGGTGTGGAGCACGTAGATCCCGCCCGCTTCTTCCCACGCGTCCCTATGCCGCTCGCTGTCGTCGACCAGCACGTCGGCACCCGTCATGTGCCGATGCTTGTCGCGGGCCATGCAGGTGATGATGGGCACCCCGGGAAAGTGCTCGGCCGCCCAGGTGACCTTTTGCGGGGCGGCCCACTTGCCGATGGGGAGGCCGGTGAGGATGGTGGGCTTCAGATGCCGGACCGCGTCGAACAGCTCGTCCGCGTCGGGCATCTTGGGCAGCGAGGCGTAGAAATCGCCGGCGCGGGCGAGGCGCTTCCAGAACTCGCCTTTGCCGCGCGCCGCTTCAAACGACTTGGCATCGGTGCCAAGCAGCCTGCGCACGCCCGCATCGAAATCCGCCAGCACGCCGTCGCAATCGAGAAATAGCCTGGGCTCGGCCATCACAGCGTGGCGGGAGTGAGGGTGATCGGCACGGGGTGGTCGAGCTCCTTCCACCCGCGCTCCTTCAGCACCTCGTTGCTTTCCTTGGCGCGGCGGCCTTCGCCAAGCGACCATGTTATGTGAAAGGTCGAGCCGTCGGGCCGGTCGACGGTGCCGTCGATGGTCACCACCATCGCTTCGACCCCCTTGTCGTCATCGGTGCGCCCGACGATCGCGGCTTTGACCTCGTGCGGCGGCTCGTTCTTGCGGACGTCGAGGGTAACGTGGTCGGCCAAAACCTCGGCATAACGGGGCGGGTGGTCGCGGAGCAGGGTGTCGCGCTCGGCGCGGTCGAGTTTCCAGCCATTGGCCATGGCCGGATCAATCAGTCGCGAAGGCCCAAGTTCCCGACCAGCTCCGCTGCAAATTCGCTCAGCGTGTCGTCACGCGCGCCGAGGATGGCGATGGTGTCGCCGGGCCGCGCAAGCTTGAGCAGCCGGGCGGCGATGGCGGGACGCTCGGGCAGATGCTCGGCCGTGCCGCCCTGGGTGCGAACCGCCTCGACCAACCATTCCGATCCGCGCGAGCGGTCCACGGTGCCGCCCTGGTAGACGGGGTCGGAAAGGACCAGCACATCCCCGTCGCGGAGGCCTTCCGCGAAAGTGGCGGCAAGCTCGTCGCCCATCTTGGCGAGCGGGCCGTAGCCGTGTGGCTGGAACATGACGAGCAGTCGGCCGTCGCGCGCGGTCAGGGTGGCGAGGGTGGCGGCAATCTTGTCGGGGTTGTGGGCGAAGTCGTCGATCACGGTGACCCCTTTCGCGTTGCCGACGGTCTCCAACCGGCGCTTCAGGCCCTGGAAGGAGCTCAGAGCATCAGCGGCGGCGCCGAGGGGCACGCCCAGCGCACGGGTCGCGGCGATGGCGGCGAGTGCGTTCAGGGCATTGTGCCTCCCGGGGAGGGGGAGGCGCACCTCGGCCCGCTGGTCGCCCACGGTGACGGCGAAGGTACTGCCATCGGCCGCCAGGTACAGATCTGACCCTTGCACGGCAGCGACGCTGTCGAAGCCGAAGCCGATCACCCCGGCGGGTGCGATCGCCGCGCTTTCCGCATCGTCCATGTTTACGACCGCCGTCCCCGCCGCCGCGAGGAAGCCCCCGAACAGCGCACGCAGCTCGTCCATTTCCTTGTGGTCGAGGGACACGTTGTTTAGCACCGCGACCGATGGCCGATAGAGCGCGATCGAGCCGTCGCTTTCGTCGACCTCGCTCACGAACAGGTCGGGGTCGCCGACCAGCGCGCTGGCAAAGGGAGTTTCGGGCGAGACGAAATTCTTCATCACCGCGCCGTTCATCACCGTCGGCTTGCGGCCTGCACAATGGAGGATCCAGCCGATCATTCCGGTGACGGTGGATTTCCCCGAGGTCCCACCCACCGCGATGCTGGTCTTTGCATCGTTAAGAAGCTCGGCAAGCAGTTGCGGGCGGGTGAGGTGGGGGAGGCCGAGTTCCTTGGCGCGGGCGACGTCGGGGATGGTAGCTTCGACCGCCGCCGAGGTGACCAAAGTCATGCCGGGCGCGAGGCCGCTGCCGTCCTGCGGGTGGAGCGCTATTCCTTGCGCCTTCAGGAATTCGAACTTGGCACCGAGCCGGCCGGCATCGAGCGCCCGGTCGGAACCGGCGACATCGCCGCCGCGCGCGCGGACGATGCAGGCGAGGGGAAGCATGCCGCTGCCGCCGATGCCGCAGAAGAAGGTGCTGGAAGAGGTCATGCCGACCGCCCTATTGAGGAGCTGGGCGAAGGGCAACGGAGCAAGAGCGCGATGAGGATCGGAGTGGTGGCGCCGAGCTGCCCGTTGAAGGTCGAAGCGGCCGAACGCGTGCAGGCATTGGCGGCGGAAGTCGGGGCGAGCCTCGTCATTCACCCGCAATGCTTCCTCGAAGACGGGCATTTTGCCGGGCCCGATCACGTTCGCCTCGGCGCACTGCGCGAGATGCTTGCCGATCCCGAGATCGACGGGGTGTGGTTCGCGCGTGGCGGCTATGGCTCCAATCGTATCGCCGGCGCTCTTCTCGACGACCTACCCGAAGGCGCGCGGTGGAAGCGAGTCGTGGGCTATAGCGACGGTGGGTTCCTGCTGGCGGCGTTGCACAAGGCCGGGCTGGCGGTGGCGCACGGGCCGATGGCGCAGGACGTGTTGCGCGAAGGCGGCGCGGATGCGGCTCTCCGGACGCTGCGTTGGCTGGCGAAGAACGATTTCGGCGCGCTGGAGCCCGATCTCGACGGCCCGGCCTTCGCTTTCAACCTCGTAGTGCTGTCGAGCCTGATGGGAACGGTGCTCGAGCCCGATATGAGCGGGGCCGAGCTGCTGATCGAGGAAGTCGACGAGGAGCTGTACCGGATCGACCGGTTCCTGTTCCACGTCAGCAGTCAGCCGGGCTTCGCCAGGCTGCGCCGGCTGCGCCTCGGGCGCTGCGCGCTGAAGGCCAACGACCGGCCGTTCGGGGCCGAGCTGGAGGCGGTCGCGCGGCACTGGTGCGAGCTGTCGAGCGTGCCCTACGGCGGCCGCGCGGACATCGGTCACGACAGCGCGAATCGCGTGGTGCCCTTCCCTCTGCGGAACAGACCGGCCCCTCTCTCGTAACCACCTCTTGCAGAGGGGCGCGCTTTGCGCTCTATCTCGGTGCCGAAACCAACAGGAGGGCCACATGGCAAAAGAAGCGAGCGGGACTGGACGTAAGGCAGGGGGTGGTCTTGCGCGACCCGTTCAGCCGTCGCCGGACCTGGCGGAAATCGTCGGCAAGGATCCGCTTCCGCGCAGCGAAGTCGTTTCCAAGGTGTGGGATCACATTCGCAAGAACAACCTGCAGAATCCTGAGAATAAGCGCGAAATCGTTGCCGACGACAAGCTGAAGAAGATCTTCGGCAAGGACCGCTGCACCATGTTCGAAATGAACAAGCACCTGTCCAAGCATCTGTCGTAAGCGCGGCTCGCGACCTCGACTTGGCTAAGGGGCTCGCCGGTTCGGCGGGCCCCTTTTCGTTGATGGCGGGGGCGACTCGGCGACGCCTCAGCGGCAGGCGCGCCAGCCCGAGGGGCCGCGGTCGGCGGTGTCGAGGTGCAGGTGGTCGCGGTGCGCCGCATTGTGATCGGGCGAAAGCACGGTGCTGAATACCCGGCACGCCCCGTCGCGCGCCGCACGCAGGAAGGCGGCGTCTTCGGGCCGGCCGTCCCAGTCGCGCAGGACCGAGATGCGCCGGCCGTCGTTCAATTCGAAGCCGAGGATATCGACCGCATCGGCCGTGGCATGCTCGCTGAAGGGACCGTCGGCGCGATTGTAGAGGCGGCGACAGGAATAGCTGCCGGCATGGAGGAAGCGGCGCACGCCGGTGCCGAGCAACCGCTGCGCATCGGCTTCGACCTGCCGCTCCCACACGCTCAGGGCGGCGGCCACCGGGCAACTGGTGACGAGCCCGCCGGGCGAGGGGGCCATGGTGAGCGACAGCAAGGTACCGTCTTCGTAGCCGCAATTTTCGGACGGACGGCGCGAGGGGGCAGCACGCATCTCGTTGCCCGCCGCGGCGAGCAACGCCCGGCAGCGGGGTGCGTCATCGCCAAGTCCGGCGATCTTGGCGGCGGTGAAGCGGCCCGGTGGTTCCGTGAGGTCGAGTTCGGCCCACGGCAGGTCCTGCCGATGCCGCTGCATCCAGGCGGCGCCCTCGATGATGAGGACGGCCAGGACCGTGAAGGCCAGGAAGATCCGGATCGCGCCGCGCATGGCTCCTTAACGCGGCGGGCGCGGATCAGGCCCGAAGCGCGCGATCCAGTCTTTCGGCCGTAACCGGATAACCGAGGTGGTCGGGGATCACGAGGTGCGGCTCGCCGCCGCGCTCCTCGATCCACGGACTGATAATTTCCACCGGATGAGCGAGGGCATGGTCGCGGGCTTCGGCGAAGCTGCCGAATTGCGCCAGCCGCTCGAGGTTTCGGATGGTCGGAAAGATGGCGGCGGCGCGGGCAGCGGCGATGTCGTCGAGCATCGCGGCGGCCGTGGTCCACAACGCGCGCTCGCATTCGCCCGGTTGCGGGCGGAGCGGTCCGGCGTCGGCAGGGCAGGGGGCGAGAAAGAAAAAGGTGTCGAAGCGGCGGTGGCGGACGTTGTCGGGCCGCCAGCGCGCGAAGGGGACCAAGGTGTCGATTGTCACGTCCAGCCCGGTTTCCTCCGCCGTCTCGCGCACGGCTGCGCGGGCCGCGGCCCGATCCAGCGAATCGACGTCGGCCCAATCGGCGGGATCGATTCGCCCGCCCGGAAACACCATCGCGCCGCCGGCAAAGGCCATGGTTCGCGGCCGCTCGACCATCAGCATCTCGGGCGGTCCCGCCTCGCGGTCGCGCAGGACGACCAGGGTCGCGGCGGGAATGGCCTCGTTGTCGCTCATGGCGCCCGAGATGAGGCGGCGGGGGGCAAAAGAAAAGGCCGGCCTCCCGTTGGGGAGACCGGCCCGATCCATCAAACGCTTGCGCGCTTGATTACATCGCGTTGACGGCGGCAGTCGCAGCAGCGCCGTTAGCGGCGTTGACGTCGGCGTCGTCGATCGCCTCTTCCTTGCGATCGCCTTCGGCTTCGAGGGCGTCGGCCTGGTTTTCGAGGCTCGCGGCTTCAGCCGAGTTGGTGGTGTTGGCAGCCATCGCTTCCAGGTTGTCGGCGGCGGCTTCGTAGTTGTCGTTGACGTTGTCGCCGAGCGAATCATCGCCCTTGCCGCCGCAAGCGGCGAGAGCGAGAGCAGCAGCGCCAACCAGCGCGAACGAAAGCTTCTTCATGGTGTACACTCCCCTTATGGTTCTTGTGACCCACGGGTTCCTACCCGCTTGAGGGCGCCCAACGCCAGTGTTTTCCTTTCGGTTCCAATACGAGTCTCTTGGAAAGGCGTGTGCGAACGCCTACATTGGTCGGGCCGGGCAACCGGCTATGCTGGTAGAGTGTAGGTAGAAATAAACATTTCGGACCCGGGGGGCAGTACCCCGGCGCCTCCACCAGCAGCGGCCAAGATTTCACGATCATCGCCGTTGCTGATGGGGGCGAAACAGGATCGACGGATGCAGTAAAGTGCTTGCTGCCAGCGGGCTTGGATCGGCCCTAAAACGGTCATTCTCACAAGTGCCAACGATAACGAGGCGCTCGCGATTGCTGCGTAACTGACGGCCTAACGGTCAGAAGTTACAAAGCTTAAGCGCGGTTGGACCGAACCGGGCAACAGAATCGGATTCCAGCGGTACGGGGGGCACCGGGCAACAGAAGCCCCCCACTTTCCCTTCCTTCACGGTCGATGCTGCGGCGACTTGCGCGCGAACCCATTGCGGCGCGCCGGTGTCCCACCTACGTAACGCACCAGCAAACGACTTTCGGGGGAATGACGACCATGACGACTCTTCGCCGCCTCGGCCTCCTTGCGCCGCTCGCCGCTTTTTCGCTGGCCGGATGCGGCCTGAACTCAGTTCCGACCGCCGAGGAAAACGTCAACGCCAAGTGGGGCGACCTGCAGAGCGAATATCAGCGCCGGTCCGACCTCATTCCCAATCTGGTGAACACGGTGAAGGGCGCCGCGCAGCAGGAAAAAAGCGTGCTGGTCGAAGTGACCGAGGCGCGCGCCGGCGCCAACCGTATCCAGCTCAGCCCCGGCGACCTGTCGGACCCGGCCAAGGTCGGCGCCTTCAACGACGCGCAGAACCGCATCACGCTGAGCCTTCAGCGGCTGCAGGAAGCTTATCCCGAGCTCAAGACCAACCAGAACTTTCTGACGCTGCAGAGCCAGATCGAGGGCACGGAAAATAGCATTCTCGTCGCTCGCCGCGATTACAACGAGGCGGTGCAGGGGTATAACACGCGCATTCGCACCTTCCCCGACGCGGTGGGCGCGAAGATCTTCTACGGCGCCAAGCCCAAGGTCCCCTTCGAGGCCGCGGCGGCCGCGCAGAATGCGCCTACGGTCAATTTCAACGCGCAATAAGGTGCGGCTGCTCCCCTTTGCGGCGATCTTCGCCGTGTTCCTTACCGGCTGCGAAGTGAGGCAGTCGGAAGAAACATCGTCGTGGACCGTGACGGATGATGGGCAGGTCGTGGCCAGCACGCGCCCCGATGAGCAGCCTGCCAATCCGCCCAAACCCTCCGCGACAGGGAAGATCATTGATGAGGCGGGAGCATTACGGCCGACGCAAATGCGCGATCTCGCGATGGAACTGCGCGACCTCAATCAAGCCGGCGGGCCGCGCATGACTGTGGTGCTCGCCCGACCTGCCTCGGGCGAGAGCCTGGAGCATCTCGGGTGGGCAGTGGCTGGCCGACCTTCCGGCAGCGACCTGGTTCTGATGGTCGATCCCGAGGCGACGACCGTTCGGGTCGAGGGAGCGCTTGCACCGGAGCAAAAGGCTCGCATCGCGACAGCGATGCTGGATCATCTTCGCGCTGAGCAGCCGGCTGAGGCCATCAGGGCCGCCATCGGCATCGTCCGAGACGCATCATGATCCGCCGTCTTTTCGTTTTGCTGTTGCTGATGCTGGCTTCGCAGCCAATCGCTGCGCAGACGTTTCCGACGCTGACCGGCCAGGTCGTCGATAACGCCAATCTCCTCGATCCGGCGCAAGAGGCCGCGCTCACGCAGAAGCTTGCCGCGCTGGAGCAGCAGAGCGGACGGCAACTCGTTGTCGCGACCTTGCCCAGCCTCGAAGGCCGGACGATCGAGGATTACGGCTACCGGCTCGGCCGAGAGTGGGGGATCGGGTCGAAGGAGGAAGACGACGGCGTTCTTCTCATTGTCGCTCCCAACGAACGCAAGGTGCGGATCGAGACCGGTTATGGCGCGCGCGTCTTCCTGACGGATGCCCTCTCGAGCGTCATCATTCGCAACGCGATCACGCCGCGCTTCAAGGAAGGGGATTTCCCGGGCGGGATCGATGCTGGCGTCGATGCGATCGCTGAGCAGATGCGACTTCCGCCTGCGGAGGCGGCCAAGCGCGTTCAGGAGGCCGAGGCCAGTTCGGCGAATACTCGGCGCTCCGGCGATGGCGCAGGCTTCGTGCCGTTGGTTTTCTGGGGCCTCGTAGTCGCCTTCGTCTTTTTGAGCTTCGCGCGGCGATCGCAGGGCCGCAAATATCGCGGCAAGCGGCGGCGGGGCGGGGGGATCGATCCGATGGTCGTGCTGTGGGGGCTCGATGCGATCAGCCGTGCGTCGCGTAACGGCGGCGGCGGTGGTTTCGGCGGCTTCGGTGGCGGGGGCGGCGGCTTTGGCGGCGGCGGCGGCTTCTCCGGCGGCGGCGGAAGCTTCGGCGGCGGCGGAGCGTCGGGCTCATGGTGACTCTCAGCCTGCAACCGGAGGACCATCGCAAGGTCAGCGAAGCGATCGCCGCGGCCGAAGCGAGCAGCGACGGCGAGATCCTGACCATCGTGTCGGCCGACAGCGACAGCTATCATGATGTCGCCTTGCACTGGGCGGTGGCGGTGATGATCGGCGTGCTTGCGCTCTCCGCGTGGCAGGCAGCGGGTCTTGCCAGCTTGTGGGAGGCATTGTTCGGCTGGGGCGAAACCGCCAGCGCAGGCGAAGTGCTGTTCGCGGCGATGGTACTGGCGGTGCTCGGCTTTCTGCTGACGCTGTTGGTCCTCAAGCCGCAGGCGATCCGGGTGGCGCTGACCCCCGGCGCGACCAAGGGGCGCCGGGTTCGCCGCCGCGCCATTGCCTTGTTCCGCGCCGCGGCCGAAAGCCGCACCGTCGGGCGCACGGCGGTGCTCATCTACCTCAGCCTGGCCGAGCATCGCGCCGAGATCGTCGCAGACGAAGCGGTGACCAAGGTCACCACGCCCGAATGTTGGGGCGATGCGATGGCCGAGCTGATCGGCGAGATCAAGGCGGGG
Organism: Sphingomonas kaistensis; assembly: GCF_036884275.1. Taxonomy (NCBI): domain Bacteria; kingdom Pseudomonadati; phylum Pseudomonadota; class Alphaproteobacteria; order Sphingomonadales; family Sphingomonadaceae; genus Sphingomonas; species Sphingomonas kaistensis. The sequence continues at coordinate 2,707,870 of NZ_CP145607.1, read as the reverse complement.
CGGCCCGGCGACGGCCTCGCGCTGGCGGTGGAGGAAGTGGGCGCGGTGCTGACCCGCCATTTCCCCAGGACTAGCGAGGACTTTAACGAGATACCCGACAAATTGATCGAGCTGTGAGCCGCGATCCCGACCTCGACCTGCCGCCCGAAACGATGTGGGCGGGGCGCTTCGTCCAGGTGCAGCGCAAGGGTCGGTGGGAATATGCCGGGCGGGTCCGAGGCATTCGCGCGGTGGTCGTGCTGGCCGAGCATGACGGCTGCTGGATCCTGGTCGAGCAGGCCCGCGCGCCGCTTGGCGGCCCGTGTCTCGAGCTTCCGGCCGGCTTGGTCGGCGATCATGGCGACGGCGCGGGCGTCGAGGACACTGCAATCAAGGAGCTGGAGGAAGAAACCGGCTTCACCGCAAGCCACGTCGAGCGGCTGGGCGATTTCCACGCTTCGCCCGGAATGCTCAGCGAAAGCTTCACCCTGGTCCGCGCCCATGGCGTTCGCCGGATCGGGGCGGGCGGGGGAGTCGCGGGAGAGGAAGACATTACGGTCCACCTCGTCCCAAAGCACGAGCTGGCCGATTTCGTCGCAGACCGCCGCGACGCCGGCGTTGCGGTGGACGTCAAACTGTTGCTTCCGCTGGCGAGCTTTCTTCTTTCCTGATCAAGGACTTGGCCATGCAGGGTTCAGCGGCCGCCTGATAAGACACGCCCCATGTTCCTCCATCCGTCGATTGCCCCCTTGGCCTGTCAGCGCAAGGGCGGCAGTGACACCTTTGCAATCACCATGAGGTTTCTCGTTGATGCTGAAGTCTGCCCTTCTCGCCGGTTCTTCCCTTCTGCTGCTCGCGGGCTGTGCCACCGTGCCGGCCGCTGAGCCCGCCGCGACCCCGTCCGCCGTCGCCGACGCCGCGCCGGTCGCGGCCGCGCCCGCGGTGCCGGACAATGTGCTGCTGGCCGAATGGACCGGCCCCTATGGCGGCGTTGTGCCGTGGGACAAGGTCAAGGTCAGCGACTTCCCCGAGGCACTGACCTTCGCGATCGACGAGCAGCGCCGCGAATATCGCGCCATCGCCGACAATCCCGAGGCGCCAACCTTCGCCAACACCGTCGAAGCGATGCAAAAGGCCGGTGAACGGCTGGACCGCGTGACCAGTGTGTTCGGGGTCTACACCGACAATCTGTCGACGCCCGAGATCCAGGCGCTCGACAAGGAGTGGAGCCCCAAGCTGTCGGCGGCGGGTGACGAGATCACGCTTGATCCCAAGCTCTTCGCCCGCATCGAGACGCTCTACAACAATCGCGCGGGCCTCGGCCTCGACGCGGTGCAGGACCGCCTGCTGACCCGCACCTACGAAAGCTTCGTGCGCAATGGCGCCAAGCTCGACGCGACGCAGAAGCAGCAATTGTCGGGCTATAACCAGCAGCTCGCTTCGCTTTTCAGCGAATTCAATGCCAAGCTGCTGGCTGACGAAGGCACCTTCATCCAGGCAACCGAGGCCGAAATGGCCGGCGTTCCTGCCGACATCAAGGCGGCCGCCGCCTCGGTGGCGAAGGACAAGGGCCTGCCCGCGGGCACCTATGCCATCCGCAACACCCGTTCGGCATTCGAGCCGGTGCAGACGTTCGGCACCAATCGCGCGCTTCGCGAGAAGGTGTGGACCGCGTTCGTCAACCGCGGCGACAACGGCAATGCCAACGACACCAACGGCTTGATCAGCCAGATCGTGAAGCTGCGCGCCGACCGCGCCAAGCTGCTCGGCTTCCCGACGCATGCCCACTGGCGGATGCAGGACACCATGGCCAAGAAGCCCGACCGGGCGATGGACCTGATGATGCGGGTGTGGCCGGCCGCCGTCGCCCGCGCCAAGGAAGAGATCGCCGACATGCGGCCGTTCGCCCGCGCGGCCGGCATCCGGACGATCGAGCCGTGGGACACGCGCTTCCTCAACGAGAAGGTGCGCAAGGCCAAGTACGACCTGTCGGAAGAGGAGATCAAACCCTACTTCCAGCTGGATAACCTCGTGCAGGGCATGTTCTACAGCGCGGGCCGCCTGTACGACCTGCAATTCAAGGAAAACACCGGCAGCGTCCCGGTCTTCCATCCGGACGTCCGGACCTTCGAGGTGACCCGTCTCGGCAAGCCGGTAGGCCTGTTCTACCTCGATACCTACGGCCGCGAGGGCAAGCGCTCGGGCGCGTGGATGACGAGCTATCGCCTGCCGAGCGATCTGACCGGCCGTGACCCGGCGCTGGTCAGCAACAACAACAATTTCAACAAGCCCGAAGCGGGTCAGCCGGTGCTGGTCAGCCTCGACGATGCCTCGACCCTGTTCCACGAGTTCGGGCACGCTATCCATTACCTGCTGTCGGATGTGCGCTATCCGAGCTTCAATGGCGCCCAGCGCGATTTCGTGGAATATCCGAGCCAGGTGAACGAGAATTGGCTGCTGACCCGGCCGATCCTCGACCGCTTCGCGCTGCATTATCAGACCAAGCAGCCGATGCCGAAGAGATTGGTCGACAAGATCGAGCGCGCCGACACCTTCGGTCAGGGCTTCCAGACGGTGGAATATCTGTCCTCCGCGCTGGTCGACATGAAGCTGCACCTGCAGCCTGGCGGCGTGGTGAATGCCGACACCTTCGAGCGGAACACCTTGACCGAGCTTGGCATGCCCAAGGAAATGACCATGCGGCACCGTCTGCCGCAATTCGGGCACCTGTTCAGCTCGGACGCCTATTCGGCGGGCTATTACAGCTATCTGTGGTCGGAAACGATGGACGCCGACACTTGGGCGGCGTTCGAGGAGACGGGCGATCCGTTCAACAAGCAGATCGCCGATCGCTTCCGGACGATTTTGCTGTCGACCGGCAACCAGACCGATCGCGCCGAGGCGTACCGCCAGTTCCGCGGGCGTGATCCGGACGTGACGGCGCTGCTGAAGCGCCGCGGCTTTCCGGTGAAGTAAGCCTCACAAAGGGCCGTCCCAGCGCAAGCCGGGGCGGCCTTTTTCTTTCAAAGCCGCGCAGTCTCGGCCTGCTTCCACGCCAGCGCGGCGAGCGGCTCCAGCGCCGCCACAGTCGCTTCCGCATGCGCGCTCGACGCATTGCCGCGGGCGAGCCGGCCCTTGATGCCGTGGATGATGGCGCCTAGCCGGAACAGGTTGAACACCATCAGATAGTCGTAGGCAGGGATGCTGGCGCGCCCCGTGCGGCGGCAATAAGCGGCGACATAATCGTCTTCGCTCGGGATGCCGAGGGCGGGGAGGTCGAGCCCGGCGAGACCGGTGAACAGCCCGGCGGGCATCCGGTACATCATGCAATGATAGACGAAGTCGCTTTCGGGATCGCCGAGGGTCGACAGCTCCCAGTCGAGTACCGCGCGGACCTGCGGCTGCTCGGCATCGAAGATCATGTTGTCGCAGCGAAAGTCTCCGTGGATGACGCGGCTGTCGCCGCTGTCGGCGGGCACATGCTTGCCCAGCCAGTCGACCAGCCGGTCCATGTCGGCGTTGCGGCCGGCCTCCACGTCGCCGAGATATTGCTTGGACCAGCGCGCCACCTGCCGTTCGACGAACCCGCCCGCCTTGCCATAATCGCCAAGACCGATCGCCGCCGGATCATAGTTGTGTAGCTGCGCGATGGTCGCATTCATCGCATCGAAGTGCGCGGCCCTGCTGCCGGGCGACAGGCCGGGGAATTGCGCTTCCCACACGATCCGTCCCGGCACCATGTCCATGACGAAGAAGGCGGTGCCGATGACGCCCTCGTCCTCGCACAGCCCGTGGACGCGGGGGACCGGGAAGCCCTGGCTCCCGAGCGCCGCCATGACCTTATATTCGCGGTCCACCGCATGCGCGCCCGGCAGCGTCTTGCCGGGCGGCTTGCGGCGCAGGACGTAGGAGGCGGCGGGCGTGTCGAGCTTGTAGGTCGGGTTCGACTGACCGCCTTTGAACTGGCTGACGCTGAGCGGCCCCGCGAACCCGGCGACATTGGCGCGGAGCCAGTTTTCCAGCGCGGCTTCATCGAAACGGAGGCGTTCGGACACCTCGCGGGTGCCGGTGTTGGCGGTGGTGCGATCCATCCCGGCACCCTAATCGTGGGCACGCACGAAACAAGCCGCGCCGTCAGGGCTTTATGTCGCCATGGCCCGTCTCGTACATCTTTCCGACCTGCACTTCGGCGCGCATGACGACAATATCGTCGCCGCCGTGCTTGCCGAGGTCGACACCGCCGCTCCCGATCTCGTCATCATCAGCGGCGATTTTACGCAGCGGGCCAAGACCGAACAATATCAGCAGGCGTGCGCCTTCCTCGAAAAACTGCGCGACGCGGGCCACGAAATGCTGGCGGTGCCGGGCAATCACGATGTTCCGTTGTACGACGTCTTCCGCCGCTTCCTGTCGCCGCTCGGCCGCTACAAGAAATATATCGATGAGACGCTTTGCCCCTGGCACCAGCTCGATGGCGTGTCGGTGCTCGGCCTCAACACCGCGCGGTCGCTGACGATCAAGGACGGGCGGATCAATTCGGAGCAGCGCGATTTCGTCTGCAAGCATTTCGAAGAAGCGCCGAAAGGTGACTTGAAGGTGCTGGTCACTCATCATCCCCTGTTCGCGCTGCCGGTCAGCGACGAGGGCATTCTGGGGCGTCCGGTCGGCAGGCAGGAAAAGGCGCTGGACGTGGTGAACGAGCTTGGCATCGACCTGCTGCTCGCCGGACACAATCACCGCGCCTCGACCCACCATGCGCGCGATCTCGTCACCCGGGCGGGCGGTGCGCTGGTGGTGCAGGCGGGTACTGCGACCTCGGTTCGCACGCGCGAGGAGGAGCAGAGCTTCAACATTCTGGAGGTCGAACCCGGCGCCGTCACGCTTGGCCTCAAGCGCTGGACCGGCGCCCAATTCGAGAGCGCCGAGCCGACCCGCTTCGTCAAGCAAGGGGACGCCTGGCACCGGGCGGAGGTCCTGGCCGATCCTGCCGAGGCTTGAGCCTGCGCGGCGCACGCTCCATGAGCCCTTCATGATCAACGGTTTCGACCTCGACGAGTTCGTCACCCGCACGCTTGCCGAGGATATGGGCGAGGGCGGGGACGTCACCTCCGCCGCGACCATTCCGGCGGACGCGCGCTTCACCGCGACGATGAATTGCCGCGAGGAGATCGTGGTCGCGGGCATCGACCTTGCCGCCGCGTTCTTCCGCCGCCTCGATCCCGAGGTGACGCTCGATCTCGAAGTCGCCGACGGCTCCCGCATTCCCGCCGGCACGGTGCTGATGCGGATCGAGGGCGGGGCCGCTAAGATGCTGACCGCCGAGCGGTCGGCGCTGAACACGCTGCAGCACCTGTCGGGCATCGCCACGCTGACCCGTCGCTATGTCGATGCGATCCAAGGCACCGGCGCGATCCTGCTCGATACGCGCAAGACCATCCCCGGCCTGCGCGTGCTGGAGAAATATGCGGCGCGGATGGGCGGGGCTGAGAACCACCGGATGCGGCTGGACGACGGGCTGCTGATCAAGGACAATCACGTCGCGGTGAACGGCTCGGTCGAAGCCGCCGTCGCCCGCGCCCGCGCTCATGGAAGCAGTCTGCCGATCCAGGTCGAGGTCGACCGGATCGAGCAGATCGAACCCGCGCTCGCCGCCGGGGCCGACCGGCTCCTCCTCGACAACATGCCGCCGCCGGTGCTGCGCGAAGCGGTCGCACTGGTCACCGGGCGCGTGCCGCTCGAAGCGTCGGGCGGGGTACGGCTCGACACCATCCGCGCGATTGCCGAGACGGGCGTCACCTACGTCTCGGTCGGGCGGATCACCCAATCGGCACCGGCGGTCGATATCGGGCTCGATTTTTCGTTGAGTTAGCTGAACGAACGCCAACGATGCGGTTCAGGCGAGCGACACCGCGACTCGTCCACAAGGGCTCCAACGCAAAGGAGCCCTGCTCATGAAGAAGTTTCTGTTCGCCGCCGCTGCCGCCTCGCTTGTCGCGATTCCGGGCGCTGCCAGCGCGCAATATTATCCGGGCTACGGCTATAACAACGGCTATCAGCGCGGGTACGAAAATTATAATCGTGGCTACAGCGGCCAGGGCTATTACGGCCAGAACTACGCCAACCGCTGTTCGGGCACGACCGGCACCATCATCGGCGGTGTCGCCGGGGCCGTGGTCGGCAGCAAGATCGCCGGCAGCCGCCAGCGCTACGATTATTACGGCAACCGCCGCGGCGGCAGCAATGCCACCGGCGCGATCATCGGCGGCGCGGTCGGCGCGCTTCTTGGCCGCAAGGTCGACAAGGACAGCTGCAACCGCCGCAACTACAATTACGGCTACCGCTACTAAGCGGCTAGCCGGGCAGGAGGGGCCGTCGGGCGAACAGCCTGGCGGCCCCTTTTTCGTTTGGGGCTGAGGGACGCCGGAGTATAGGCGCTGTTTCTCGTCAAATTTTGGGAGTGCCGACGTGTTCAAGGGTTTGTCGCCGATCAACTACCGCGGGCGCGAAGTGTGGCCGCTGGTCGAGGGCGGCAAGGGCGTGTCGGCGACCAATCACATGAGCTCGGGCGCGTGGGCGGCCGCCGGCGGCATCGGCACGGTCAGCGCGGTCAATGCCGACAGCTACGATCCCGAAGGCCGGATCATCCCCCAGGTCTATAACGGCATGACCCGCCGCGAGCGTCACGAAGAGCTGATCAAATACGGCATCGAGGGCGCCGTCGCGCAGGTCGAGCGCGCGTACGAGATGTCGGACGGCAAGGGCGCGATCAACATCAACGTGCTGTGGGAAATGGGCGGCGCGCAGCCAATCCTTCACGGTGTGCTGGAACGCACCCGGGGCAAGGTGGCGGGTGTCACCTGCGGTGCGGGCATGCCGTACAAGCTGAGCGAGATCGCCGCTTCGTACGGCGTTTCGTATCTGCCGATCGTCAGCTCCGGCCGCGCCTTCCGCGCGCTGTGGAAGCGGGCTTATTCCAAGTTCGCCGAGTTTCTCTCGGGCGTGGTCTACGAGGATCCCTGGCTTGCCGGCGGGCACAACGGCCTCAGCAACGCCGAGGATCCGCGCGTGCCCCAAGCGCCCTATCCGCGCGTCGCCGAGCTGCGCGCGATGATGCGCGAATGTGGCGTGCCCGACACCGTGCCGATCGTGATGGCGGGCGGCGTGTGGCGTTTGGACGAATGGGAAGACTGGATCGACAATCCTGAGCTGGGCGCGATCATGTTTCAGTTCGGCACCCGCCCATTGCTCACCCAGGAAAGCCCGATCCCGCCCGACTGGAAGGCGCGGCTGATGACGCTGGAGGAGGGCGACGTCCTGCTTCACAAATTTTCGCCGACGGGCTTCTACAGCTCGGCGGTGCGCAACCCGTTCCTGCGCAATTTGGAAGCGCGCAGCGAACGGCAGATCGCCTTCACCAAGGAGCAGGTCGGCGATCACGCCTTCGAGCTCGACGTAGGCATCGGCACCAAGAAGAATTACTGGGTCACGAAGGGCGATCTGCAGCACGCGCGCGAATGGTATGGCGCGGGCTATACCCAGGCGATGAAGACGCCGGACGACACACTCGTGTTCGTCACACCCGAGGAAGAAAAGATCATCCGCAAGGACCAGGCCGACTGCATGGGCTGCCTCAGCCAGTGCAGCTTCTCGAGTTGGTCGGACAATGAGAAGAACTCGACCGGCCGCCTCGCCGACCCGCGCAGCTTCTGCATCCAGAAAACGCTCCAGGACATCGCTCACGGCGGCCCGGTCGAGCAGAACCTCATGTTCGCCGGCCACGCCGCGTTCCGGTTCAAGAGCGATCCTTTCTACTCGAACGGCTTCGTGCCGACCGTGAAGCAGCTCGTCGATCGGATCCGGACGGGCGCGTGATGAAGCGGCTGGTCGCGATCGCATTGCTGGGTCTGGCAGCGCCCGCCGCGGCGCAGGATCGCGCCGTCCCTTATTGGGCCTCGTTGAAGAGCGGGCAGGCCATGATGCGATCCGGACCGGGAGAAAATTATCCCGGCGTCTGGCTTTACCAGCGCCAGGGGCTTCCGATGCGGGTGTTGAGGCGGCACGAGAATTGGCGGCTGGTTCAGGACAGTGAGGGCACACGGGGCTGGATGCTGTTTCGATTGCTGACCGAACAGCGCACCGTTCTAATCAAAGGCAACGGACCCCGTTCAGTTCACGCCAAGGCCGACGAAAGCAGCCGCGTCCGCTATCTCGCCGAGCCTGGCGTCGTCGGCCGCATCGACAATTGCGGCGAGGGCTGGTGCCACATCACCTTCGGCGCCCGCGAAGGTCATATCAAGGTCGCCGACATCTGGGGCGTCGACCCGGGCGAGACGGTCAAGGACTGAGCGGCTCCCCGACTTAAGGCCGGAGAGCCCCGTACGGATTAGACCAGCTCGACCGCCACGGCTGTCGCTTCGCCGCCGCCAATGCAGAGCGAGGCGATGCCGCGCTTCAGGCCTTTCTGCTTGAGCGCGTTGAGCAGCGTCACGATGATGCGGGTGCCGCTGGCGCCGATCGGGTGACCCAGCGCGGTCGCACCGCCGTGGACGTTGATCTTGTCGTGGCCGATGCCGAGGTCCTTCATCGCGAACATGGCGACGCAGGCGAAGGCTTCGTTGACCTCGAACAGGTCGACCTCGCCTATCGACCAGCCGGCCTTGTCGAGCACCTTGTGGATGGCGCCAACCGGGGCGATCGTGAATTCGGCCGGGGCCTGGGCGTGGGCGGCGGTGGCGACGATGCGGGCGACGGGGGTGAGCCCCTTGGCCGCCGCATCCGACTCGCGCGCCAGCACCACGGCGGCAGCGCCGTCGGAGATGGACGAACTAGTCGCGGCGGTGATGGTGCCTTCCTTGTCGAAGGCAGGTTTCAATTGCGGGATCTTGTCGGGACGGCCGCGGCCGGGTGCCTCGTCGGTATCGACTACCGTCTCACCCGCGCGGCTCTTTACCGTGACCGGGGCGATCTCGTCCTTGAACCCGCCATTGTCGATCGCCGACTTGGCGCGGTTGAGGCTTTCGATCGCGTAAGCGTCCATGCCCTGACGGGTCAGCTGATAATCGTTGGCGGTGGCCTGCGCGAAGCTGCCCATCGCGCGGCCTTCCTCGTAGGCGTCTTCCAGCCCGTCGAGGAACATGTGGTCGTAGATCTTGTCGTGGCCGATCCGCGCGCCGCTGCGGTGCTTCTTGAGCAGGTAAGGCGCGTTGGTCATGCTCTCCATGCCGCCCGCGACGATGAGGTCGGCATTGCCCGTGGCGATCGCTTCGGCGCCCATGATCACCGTCTGCATGCCCGAGCCGCAGACCTTGTTGACGGTGGTCGCCTGGACGCTGGTCGGAAGGCCCGCCTTGATCGCCGCCTGACGCGCCGGAGCTTGGCCGAGGCCTGCCGGAAGCACGCAGCCCATGTAGATGCGGTCGATGTCGCCGCCTTCAACTCCGGCCCGCTCGACCGCCGCTTTCACCGCGGTGGCGCCGAGATCGGTCGCGCTGACATCGGCCAGCGCCCCCTGCATCGCACCCATCGGGGTGCGCGCGTAAGAGAGAATGACGACGTTATCGGATGCGGTGGCCATGACTGCGGACTCCGTGAGAAAGATGTTGCACTGCAATAGGCATTCGGGCTGCCTTGTCCAAGCCTTGAGGCCTCTGTAACGCCGATCGCATGTCCGCACCGACCCTCGACTTCGACCTCGGCGAAATGGCCGACACCATCCGCGAATCCACTCAGCGCTTCGCGACCGACCGAATCCAGCCGATCGCGGCGGAGATCGATCACAACGACCGCTTCCCGATCGAACTGTGGCCCGAAATGGGCGAGCTCGGCCTGCACGGCATTACCGTCGAGGAAGAATGGGGCGGGCTGGGCCTCGGCTATCTCGAGCATGTCGTCGCGCAGGAAGAAGTCGCCCGCGCCTCGGCCTCGGTGGGCCTCAGCTACGGCGCGCATTCGAACCTGTGCGTCAATCAAATCCGCCGCTGGGCGAACGATGAGCAGAAGAAGAAATATCTCCCCGGCCTGATCGACGGCACCAAGGTCGGTGCGCTGGCGATGAGTGAGGCCGGCGCGGGTTCGGACGTCGTGTCGATGAAGCTGAAGGCCGAGAAATCGGGCAACGGTTATCGCCTCAATGGCACCAAATTCTGGATCACCAACGGCGCTTATGCCGATGTGCTGGTGGTCTATGCCAAAACCACGCCCGACGCGGGCAGCCGGGGCATCACCACCTTTCTGATCGAAAAGGGCATGGATGGTTTCTCCATCGGCCAGAAGATCGACAAGGTCGGCATGCGCGGCTCGCCCACGTCCGAGCTGGTGTTCGACGATTGCTTCGTTCCGGCCGAGAACATCATGGGCCCCGAGAATGGCGGCGTCGGCGTGCTGATGAGTGGCCTAGATTATGAGCGCACGGTGCTGGCGGGCATCCAGCTCGGCATCATGCAGGCGTGCCTCGATGTCGTGCTGCCGTTCGTCCGCGAACGGGTGCAGTTTGGGCGTCCGATCGGCGCACAGCAGCTGATGCAGGCCAAGATCGCCGACATGTATGTCGCGCTGAATTCGGCCCGCGCCTATGTCTACCAGGTCGCCAAGGCGTGCGACGCCGGCAAGACCACCCGCTTCGATGCGGCAGGCGCGATCCTGCTGGCGAGCGAGAGCGCGTTCAAGGTCGCGGGCGAAGCGGTCCAGGCACTGGGCGGCGCGGGCTATACCAAGGACTGGCCGGTCGAACGCTTCATGCGCGACGCCAAGCTGCTCGACATTGGCGCGGGAACCAACGAAATCCGCCGCATGCTGATCGGGCGGGAGCTGATCGGGGCCTAAGTTTCGGGGTCGAGCGCCCGCTTCGCCCTGAGCTGGCCTCGGAAAGAGGCATAGATCAAGAGCGGGAATGTGATCAGCACGCTCCTCACGTGCAGCAGGCTGGCGTGATACACCTCCGCACTGACCTCGTGATAGCGACCACGATTGCCGACGAAATAACGGCCGTCTTCGATCTTGCCACTGACTGCGTCGCCTCCGAGCCACATCGAGAGGGCGAAGAGGGCGACGAAGTTCAGCACCCCCACGACGAGCATTACCCACTCGGCGCGGGCGAGGTGAGCCCAGCGATCTTCCCAGGTGACGCGCCCGTCGGTCGAGAAGTGTCCGCGATAGCCCACCAGTCGCTCCTTGCGCGATTGCGCGAAGGCTAGCGGGCGGCCTGCTTGCCCACAACCTTGTCATAGGCGTTCAGCACCTTGTCGCAGGCCGAACGGACCACCGTCTCGACCTCGCCTCCCTCGGCGCTCGCCGCGACCGGCGCCAGATTTTCAGGCCTGACTTCGACCATGCAGCGATACTCCGGATTGTTGCCCCGGCTCTCCTTGACGTGGCCGAGATGAACTTCCGCGCGGGTGACCTTGTCGGTGATGCGGCCCAAGCGATCGGTGACCATGCGCTCGACCGCGTCGAGATCGGCTTCGCGATCTTCCATCTGATTGTCGCGGTTCACCTGTACGTACATGTCCATCTCCAATTCTTTGTCGGAAGGTGAACGTCCGCCGGGAGTCGCGGTTGCGGATTACTTGCCGCCGAACATGAACCCCACCGCGGCCATGATGCAGGCGAACGCAGCGAAGTGCCGCCAATGCAGCGGCTCGCCGAGCACCGTCACCATGAACCCGCCGAACACGATCAGCGTGATCGCCTCTTGCGCGATCTTGAGCTGCGCGCCGCTCCAGCCGTTGGCATAGCCGATCCGGTTGGCTGGCACTGCGAAGCAATATTCGACCAGCGCGATGCTCCAGCTGATGAAGATCACCAGCAGGATTGGTTTGCTCATCCCGCCTTTCAGATGCCAGTACCAGGCAGCGGTCATGAAGATGTTGGAGCAGATGAGCAGCAGGATCGTCGGCATGGGACGACCTGCTAGCTCATCCGGTGGGGCGCGGGGAGGGGCTTACCAGACCTTTAGGCTGCTCTTGGACCTTAGTGCTCGGGTTTCTCTCGCGGACCTGATCGGCGATGGAGAACGCGCCGATGCTGGAACGGTCGGCGGGGATTTCGGCGGTCTTCACCCACTCGGCGTTGGCATATCGGTAGAAATCGTCGCCAGGTAGCACCGACTTGTTGATCGCCCGCGGATTGATCCCGAGCGCCGTGCCCGGTTGTGCCGCGGCCGTTTCGGTCTGCTTACCCCCGACGGTGGTGACGTCGCATCCGCCCAGGCTCAGGACTAGCAGGGAAGCGGCGAGCGAGCCATCGAGAACCTCGTATCTGGACTGCAGTCGCGAACTCGCCGCGACTCCCCGATCGGCTTTGCAAGCGGGCGAGGGGCCGCTAGGCGCGGAGGCGAGATGTGTTTTCGACAAACGGGATGGCCACACGCATGAGCGCGCCGCGCCTCGATACCAAGATCCAGCCGGACAGCGCCGAATTCCAGGCCCGCGCCGCGCATAACCGCGCGCTGGCCGAGCGGCTGCGCGGCGACGTCGCCAAGGCCGCGCTCGGCGGCACCGAAAAGAGCCGCGACCGCCACGTGTCGCGCGGCAAATTGCTTCCGCGCGAGCGGGTCGAGCGGCTGCTCGATCCGGGCTCGCCGTTTCTCGAGATCGGACAGCTCGCCGCCTGCGACATGTATGACGGCGAGGTGCCGGGCGCCGGCATCATCTGCGGAATCGCGCGGGTGTCGGGGCGGCAGGTGATGATCGTCTGCAACGACGCCACGGTGAAGGGCGGCACCTATTATCCGCTGACGGTCAAGAAGCACCTCCGCGCCCAGGAAATCGCCGAGGCCAACCGCCTGCCGTGCATCTATCTGGTGGATTCGGGCGGCGCCAACCTGCCGCATCAGGCCGAGGTGTTTCCCGACCGCGACCATTTCGGCCGGATCTTCTTCAACCAGGCCAACATGAGCGCGCTTGGCATCCCGCAGATCGCTTGCGTGATGGGGTCGTGCACCGCGGGCGGCGCTTATGTGCCGGCGATGAGCGATGAAAGCGTGATCGTCGCCAACCAAGGCACCATCTTCCTCGGTGGCCCGCCGCTGGTGAAGGCCGCGACCGGCGAGGAGATCAGCGCCGAGGATCTTGGCGGCGGCGACCTTCATGCGCGCAAGTCGGGCGTGGTCGATCACCTCGCCGACAATGACGAGCATGCGCTGTCGATCGTCCGCGACATCGTCAGCACCTTCCAGTCGCAAGATGCGGAATTGGAAGGGATCGAACCGCGCGATCCCGCTTACGATCCGGCCGAGCTTTACGGCATCGTCCCCGAAGACGTCCGGGCGCCCTATGACGTGCACGAGGTCATCGCGCGGCTCGTCGACGCTAGCGAATTTCACGAGTTCAAACCGCTCTACGGCACCACCCTCGTCACCGGCTTCGCGCATATCCATGGGTCGCCGGTCGCCATCCTCGCCAATAACGGCGTCCTGTTCAGCGAAAGCGCGGTCAAGGGCGCGCATTTCATCGAGCTCGCCTGCCAGCGCCGCGTGCCGTTGCTGTTTCTCCAGAACATCTCGGGCTTCATGGTCGGCGGCAAGTTCGAGGCCGAAGGCATCGCCAAGCATGGCGCCAAGCTCGTCACCGCCGTCGCCACCGCGCAGGTGCCCAAGATCACCGTACTGATCGGCGGCAGCTTCGGCGCGGGCAATTACGGCATGTGCGGCCGCGCTTATTCGCCGCGCTTCCTGTTCAGTTGGCCCAACAGCCGGATCAGCGTGATGGGCGGCGAGCAGGCGGCAAGCGTGCTGGCCACCGTCCACCGCGATGCCGACAAATGGTCACCGGAAGAAGCCGAAGCCTTCAAGGCCCCGATCCGCGAGGATTACGAGGCGCAGGGCAACCCCTGGCACGCCACCGCGCGGCTGTGGGACGACGGCATCATCGACCCCGCCCAGACCCGCGACGTCCTCGGCCTCGCGCTCGCCGCCTGCCTCAACGCGCCGATTGCGGACCGCCCGCAGTTCGGCGTCTTCCGGATGTGATTTCCATGACCCGTACCGACTGGACCCGCCCCGAGATCGCGGACCTCTTCGACCTGCCGTTCACCGAATTGCTGTTCCGCGCCGCCGAAACGCACCGCGCGCATCACGCCGCGGGGGAGGTGCAGCTCTGCACGCTCCTGTCGATCAAGACCGGTGGTTGCCCGGAGGATTGCGGCTATTGCTCGCAGTCGGCGTTCGCCGAGAGCGGGCTTAAGGCCGAAAAGCTGATGGACGTCGATGCCGTCCTTGCGTCGGCTGCCGAGGCGAAGGCGGCGGGTTCGCAGCGCTTCTGCATGGGCGCGGCGTGGCGCAGCCCGAAGGATCGAGACATGGCGGCGGTCTGCCGCATGGTCGAGGGTGTCAAGGCGATGGGGCTTGAGACCTGTATGACGCTTGGCATGCTGAGCGGCGAGCAGGCGCGTCAGCTCAAGGCCGCCGGGCTCGATTATTACAACCATAACATCGACACCTCGCCCGAGCATTATGGCGAGATCATCTCCACCCGCACCTTCGCTGAGCGGCTCGACACCCTGGAGGAAGTGCGCGCTGCCGGGATCAGCGTCTGCTGCGGCGGGATCGTCGGAATGGGCGAAAGCCGCGACGACCGGGTCGGCTTCCTCCACGCGCTCGCCACCTTGCCGCGTCATCCCGAAAGCGTGCCGGTCAATGCGCTGGTCCCGGTCAAGGGAACGGTGCTCGGCGACATGTATGCGGGCGAGCGGCTCATCGACGATATCGAGTTCGTCCGCACCGTTGCGGTCGCACGCCTCACCATGCCGCGCTCGATGGTCCGCCTGTCGGCCGGGCGCGAGAGCATGAGCGAGGCGACCCAGGCTTTGTGCTTCCTCGCCGGCGCCAACAGCATTTTCACCGGCGACAAATTGCTGACCACCGCCAACGCCGGCGACAGCAAGGATGCGGCATTGTTCGCCAAGCTGGGGCTGACGCCGATGCAAGCCGAGGAACCGATGCGCGCGCTGGAGGCTGCCGAATGATCACCTCGCTTCTCATCGCCAATCGCGGCGAGATCGCCTGCCGCGTCATCCGCACTGCGCAGCACCTCGGCATCCGCACGGTCGCGGTGTATTCGGACGCCGACGCCAACGCGCTGCACGTCCGCATGGCCGACGAGGCGGTCCACATCGGCCCGTCACCCGCGCGCGAAAGCTATCTGGTCGGTGAGAAGCTCATCGCTGCGGCCAAGGACACGGGCGCGGAAGCGATCCATCCGGGCTACGGCTTCCTCTCCGAGAATGCCGAATTCGCGCAGGCGGTGCTTGATGCCGGCCTCATCTGGGTCGGCCCCAAGCCCGCCAGCATCCGCGCCATGGGCCTGAAGGACGCCGCCAAGAAACTGATGGCCGAGGCCGGGGTGCCGGTCACGCCGGGCTATATGGGCGACGACCAGTCGGCGGAGCGGCTCAAGGCCGAGGCCGACGCCATCGGCTATCCCGTCCTCATCAAGGCGGTCGCGGGCGGCGGCGGCAAGGGGATGCGCAAGGTCGATGCAGCCGAGGATTTCGCCGACGCGCTCGACAGCTGCCGGCGCGAGGCGGCGTCGAGCTTCGGCAACGACGTCGTGCTGCTCGAAAAGTGGATCGAAAGCCCGCGCCATATCGAGGTGCAGGTGTTCGGCGATAGTCACGGCAGCGTCGTCCACCTGTTCGAACGCGACTGCTCGCTCCAGCGCCGTCACCAGAAGGTGATCGAGGAAGCGCCTGCGCCAGGCATGGACGAGGAGACCCGGTCGGCGGTCTGCGGGGCTGCGGTCCGCGCGGCGCAGGCGGTCGATTACGAAGGCGCCGGCACCATCGAATTCATCGCCGACGGCAGCGAAGGCCTCCGCGCCGACCGCATCTGGTTCATGGAAATGAACACCCGGCTGCAGGTCGAGCATCCCGTCACCGAAGAGATCACCGGCCAGGATCTGGTCGAATGGCAGCTTCGCGTCGCCAGCGGCGAGCCATTGCCCAAGCGGCAGGACGAGCTTTCGATCACCGGCCACGCGATCGAAGCGCGGCTTTATGCCGAAGACCCCTCGACCGGTTTCCTGCCCAGCACCGGGCGGCTCGACCATTTCGATCTTGGCGCGGAAGGCCGGGTCGAAACCGGGGTCGAGGAAGGCGATGCGATTTCGCCTTTCTACGACCCGATGATCGCCAAGCTCGTTGCCCATGGCGACGACCGGGGCGAGGCGATCGACTCGCTGGCCGCCATGCTTGACGGGGTCGAGGTTTGGCCGGTGCGGACCAACGCCGGTTTCCTCGTCAACTGCCTGCTCGACGAGGATTTCGAAGACGCCGCGCTCGACACCGGCTTCATCGGCCGCAAGCTCGACACGCTGGTGCCCGACAATGCGCCCGACGAGGCGCTGTGGCGGGCCGCCGCGGTGGTCGCGCTGGCGGCGGAAGAGCAGCCGGCGCTGGCCGGGTTCCGCCTCAACGCGCCGTCGGCCCCCGCTGCCACCCTGAGCTTCGGCACCGACCGCCGCCGCATCGTTCTTGACGATACCGAGGACTATGCGCCCGCGTCGGGCTTCGCAGACGACGCGCAGGTCGTTCTGTTCGAAGGCGGGCAGGCTTATGCCTTCGAGAGACGCGCGCGGGGCGGGGGTGCGGGGAGTGCCGGGAACGGCAGCTTGCTGGCGCCGATGCCGGGCAAGGTCACCAGCGTCGATGTCGCCGAAGGGGAGCGGGTCGAGAAAGGCCAGCGCCTCCTGACGCTCGAAGCGATGAAGATGGAGCATGCGATGCTTGCCCCTTTCGATGGCGTGGTCGCCGAGCTTACCGTCAAAGCCGGCGCGCAGGTGCAGGTCGAAGCGCTGCTGGCGCGGGTCGAGGCGGCCGAATAATCCTGTCCTACGGACGAGGCTTTCGATAGACCCGCCGCAGTCATCCAGCGTGCCTGAATCCGCCGAAGTGGACGAAGTGGACGCTATCAGTTTTCTTCTCGGGAGAGGCTCGAAACATGAACATCAACGGCATTGCGGCAGTGGTCACCGGCGGCGCGTCGGGGCTTGGTGAGGCAACCGCCCGGGCGCTCGCCGCCAAGGGCGCCAAGGTCGCCATCTTCGACCGCAATGAGGAGCAGGGCCAGAAGGTCGCGGCCGAGATCGGCGGCATCTTCTGCGAAGTGGACGTCACCAACGACGACACCGTCGCCGCCGGCTTCGAAAAGGCCCGCGCCGCCCACGGGCAGGAGCGCGTGCTGGTCAACTGTGCCGGTGTCGCCAACGCCGTGAAGACCGTCGGCCGCGACCGCGAGACCAAGGCGGTGAAGAAGTATCCGCTCCACCAGTTCGAACTGGTGATCGGCATCAACCTCATCGGCACCTTCCGCTGCATTGCCCATTCGGCGGCCGGCATGGTCGACGGAGAGCCGGGCGACGACGGCGAAAAGGGCGTGATCATCAACACCGCCTCGGTCGCCGCCGAGGACGGCCAGATCGGCCAGGCGGCCTACTCGGCGTCCAAGGGCGGCGTGCTGGCAATGACCCTGCCGATCGCCCGCGATCTCATGAACGAGGGCGTCCGGGTCAACACCATCCTGCCGGGTGTGTTCAAGACCCCGATGGTCGCGATGATGCCGCCGCAGGTCCAGGATGCGCTGGGCGCGCAGGTGCCGTTTCCCAAGCGCCTCGGCCGGCCGGAGGAATATGCCAATCTCGCCGTATTCATGGTCGAAAGCGGTTACATGAATGCCGAGCATGTCAGGCTCGACGGCGGCATTCGGATGGCGCCCAAGTAACGTGGATCTGGCCGCGCTGCTGGACCCGCTCGGCCTCGCTTGCCGCGAGGCGGGAGAGGCGATCCGGGCGGTCCGTAGCCGGGGTTTTGCGGTCGAGCACAAAGGCGATCTGTCGCCTGTCACCGAGGCCGACCGCGCCGCCGAAGCGATCATCCTCGCCGCGCTGGCGCGGCACGCTCCCGGCGTGCCGGTGGTGGCCGAAGAGGAAGTGGCCGCCGGTCGCATCCCCGCGCTTGGCGAGAGCTTCTTCCTGGTCGACCCGCTCGACGGCACCCGCGAGTTCGTCCGCGGCGGCGACGATTACACCGCCAACATTGGGCTGGTCGTCGCCGGCACTCCGGTTCTCGGACTGGTGCTGGCCCCCGAGCAGGGCCGCTTGTGGGCGGGCGTGGTGGGCGGGGTGGCGTGGGTGGAGAGCCACGACGGAACGCGCGCTCCGCTAGCGGTTCGCACGCCAGGCGAAAGGCTGACCGTGGTCGCTTCCAAATCGCACATGAACCAGGCGACCCGCGATTTTCTCACCACCGAATTGCCCGATGCAGAGCTGGTCTCGGTCGGTTCAAGCCTCAAATTCTGCCTGCTGGCACAAGGCAAGGCGGATTATTACCCGCGCCTGTCCCCGACTTCCGAATGGGACACGGCGGCCGGCCATGCAGTGCTGCTGGCCGCGGGCGGGCAAGTCGATGGGCCGGGCGGGGCGCCGCTCGGCTATGGCAAGCCCGGCTTCCTCAATCCTGGATTCGCCGCCTCGGCCGGATGGAAGGGGCCGAAACTCGCGCCCTACATGCCACTGTGACCGGACGCTTCCCGAAGAAACGGATGCGGGGGCTGGTTCCAGAATGGATCGTTGTTGGCGAGGCGGAAGTCGGGATCCGGCCGGGCAATATCATCCAGTTCGGAGTCAATTGCCTTCAACCGGCCAAGCAATCCGAGCGCTTCCTGCCCGATAAGCGCGTCACCGGCGAGCTCCCTCGCTAGCCGGGAAGACTGGCGAATGCCTTGACGCAGCGTAACGAGGACGGTGCCTCTGAACAGAATGTCGTCGTTGTCGGTGTCAGTCATTTCGCCCACGTCTCTAATCGCTCAATCCCGAAACAGATACTCAGCCGGCTTGCCGCCGGATGACACTAATCTCAAATATGGACAAAGTTTTCGCTGACTTGGCGCCGATTTGCAGTGTAGTCTGCTCGGGCTCGGTTAAATTGGCTCCCACAGGATGGTGTCATGACCGTTGCCACGTCTTCTTTCGCTTACGACGCTTCGGAGCCGATGCGCGCTCCGATCATGGTGGTGGGCGACACGCCCGCCGCCCGCGAGCGAGCCCGTCATACGTCCGAGCTAAGCGGGCTCCGCACCCTGTCGGAGCTCAGTCCCGCCGAAGCGATCGAGGCGCTGGAGGAGCGGGCGACGCTTTCGGCCTTGTGGATCGAAATCGACGAAGAACCGACGCTTCCGGTCCGCCGCCTGCTCGAGCGGGCAGGACGTGAGGCGGCGCGCAAGCGGTTCGGCGTCGTGGTTGCCGCACGCATCGAGCAACTCGATTCCGTCATGGCCGATCTTGCCGACGCCGACGTCGAATTGCTGGTCAATGCGGACGAGATGGAGCGGCTGGCAGGGCTGTCGCTGGCGATCGGGCCGCAGCATATCGGCGGGGCACGAGATGTCGCCTCCGATGCCAGCGCAGCGCGGCTCCGCCAATTGAGCGAGGAAGTCAGCCGGATCGCCTCGACCCTTGCCCGTCTGAGCCTGGCGTCGGCTGCCCCCCCGCTTTCCCCGGAGACGATGGCACCGCCGCGGACCGACGTACCCAATGTCTCGGCGGAGGCGCTTCGCGCCATGATAAGGGCGCGGCGGTTGCGGGCGAGCTTTCTCCCCGCCGATCTGTTCGCCGACCCGGCCTGGGACATGCTCCTCGACCTCCTGCAGGCGGAGATCGTCCAGCACCGCGTGCCGGTTTCCAGCCTGTGCATCGCCGCTGCCGTGCCGGCGACCACCGCGCTTCGCTGGATCAAGTCGATGACCGATCGCGGGCTGCTGGTGCGCCGCGGCGATCCGCACGACGGTCGGCGCGTCTTTATCGAGATGGCGCCGACGACCAGTGCCGGCTTGCGTCGTTATTTCCAGGAAGTCGGGATGGCAGCGATCTGAGGCGGGCTCGATCGGGCATCAGTGTCGAGGTAAGAATGGTGGGCGCTGACGGGTTCGAACCGCCGACCTACTCGGTGTAAACGAGCCGCTCTACCAGCTGAGCTAAGCGCCCCCGTAGGGAAAGTTTCGGCTTTTCCAGTGATTTCGCTCAGCGTCAACTGCTGCAAGGCGGAACGAAGGGGTAACGTGAGACATCACGCGGCCGGGAGAGTCCCGGAATAGTCCCGAAGAACCAATGGGCGATCCCCTTGGCAGTCAGGATGTCCGCTTTGCGCCCAATGCGGACGCTCAGGGCTGCGGGGCGCTCACCCGTAAGCGGACAAACGTTCAGCTAAGTGGCTTATGCCTGCTTCCGACCCAAAGCGGACGTTCGCGACTATCGAGGGCTGCCGTTAGCAACTTGGATCGAGAAGGGCGGCGGCTTCATTGTTACGACACAGCTGGTATCCAGACCCTTCGCATCTCCGCTCATGAGAAAGCGCAAGATCAGTGGGTCAAGGCAGCTGTCCACTCCGCTCATGCCATCGAACATGTGACCGCTTGCCGGTATCACGACGTGCTTTGAGTTGGGCAGGCCTCTTGCCACCTCATCTGCCCACTCGGGCGGAGTCACAGGATCCAGCTCTCCTGACACGAGCAGCACCGGAATGTTGGATCGAATGGGCTTCAGGTGATCGGCCGACACCTTTGCACGAGGCCATTCCGCACAGGCCTCCTGCTGTCGCCGCAGCCGATAGTCGCCAAATATTGTGTTCTTGGCGGCAGTGCGGGCTTTGGCCACATCCATCAGCGCCATGCTTTCGGAGCAGATGACCGTGAATGCCATCCCGTCAGCATACATGAAGGGCGATGCCTTCGTGGCCGCGTAAAAGGGAGCGAGGTCTCCGGCGGCCGCCCGGCTCAGGATCAGCGGTACGCGCCGCGCTCCTGCCGGTTGGTACATGAGCGAGCGGAGTTTCTCGAAGAACACTTCCTCAGATGGTGCACCTGCTATGTCTTTCAGCATAGTTCGGGCACGGTCGAGATCCGCCGGCGGGTCGAAAGCGGCGGAACACGCCGGCTCGAGTCTGCACTGCACAGCCAACTTCCTAAAGGCTTGCTGGCCGGCAGCCCCATGTCCCCTTGGCGGCAGTGAGCTGGCCGGTGCGACCCCAATCAGCACGGCTGCGCGGACCCGATCAGGAAAGCTTGCCAGATAACGCTGCGCCACGATCGACCCGTAGGAAAGGCCGAATAGGTCGATCTGCTCGTACCCCAGAGCTGCTCTCACTGCGTCGAGATCAGCGATAGCTTCTGCCGTTCCGTACTTGGTCAGGTCTGCCTTCTGCTCCAACGATTGGCGGCAGCGGCGAACTTCCTCAACGGGATACAAAGGGCGGTAGGTAGCCTCGGGCTTGTAGAACGTCGGACAGTGCAGCGCATTGGATCCGCCCGTACCGCGCTGGTCGATCAGGACGATGTCGCGGCCGGCGCGGTAAGCGGCACCGTCAGTCGCATAAAAAGCGACATTCTTAGTAACGGGCAGGCCCGGCCCGCCGTCTATGTCGAAAAGCGGAGGCTGACTGACACTCGCTGGAGTTGCAGGCATTACGATCACGTTCAGCGCGATCGTACGCCCGTCAGGCCGCTCGCGGTCTTCCGCCACCGCGACCGTTCCGCACCGGGCTAGCTTGGCCAGACGACTGTCGGTGCATGGCTTCTCGGAAAAGACTGGAGCAGTTGTTGCGACTAGCAAGGCAGCGACTGCGGCAAGAACACTCATGCGCTATCCCCCGGATCAGATGGGCAGAGCAGTTGTATGCCAATCAGCTTGGAGTGCCTAACGTCCGCTTCCGACCCGAAGCGGACATCAGGAAGGTGAGCAGCAGCCTGCAACCCCGGTCTCCCGTGCTTCCTGTATGGGCGGGCATGGAACGTCACCGTATGAGCAGTAAACGCAGCAATCGCCCTTGAGTGGGCGAAGGACGGCGCTGCAATGCTTGCAATCGTAGAAAAACTGACAAGCGTCGGTGGGCATCTCGTCGGTGGAAGCTCCCCCACATTCAGGGCAGGTGAGTGTCGATGCTAGAAGAGTCATGTGCCAACTACTTTCGTGAGCGGCGCTTCAATGAACGGCCACGCCGCTGCAATGACCACGAGAAGCGAGGCCACTATCAAAAGCAGAAACGTCGTTTTCGATGGAAGCGCGCAATCAACGCCCACGGCACATGCCCGACGGCGGCGCAGATAAAGAAACCATCCAGTCGCGACCGCAACAAGAGCGATGACCGACAGTGGCCAATGGAATGGCACCATCGGCGTCAAGGCGCCCGCGCCGACGCCGACACCGGCGAGCATCAACGGAAGCACGCAGCATGCCGCGCCTGCGGTTGTAGCTCCAAGGCCGGTTGCCGCCGCAATCGCAGCGAAAGTTGTTTCCGAGAACTTCATGCCGCTGCTCTAGATGTCAGGGTAGGCTTGAGCAACGTCGACAGTCGCCCCCATTGCGATCAAGGAGGAGCGGGCGTTATGCTACTCAGGGAGACCGCTAGATGGATCACGCGACGCCGAACCTGCCGAGCCGGGACTTCGAAGCGACATCGCAGTTCTATCGGAAGCTAGGTTTCGACGAGGGCTGGCGTGACGACGGGTGGATGATCCTGAAGCGCGGCGGCTCGACGCTGGAGTTCTTTCCTCATCCGGATCTGGACCCTGCAACGGGCAACTTTAGCTGCTGCCTGCGTCTAGATGACATGCAAGAACTCTACGAAATCTGCAAAGCTGCTGGATTGCCAGAGCAGTGTTGGGGGTGGCCTCGCCTTCATCCGCCAACCGAAGAAGATAGCGGTAAAACCATCGCCTACATGGTCGATCTAGACGGAACGCTCGTTCGCCTCATTCAAAACTGACGAAATGTCTGCTTTCCACCCATTGCGGACATATGGCTCTGCCGCCATTCTAGACCGATGAGCGAACTTCCCTGCATCGTTTGCCCACACGTCTTCGCTCACCAGCGGAGCGTTCGAGTGCTCATCCATCACTACGATAAGACATGGCAGGCTGTTTGCGGAGAGCATGATCACCAAGACGATTGCGGTGATTTTCGGCCAGTCGGACTGAGCCACATCATCGACCGTCAACCGGACCTGCAACCGCTACAAGCATTGCCAACCTCGTCGATCGCAGAGCTCAGCGGTGACGGATGGCAGGTCTCGAGATTTGACGAATGACGGCGACGCCAAAGGTCCGCTTTCCACCCACTGCAGACATAAGTGATTGTCATTGACGTGGACTGAGGAAGCTTGGTTCAATAGCCTGGTCGGCCTGCTTCCGCTGGAGGTGCTTGGTGCAATTGCTATTGTATCTGACTGTCGCCACGATGGCGGCGGCAGCCGGTAACTACTCCAGCTCGGAACCATCGAAAGACATTCCGGCACTGCCTTCTTTGAGATTATGCTCAGACGTATCTGTGATCCGCGCGGACGAGAAGTGCCTACCCCGTCTTCATTCCTCCAAAACCGACTACGGCATTCGGCCCGAAGTCACATTGGTTATCTCCTGTGGAGCGCCACCAAGAATGACGACGGAAGAGCTGATCGAGAACACTCTCTACAAAGGCGGCTTCGACGTTCTCAATGCGCGACGCGCAGGCCCCGACATTGGTGAGACCTTCACTCGAGGCATGACCATCTATGCGATCGACGGACAAAGCATGGTTTGGGTCAGCGGAGCGCCGACCATCCATCGGCCGCCTGACCCGTTCTTTGTAAGCGTGATGCTAATCAGTCGCCCACCCACCGCGGCTGCCCAACGGTTAAAACGAAACCTGTCGATTCTGGCCGCGCAACTTGAGCAAGATTCATGTAAACTGGTGAAGAACGAAAGCGCTGAGAATGGTCCTGATAGTGCAGGAACCTATGACACCTTGGCTTTCTATGTCCGCCATTCTCTAGAGGAGGCGCAACGTAAGGCGCCAAGCTCAAAAGCTTTCAAAGTGCACCGTCCGTAAGCCACAAGTCCGGTTTCCGCCCACTGCGGACATTAGCCGCCTGAACGCATAAGGGGCGTATGGACGTAAGTCTCACGAGTGCCTTCACCGGCTTGCTCATCGCGAGCGCCATCCTGTGGGGACCCATTTTCGCGTTTGCGTATTACCGCCGCTCTTTCGGTGGCGCGGCTCGAAACTACCTCTTGGGATTTGCTGGGACGTGGGCCGCGACAGCGACTTTCTTCGTTCTCTGGACCGTTTGGGAGAATTCTTGATTGTCCGCCTTCCACCCATTGCGGTCATTACGTCCGCCACGCATCATGACCTCATGGAACGACACGTAACCACGCTCACAGCCGCCATCCTGATGGTGTCATGCTCGCTTGAAGGGCAAAGCCTGTGCGCAGCAATGTGGCGCATGGGGCAAAATGAATGGCTATGAACCGGCTCGTTCTGCCTATCCTTTTATGTTGCTGGCTCACTGGTTGCAGCAGCAACCGGCAACCGGCGCTGGAAGCGGACAACAGCACCGGTGTCGTCCTCGTGCGCGAAATGACGAGTGCGCCTGAACTACTCCGTAACGCCACAGTCCAAAACGGCCGGTTTGCTATTCGCAACGGTTGCCTCAGCGTCCTCGTGAACGGCAAGCGCTACACGCCGGTCCTACCGCATACCTCTCGCTTCCTGCCGGGGAACGAGCAACTCCACGTGGGTGGCGCTGAGGTTCACCTTGGCCCCCTCTACTCGTTACCATTTGCGAACGAGGTGATGAGGGGTAAGAACGAACTTCTGCGTGGTGTCGACCTACCGGTCGAATGCGAGCGCAGACTGATGAGAATGGGGCAGCCCACTCCGCTCTGAGCAATGTCGGCTTTCACCCATAGTGGACATGAGAGTAGAATCTGGAGCTTTGCCGTTGCTAGGTCCGCTAATGGTGGGAAGCGGACTGACCGCTTTCGGGCGAAACTGGCGGGATCCTGACATCCATTCATGCTCGGCCGGCCGTCGACCTAGCGCCCACTTCAGTCATTTGCAGCAATTCGCCTGCACCGTAAGGCAGTCGTACAGCCTTCACGGGCCGTTGACGGCTGACCTTGATAAATATTTAGCCAAGTCGGCGGATTCGACCCTAGGCGAGCCTGTCATTGGCCGGGCTGCGTCGAACTCATTGTCATTCTGTCCAGTAGATGATCGCGTTTGACGAACTGGTGACGAAGCGCGGCGGCGATGTGGCCGAGGACGAGCAGCCCGAAAGCGATCCCCAAGGCACTGTGGATGGCCTTCGCCGGCGCATAGGCGGCAGGATCGAGCTGCAGAAAGGGAAGATCGAACAGCCCGAACCAGGTCAGCGGCCGCAGCTCGCTTGCATTCGAGACCATGATCCAGCCGGCGAGTGGCACCGCGATCATCAGCCCGTAGAGGATGGCATGGACCACGCCCGCGAGCCGGCGCTCGGCCGGCGAGGTGTCCGCGGGGAGTGGCGGGGGGCGGTGTGCGAGCCGCCAAGCGAGACGGACAAGGGCAAGCGCGAGGACCGTCAGCCCGATCGCCTTGTGCGCGCGGATGCTTCCGATCGCTCCGTCACTGAGCCCGATGACGAGATTGGCGATGATCAGCGCCGCCATCACCCAATGCAGCCACGCCGCAGTTTGCGTGTAGCGCGCGGTCATCGCAGCCGCAGCCCGATCCACAAGGTGCGGGGCAGGGCTCGCTCGATCACGCCATCCGCGCTCACTGCTGCCTCCACCGTCTTGTTGAAGAGATTTTCGGCGCGCATCTCCACCGCGATCCGCCTTCCCAGAGGTGCCGAAGCAAAGCCATCGAGTGTCACCGCGGGTCTGAGCGCGCGAAGATTGAGATCATCCTCGAACTGCGAGGACAGTGCTCGGACGGTCCCGGACAGGCGCCACTCGGACGGTCCGCGCCAACCCAGCGTCGCCGATGCCTGCTGGCGCGGCGTCTGCGCGGGACGCTTCCCATCGAGCGACAAAGCGGCGCCGGAACTGCGCACCCGTGCATCGACCAGCGAATAGGACAGGCGCGCCTCGAGCGGGCCGAGGTCGCCGCCGAGATCGGCTTCCAGCCCGCGCGAATGGATCGCGTCGAGGTTCTGGCGCTGGCGATAGGTCCCGCCCGCCGCGACGAAGCCGACGATCGGAAAGGTCCCCGGGCCTCGCCCTTGCGTGACATTGGCGATGGCACCATCGAGCCGCGCTTCGTAGGCGGTGAACGACATCGTCCAGCCGCCCCGCAACGTGATGTCGCCGCCGATTTCGCCGCCGATCATCGTTTCCGGCCGCAAGTCGGGATTGGGGCCGGTGGCATCGGCGCCCGCGCGGAACGGACGATAAAGCTCATTCAACGTCGGCAGGCGCCAGCCGCGATAGGCCGCCGCGCGAAGCTTGAGCGGCCGGCCGACCCTGACCTCGCCGGCTACCCGGCCGCTGCCCTGCCATCCGCTGCGATCGGCGAACGCCGTGTCAGTGAGGGTTGGCCCGTTCAACGTCTGCTGGAAGAATGTGCCGTCCCTGATGCTCCAGCGATCGGCCCGGCCGCTCACGCTCAGCGTCGCTGGGCCGGCTGGCACCGTCGCGGCGGCAAACAGGCCGAGCGTGTCCGAGCGCCCTCCCGCCACGCGCCGCCGGGTCGGCGCTCCGCCCACGAACTGGTAGAGCTCCTTGGTCTGCCCAGAGACGAACCGGCCATCGACGCCGATCCTGAGGTCGGCGGTCCCGACCCGGGGCAGGAGTTCGCCGCGGAAACCGTAGCCACGCGAGGGCACGCTATACTGGTCGAGAGTCTGCGTGCTGGTGGTCCGGGCCGCGTTGATGCTGCTGAAGTCGGACTCGAAGTTGCGGAGCTGCGCATAGCCGAGCGCCGACCAGCGCGTTCGTCCCTTGCCGACCAACCGCAGCGACGTATCGACCCCGCGCCCGCGATTGGCGGTGAACGGGACGCCGCGATCGCGCTTGTCGGAGAAGGCGCTGACATTGACCTGGGCTTCGGTGGAGGCTTCCACTTCCTGCACCAGCCGGGCCGCGCCCGACGCCTGGCGGTAGGGGGCCCGGCGGTCGATCGGGCCGCGATCCTCGGCGACGATGGGAATGAAGCCGTCGCCACGGGCGAACGCTCCCGAGACGGTGACGAAGCGTCGGGAGGAGGAAAGCAGCAGGCTGGCCCGGCCGTCGAGGCTGTCGCGACTACCATAGGCGAAGGCGCCTCGCGCCGTGTCGCCCTCGGCGGGCACCGCGCTTTCCAGCTCGACCGTCCCGGCCAGCGCACCCGGCCCAAAATAAGCACTTCCCCCACCACGGCGGATGCGCACCTCGCCGATCCGGTCGGTGGCGTAGGCGGGAAAGGTGATCCACCCCCCGAACGGATCGCCCTGCGGCACCCCGTCGAGCAGCAGCAGCGCCCGCGACGAAGCATTGCCGCCAAGCCCGCGAAGCGTGATCGACTGATTGGTGGCGTGGCTCGACCGGGAATCCGAGCGGCGAAAGCTCTGCACCCCGGCTGCATCGCGAAACACGTCCTCGAGCCGCCCGCTGGGCGACTGCCGGATGCGATTCTGGTCGAGCACCACGACCGCCGCCCCCGCCGTCTCACCGGCGGAAAGCCCGCGGCCGGTGACGATGATGGTCGCGGGCTCGGCCGCCGCAAGTCCAAGAAATAGGGAAAGCATTACCTGCGTCCTTCGCCGAATGGCCGGACGACCTCAAGCGACTGGCCATTCTCCGCCCAGCCGTCGGTGCCGGGACCGTACCAGAATATGTTGCGGATGCCCGACGAGCGAAGCCGGCGCGCGGCATTCCAGCTCATCCAGCAATCGGCCCGGCAGAAGACGACAAGCGGCGCGCCTGGTCGATTGCGGCGGAGCGCGGCGACGCCGCTGCGGAACCAGTCGGCGATAACCGGATCGAGCGGCGAACGGCCAGCCTCGGGAAACCAGCGGGCGCCCGAGATCGAACGGCGCTCCTCCGCCAGTCGCCACTGCCCCGTGGCGAGACGTGTGCCACCCTCGGCGGGCATGACGTCGATGAACAGCCCTTTCCCCTTGCGGTGGAGTGCGATCGCTTCGCGGTCGGTCAGGCTGCGTATCCCTTCGGGCGGGGAGGGCACGACCGCGCGGTAATGCGAGGTCCGGTAGCCCGAACGGTCGAACAGCGCCGGATCTGCGGGCGCGGCTGCGGCAAGCAACATGGCAGCAAGCATCGGCATCGGCTCCTCCCTTGGTTGAATAGTAGAGGGCCTGCCGCCGCTGTAGATACCACCAAAGTAGTATGCCAAGATCGATCATCCTCCTTCTCGCCGCGATGGCGGCGACGCCGGCAGCGGCGCTTCCCGCCGATCCGCTGAGGTCGCCCATGTGGGATTTTGTCGGCGAACGTATCTTCGGTCCGGATGCGGTGGTGCGCTTCGATCCGAGGGTAAAGGTCGTGTTCCCCCAAATCGCGGAGAACCAGCGGGTCTTTCCGGTCACCGTCGACGCGCGCGGGATCGAGGGCGTGAAGCGCATGATCGTGATGATCGACCTCAATCCGATCCAGCAGGCGGTCGACTATCGTCCGGAAGCCGCCGAGCCCTACCTCTCGCTTCGGGTCAAGCTCGACCAGCGCACGCCGGTGCGCGGCGCGGTACAGCTTGCGGACGGCAGCTGGCTGGTCGGCGGCGGCTGGATCGACGCGGCGGGCGGCGGCTGCTCCGCACCCCCAGTCAGCCGAGTGAAGGGTGACTGGGCCCAGCATCTCGGCGAGGTCCGCGGTGAACAATGGCAGGCGGCGCAGGGAAATACCCTGCGGCTCGCCTTCCGCCACCCCATGGACACCGGGTTCGTTGACAACATCCCCGCCTACTTCCTCGAGCGCTTCGCCATCACCGCCGCCGACGGATCGAGGGTCGGAACGCTCGACCTGCAGGCCGCCGTATCGGAGGATCCGGTCTTCACCCTGCGTCCCACGACGTCCGGCAAGACGCTGACGGTCGAGGGCCGCGATACCAATGGCGTGGAGTATCGCGCCACGGTGGCGAGCGCCAAGGGCTGATCCGCCGGCGCGCCTTTCTAGGTGGAGCACTCGCCGCCGTCGCTGCTCCGCCGGCGCTGGCGCAACCTTTTGGCTACCGCATTCGCCCCGAGCCGGTCGGTGACGGGATCTGGATCGTTCGCGGCGCGGATGAACCGATTGCTAGCAGCAATGGCGGCGCCATCGCCAATCTCGCGATCATTGCGACCGATGCCGGTGCGGTGGTGGTCGATGCGGGCCCGTCGCTGCGCTACGGGACCGAGCTCAAGGCGGTGGCGGCAAGGCTGGGCGGCGGCACGGTTGCCCGCGTCTACCTCACGCACTTCCACCCCGACCACGATTATGGCGCAGCGGCCTTCGACCCCGCCATTGTCGCTGCCACCCGCCAATTCCGCGACCTGCCGCTCACCGAGCACCAGGGCTTTGCCGACGGCATGTACCGATTGCTCGGTGACTGGATGCGGGGGACCGAATTCAACTTACCGGGACGAACGGCCGCTGCCGGGGTCGAGACGATCGGAGGACGTCCCTTGCGCCTGCTGCCACTCGGCGGGCACAGCGCCAGCGACCTTGTCATCATGGACGAGAAAAGCGGCGTCCTGATCGCCGGTGACCTAGTGTTCAACGGGCGCGCCGCGTCGACCCCTCATGCGGACGTTGCGCGCTGGAAGCAGTCGCTCGCGACCCTTCGTGCTCTTCCGCATAGGTCGGTACTCCCGGGGCACGGCCCATTCGATCCGACCCCGACCCTGGCAATCGATCAGACCGAGGCCTGGATCGACTGGGTCCAGGAAAACCTTCGCGGGTCGCTGGCAGCAGGGCTCGACATGGTCGAGGCCGGCAACGTGCCGATCCCCGCGCGCTTCGCCTCGCTCAAGGCGGCCCGCTACGAACTGCAACGCTCGGTGGCGCATTTCTACCCGGCGCTTGAAGCCACGCAGCTGCCACGGGTGGACGCGCGCTAGGCGACCCGCTGCGCGACCAGCGCGTCGACCACCCCCGGTTCGGCCAGCGTCGAGGTATCGCCGAAATTGGCGAAATCCCCCTCAGCCACCTTGCGCAGGATCCGCCGCATGATCTTGCCCGAACGGGTCTTGGGAAGCCCCGGCGCGAACTGGATGCGGTCGGGGGTGGCGATCGGGCCGATCTCCTTGCGCACCCACTGGCGAAGCTGCTCGCTCTCCGCCGCCGAGCCCGCGTTGAGGATGACGTAGGCGTGGATGCCCTGGCCTTTGAGGTCGTGGGGAAAGCCGACCACGGCGGCTTCCGCTACGGCGGGATGAAGGACCAGCGCGCTTTCGATCTCGGCGGTGCCGAGCCGGTGGCCGGAGACATTGATGACATCGTCGACGCGCCCGGTGATCCAGTAATAGCCGTCCTCGTCGCGGCGGCACCCGTCGCCCGTGAAATAAAGGCCGCGAAAAGTCGAGAAGTAGGTCTGGAAGAAGCGCTCGTGATCATTCCACACGGTGCGCATCTGCCCCGGCCAGCTACGCACGATGCACAGATTGCCTTCGGTCGCTCCCTCCAGCCGCCGGCCCTCGCCATCGACGATGACCGGCTCGACGCCCATGAAGGGAAGGGTGGCGGATCCAGGCTTCTGCGGCCAGGCGCCGGGCAGCGGCATGATCATGCCTCCGCCGGTCTCGGTCTGCCACCACATGTCGACGATCGGGCAGCGACCTCCGCCCGGAACCTCGTGAAACCAGCGCCAGGCTTCCGGGTTGATCGGCTCTCCAACCGAGCCGAGCAGCCGCAAGCTGATGCGCGAGGTCGACGTCACGTGATGATCGCCCTCGCGCATCAGCGCGCGCAGCACCGTCGGTGCGGTGAACAGCGTCGTCACCTGGTGGCGGTCTACCACCTCCCAGAAGCGCGCCGGGGTCGGCCAGGTCGGCACGCCTTCGAACATCAGCGTGGTCGCGCCGTTCGCGAGCGGGCCATAGACGATGTAGCTGTGTCCCGTGATCCAGCCGACGTCGGCCGCGCACCAGAATACTTCGCCGCGGCGATAGTCGAACGCGGTCTGATGGGTGAGGCTGGCCCACAGCAGATAACCGCCGCTCGAATGCACCACCCCCTTGGGCTTCCCGGTCGATCCCGAGGTGTAGAGGATGAACAACGGATCCTCCGCGTTCATCGGCTCGGGCGGGCAGTCGTCGTCGACGTCGGCGACCAGCACCGCATACTCGTGTTCGCCCGGCTCGAGCACCAGCGGCGCATCGGCGGTGCGAATGATCAGGCGGGTGGTCAGCGACGGCGCAAGCTTGGCGGCGGCCGCGACATTGGCCTGCAGTGGCACCACTTTCCCGCCGCGCAGCCCCTGATCGGCGGTGATGCAGATGCTGCTGTCGCAATCGACGATCCGCTGCGCGATGCTTTCGGGCGAGAATCCCCCGAACACCACCGAGTGGATCGCCCCGATCCGCGCGCAGGCGAGCATCGCCATCGCCGCCTCGGGGATCATCGGCAGGTAGAGGGTGACCCTGTCGCCGCGCTTCACGCCAAGGCGTTTGAGCACATTGGCGAAGCGGCAGATCTCCCGATGGAGCTCGCGATAGGTGAGGGTGCGGGACGCGGCGGAGGGGTCGTCCGGCTCCCAGATGATCGCCGGCGTGTCGCCGAGTTCGTCGAGGTGCCGGTCGAGACAATTGGCGCTGACGTTCAGCAGGCCGTCGGCGAACCAGCGGACCTGGAAGTCGGCTTCGTCGAAGCTGCTTTCGTCGAAACGGGTGGGACGCCTGATCCAGTCGAGTCGGTCGACTTCAGCGTTCCAATAGGCTTCGCCGTCCCCGATCGACCGGCGGTAGGCCTCGGCATAGCCTTTCGCGTCAAGCGCGGCGGGGTGCGATAGCTCGGAATCCGGGTCGAAGAATGTGCTGGCCATGACGGCTCCGAACAAAAAAGGGGTGCGCCGCCGCTGTTCGGACGGCGCACCTAGGAGGCGATCAGAAGAAGATGATCGAACCCAGCGATATCGCGTCGCTTTCGGCCTGGTTGCCGCCGGTCGCGACCGAGGTGGTGCGGGTATATTCGCCGATCAGCGTGACCCAGCCGGTCAGGCCATAGCGAAGCTGCCCGACATAGCTCGAATTATGGTCGACCAGCAGCGGTGAGTAGAGGCCGGTGGTGGTCCGGCGATCGCGATTGGCTCGCTCGGCGCCGGTCAAGTCGAGATTGCTTCGGCCATAGCTGGCGCCCGCCGTGAACTTGCCGAGACCCACCGTGCCTTGGAGGTAATAGCCGTCCGACTTGCGGCGGTTGCCCGCGCCGTCGGTGGCGAACAGGAACAGCGCCGTCGTGCCGACCCCCTTCCCGGTGTAGTAATAGCCGGTCAAGGCGGCCGGCCCGAAGCTCAGCTTTGCGCCGGCGTCGACGGCCCGGCCGGTGTAGGTGCCGAGCGCGCCGTTGCGGTGCTTCTGCGACAGCCCGCTCACCCACAGGCTCGCGCCGACGTCGCCGACCTTGGCGTCGTAGGTGACCTTGCCCTGGAAGCCGGGCGCCCCATTGGTCTCGAACGCGGTGCTGCCAAGTGTCTGCAGCGGCTGGAACATCCCCGCCGACACCTGAAGTCCGCCGAACTTCGGCGAGGTGTAGGTGATCTGCGGCTGGAAGTCGGTGTAGATGTAGCCGACGCCGATCCGCCCAAGCGAGGTGTTGGACGGCGCCGGATTGTTGCCCGGCGTGCCGACCGCCAGCAGGGTGATGTCATTGAGGATCGCGCCCGATGCGAACAGCCCGATGTCGCGGCCGAGCTTGAACTCGCCGACTTCGGGGCGTCCAACCGTGATGTAGGTCTGACGGAAATCGATCCCGGCGGTCGACAGTGCCTGCGGCGATCCCGCGCTGTTGGCGCCGCCAACCCCGGACACGCTGTTGATGCCGGGATACATGCCGAAATGCGCGCCAACGTCCCATCCGGCCTGGTTTGTGGTCAGGTCGAACTTGAGGAAGCCCGGAAGCAGCCCGTTGCGCACCGCGGAGGTGTTGCTGCCGACCGATGCGAGACCGCCGACGACGGTCGTGCGAGCGCCCGGCGTATCGGCATTCTCGTGGGTGTAGAAGGCGTTGACGCTGCCCGAAACCTTGAGGTTGACGCCCCCGACGTTGAGGCCGACGCCGCCGCCGTCCATCACCCGCACCAGCTTCTTGTCGTCGAGCGCGGCGGCTGCCGCGGCCTGCGGTTCGCCCGGCGCTCCGGACGTCGGCGTGACGCTGGTGGCTGCGGCGGCCTCGGTCTTGAGGCCGGCCATCAGCTCGTTATACTCCTCGTCGGAAAGGATTCCCTTTTCCTTGAGCCGCAGCAGCAGCGCGGCGGACGTATCGCCGGCCGCATAGGCGGGTGTCGCGACGCCCAGCGCCAGCGAAAGCGCGGTTCCCGCGAGCAGAGTCTTGGATAGGGTCTTCATGGTGCCTCCCCCGTTCGTGCCGGCCACAGCCTGGCGATGGGGGCAAAAGCTGATTTAAGTGGATTGGCGCGAATATTGGACTTTCGGGCGGGCCGCAGATCAGGGCGCGATCGCGACGCCCCATGCTCCTTCCTCTGCGGGAACGGTTGCGACGACCTTTTCGGTGGGGAGGTCAATGACCGAGACATTGGCCGAAAGTCCGTTGGCCGCGAAGGCGCGCTTTCCATCGGCGGTGATCGCGAGATGCCAGACGCGCTTGCCGACCGGCACATAGTTGCGCGGCGCAAGGCTCGCGACATCGACCATGGCGACAACATTGGCCCGGCCGAGCGCGACGATCGCGGTCTTTCCGTCCGGAGTGAAGCGGATCCCGTCGGGAAGGATTTTCTCCTCCGCCACCCCGGGCGGGGCGAAGCGGATCACCTTGTCGATCGTGCGAGTCGCGACGTCGACCACCTGCACCTCGCCCGCAATCTCGGAACTGATCCAGACCTTGCGACCATCGGCGGTGAATTCCGCATGCCGCGGCCGCTCGCTCACCGCCAGCGTGCTGACGACCTTGTGCGTCGCCATGTCGATAAACGCGACTTCGTTGCTTTCTTCGGCAGTCGATACGACCAGCTTGCCGTCGGGACTGATGGCGATTCCCTCCGGCTCCCCGCCAACGCCGGTCTGCCAGGCAACGCTTCCGCTCGGCAGGTCGATCGCGGTGACCTGGCTTTCCCGTTCGTTGGACGTGACGATCGTCCGCCCGTCCGGCGAAAGAGCGAACTGTTCGGGATCTTCGCCGGCGGGATAAATCTTCAGCAGCGCGCCGGTCCTGGGATCGAGCTCGAGCACGGCATTGTCGTCGCTGGCGCAGACGTACAGTTTTTTGAAGTCGTGGCTGAGCATGATTCCGCGTGGCCGCTTGCCGACCTTCCAGGTCGCGATCGGTTTCAGCGTGTCGCCATCGAACACGGTGACGCTGCCGGCCCTCTCGTTGGAAACATAGACCGTCGTCGCGGCGGCGGGGAGGGGAAGGGCGGCAAGCGCCAGCAGGCTTAAGACTTTCATAGCCGCTTTATCCCCCGTGTCGCGCCGACCTTCTCTACTACCAAAGTCTAATGGGGGGCGACGGGCGGACAATCCATAAGGTCTTGAACGGATTTAGATTTCGCGCGGAATTGGAGAAAGTGGATATGCGTCACCTTGCGAGCCTCGCGTTGATGGCAAGCGTTGCCACCCTCGCCGCCGCCGTCACGTCGCGGGTCACCGCGCACGGCAACGTGGTTCTGCAGGCGGTGGACACCAGCGCGCTGCCCGACATCGGCGAAGCCTGGATCGAGAAGAACCCGTATCGCGGCAATCCCAAAGCGATCGCGATCGGCAAGTCGGCCTACAACCAGAATTGCGCGCGCTGTCATGGCCTCGAAGGGATCAGCGGCGGGATCGCTCCCGACCTTCGCTACCTCGACGTGGGCGAAGCGGGGGATGCCTGGTACATCCAGCGCTACCACAAGGGGTCGAGCCGCGACGGCAAGGTCTACATGCCCCCGATCGGCGATGTGCTCGGCCAGAAAGCCGGCTGGGCGATCCGCAGCTGGCTCGACACCGTTCACGAAGAATAGGATGCTTTCCCGCCGCGCCTTCGTTGCAGGAGGTCTCGCCGCCGCCAGCACCCTTTCGGTTTCCACCGCCTTCGCCGCCCCGCTTCGAAAAGTGCGCGAGACAGGTGTGCTCAAGGTCGCGGTCTATCGCGACTTCGCGCCCTGGTCATGGAAGGAGGGCGAGGCCTTCACCGGCATCGACGTCGACTTGGGCAAGGCGCTCGCCGCCAGGCTTGGGCTCAAAGCCGAGATCATGGATTTCATGGCGGACGAAAGCGCCGATGACGACCTTCGCAACATGATCTGGCGTGGCTCGCTGATCGGCGGGGGCGTCGCCGACATCATGCTTCACGTTCCCTACGATCCGCAGTTCGCCAAGCAGAACGACCGGGTCGCGATCGTCGCGCCTTATTACCGCGAAGGCTTCGCGCTCGCCTGCTCACGCGAGGTCGATTGCGAAGTGCCGCCGCCGCAGTTCAAGGGCAAGCGGCTGGCGGCGGAGCTCGATTCGATTCCCGATTTTTACCTGACGGGAAGTTTCGGCGGCGTGCTTCGCGGCGACGTTCGCCACGAGATGAGCGCCAAGGCTGCGCTCGATCTCATCCCCGCGGACAAGGCCGACGTGGTGATGGCGTCCCGCGCCCAGGTCGAGTTCGCAATGGCCCAGCCGTCGGGCAAGTCCTTCATCCCGCGCAAGGGACCGCTGCCCGCGCTGCCGAGTGCGGGCTGGGATGTCGGGATCGCCGTTCGGGACGACAGCCGCGACCTTGGCGACGCGGTCGAGGAACTGATCGTCGCGATGCGCGCGGACAGGAGCCTCGATCCGATCTTCGCCCGCTACGGGGTGACGCCCAAGGCACCGCTTCGGGGCTAGGCCCAAGGTGCAATATGCCGCCTCGCTCAACCAAGTAGCCTGACCGGGTCTTAACAGGGGTAGCGCCAGGCAAAGTGCGCGAGCCGCTGCAACGGAGGGGTGTGATGTTCAAGATCATGATGCGCTCGACCACGATTCTGGCGGCTGCAACGCTGGGGCTGACCGGCCCGCTAAGCGCGCAATCCGCAGGCCCCGGCGATGCGGAGCTGATGAACGACGCCGCGACTCCCGGCGACGTCCTGACCTATGGCATGGGGCCGCAAGGCCAGCGCTTCAGCACGCTGACGAAGATCAACGCCGACAACGTCGGCCGGATGGTCCCGGCCTACACCGCCTCGCTCGGCGGCGAAAAGCAGCGCGGCCAGGAATCGCAGCCGATCGTCTATGACGGCATGATCTACGTCACCGGTTCGTACAGCCGGGTGTTCGCCTTCGACGCCCGCACCGGGGAAGAGAAATGGCAG
The DNA here is from genome assembly GCF_036884275.1 of Sphingomonas kaistensis. Classification (NCBI taxonomy): domain Bacteria; kingdom Pseudomonadati; phylum Pseudomonadota; class Alphaproteobacteria; order Sphingomonadales; family Sphingomonadaceae; genus Sphingomonas; species Sphingomonas kaistensis. The sequence goes on along the minus strand of NZ_CP145607.1, from coordinate 2,671,706 downwards.
TATGACGCCCGCCTCCCAGACGGAATCATGCCGTGCTGCGACGTCGTCAATCGCGGTGCCGCCATCTACGGTGACAAGATCATCTTCGGAACGCTCGATGCGCATCTCGTCGCGCTCAACCGCCAGACCGGGAAGGTGATCTGGAACAAAACCCTCGCGCCCTACGACGCCGGCTACAGCTTCACGGCCGCTCCGCTGATCGTGAAGGGCAAGGTCATCTACGGCAATTCGGGCGGCGAGTTCGGCATCGTCGGCAAGGTCGAGGCCCGCGACGTCAACACCGGCGAACTGGTCTGGTCGCGGCCGACCGTCGAGGGCCATGTGGGACAATTGAACGGCAAGCCCTCGACCATGACCGGCAAGCTCAATGCAAGCTGGCAGGGCGACCTGTGGAAGAGCGGCGGCGGCGCCACCTGGCTCGGCGGCACCTACGATCCGGGCACCAACCTGCTCTATTTCGGCACCGGCAACCCGGCTCCCTGGAACAGCCACCTTCGCCCGGGCGACAACCTCTATACCTCGTCGACCGTCGCGCTCGATCCCGACAGTGGCGAGATCAAGTGGCATTATCAGACCACGCCGCACGACGGCTGGGACTTCGACGGGGTGAACGAATTCATCCCGTTCGACGCCGGCGGCCGCAAGCTCGGCGCCAAAGCCGATCGCAACGGCTATTTCTTCGTCCTCGACCGCACCAACGGCAAGTTTATCTCGGCCAATCCGTTCGTTTCGAAGACCACCTGGGCGAATGGCTTCAACAAGCAGGGGCGGCCCAATTTCGTCGCCGCCAACCGTCCCAGCGCGCCGACCGCGGAAAAGGGCAGCACGGTGTTCTCCGCGCCGAGCTTCCTCGGCGGCAAGAACTGGATGCCGATGAGCTACAGCAAGCAGACCGGCATGTTCTACATTCCATCCAACGAATGGGGCATGGACATCTGGAACGAGCCCGTCGCCTACAAGAAGGGCGCGGCTTACCTTGGCGCCGGATTCACCATCAAACCGCTCTACGAAGACCACATCGGCGTGCTTCGCGCGATGGATCCGGCGACCGGCAAGATCAAATGGGAATATAAGAACAAGGCGCCGCTGTGGGGCGGGGTGCTGTCGACCGCCGGCAACCTCGTCTTCACCGGAACGCCAGAAGGCTATCTCAAGGCCTTCGACGCGCAGACCGGCAAGGAATTGTGGAAGTTCAACACCGGGTCGGGCGTGGTCGGCTCGCCGGTCACCTGGGAGCAGGACGGCCAGCAATATGTCGCGGTGATGAGCGGCTGGGGCGGCGCGGTTCCGCTGTGGGGCGGCGAGGTCGCCAAGGCCGTCCAGCATATCAATCAGGGCGGCTCGCTCTGGGTCTTCAAGCTGCCGTCATGATCCGTTGGCAGGGCGCTCGCCCCGAGCGGGCGCCCGGCCCTTTGACGACGCTTGCGGCCGCGCTAGGCTCCGCAGGCAGGGAGCCGGTGACCGTGACCCAAGTGTTGATTGTCGACGATCATCCGCTGATGCGCGACGGCCTCCGGTCGCTGATCAGTGCCGGCTTCGACGATTGCACCGTCCATGAGGCAAGCTCGATCGCCGAAGCGCTCGACTGCATGAACCGCGCGGACGACCTCGATTTCGTCCTGCTCGACCTTCATGTCCCCGACGCCTCGGCGTTCGATGGCCTGACCCGGATCCGCGACCATCATCCGGCGGTTCCGGTGATCATGGTCTCGGCCGCGACCGACCGCCAGAATATCCGCGGAGCGCTTGATGCCGGCGCGTCGGGCTTCATCGTCAAGTCGATGAAACGCAGCGCCATCATCTCGGCCGTGAATGCGGTGCTGTCGGGCGACGTCTACGTCCCGGACGAACTGCACGCGCCCGATGCGGTGGATCAGGAACGCGACACCATACTCGCCAAGATCGCCTCGCTGACGCCGCAGCAGACGGTCGTGCTCGGCCTGATCGTTGCCGGCAAGCTCAACAAGCAGATTGCCTTCGACCTCGACGTATCGATGACCACGGTGAAGGCCCACGTGTCGGCCATCCTCGCCAAGCTCAACGTCTTCAGCCGGACCCAGGCGGTGATCCTCTCCAACAAGGTCGGCTTTCCCGGCAACGCGTCACCCCACGGACATCACTGAGCGTCCTCACCCCGCTGTGAGACGGGTCATCAGGGCGCGGAGCTGGGCTGGCTTGATCGGCTTGTGGAGGATGCGCAGGCCTTTGGCCTGGAGCTCGTCGCGCAATTCCTGGCCGCGGTCGGCGGTGATGATGATGGCCGGAATGGACAGGGCGGCGCGTTTCCACAGCCGCGCCACCACCGCGTCCCCTAGTTCGTCATTGTCGAGGTGATAGTCGGCGATGATCAGGTCAGGCGGGACCGCCATGGCGGCCAACTCGGCCTCGGCTTCGTCACCGCATTGCGTCGCGGCAATCTCGCAATCCCAGCCTTCCAGCAGCGCCGACATCCCCGACAGGATGGTCTCGTCATTGTCGATCACCAGAACGCGCCGGGCAATCGAAGAGCCCGTGGCTAGAAGCGCGACCTCGGACTCGGCGGCCTGCGGTCCGTGATAGAGCGGTAGCTCGATCTCGAATCTGCTGCCCCGGCCAAGGCTGGAGTCGAGGCGAAGCGGATGCCCAAGCATGCCGATCGCCCGCTGGACGATGGCAAGGCCGAGGCCCATGCCCCGGCTTCGCCCGCCGTCGAAGCGACGGAATTCCTCGAAGATCAGGGCATGGTTTTCGGGCGCGATGCCCGAACCGGTGTCGGAGACACTGATCACCACCTTGGACCCGTCGTCCACGGCCCGCAGGGTGACTGATCCCTGGTCGGTGTAGCGGACGGCATTGGAAAGAAAATTCTGGATGACGCGGCGAAGAAGGCGGGAATCCGACAATACCCGCAGGTTCGACATCTCGACATCGAGGGTGAGACCGCTCTTCGCAGCGAGGGGCGCAAACTCCGCCCGCATGGCGCCGAACAGGTCGGCAAGCGGAACGACGGTGACTTCAGGGGTGATCGCTCCGGCATCCAGCTTGGAGATTTCGAGCAGGGCCTCGAGCAGATCTTCGACGCTGTTCAGCGCACTTTCGGTCTGCTCGATCAGCCGGCCGGTGTCGGGATCGACCTTGCGATCGTGCAAGGCCGAGACGAACAGCCGCGCGGCGTTCAGTGGCTGCAGCAGGTCGTGGCTGGCGGCGGCAAGGAAGCGCGTCTTGGACAGGTTCGCCTGTTCCGCGGCGGTCTTCGCCTCCAGCATCGCGGCGGTCCGCTCGGCGACACGCCGCTCTAGCGTTGCCGCATTGCGGCGGACCTGGGTGACGTCGGCAATGCTCAGCACCATCCCCGCATTGGGCAGGGGGACTCGGCGCACTTCGAACGTCTGGCTGTTCTCCAGCTTATATTCCTGCCGGTGACTGCGGCTGGCCTGGTCGCGCCAGCCGAGGCTGAGGCCCGGAGTGGTGGCGCCCACGAAGCTGACCAGGCTGGAATGGTCGGTGATCAGCTCGCCCATGCTCAGGGGATCGATCTTGAGCAGGGTCAGGAGGGCGCCATTCCACGCCACCAGTTGGCGATCCTGATCGAACAGGGCCGCGCCTTCCGGCATGGCATCCAGAGTCGCCTGCAGGATGCCTGCGCGCTGGGCATATTCCCGGGTCCGCTCGCGGACGCTTTCGGCCTTGATGTCGGTGATGTCGGTATAGATGCCGACGATCCCGCCCTCCGACGTCCGAAGCTCGTTGATCTGGATCCAGCGTCCGTCGGCCAGCGACTGAACGTGCGCATTATCAGCAACCCGGTGCCGGCGCATTCGCTCGCTGACCCAGCGGTCGGGAGCGATGATCTGCGTCAGCGCCCGGCCATCGTCGGAGATCAGCCGGATGATGTCCGCGAATTGCATCCCCGGCCTGATGCGGTCGGCGACCTCGGGCCAGAAGCCGAGATAGGTCTGGTTGCACATCACCAGGCGGTCGTCGGCGTCGAATAGCGCAAAGCCTTCGTTGATGCTCTCCACCGCGTCGTTTAGCCGGCGCCCGGCCGCTTCGGCCAATTCCTTGGCTTCGCGTGCCGCCGCATGGCTGATCGCCAGCCTAGCCAGAGCATCCTCGAGCTCGTGGGTGCGGTGCCGCACCTTGTCTTCGAGCGAAATTGCCGTCTCGAACAGCGAAAAGGCATTGCCCTGGAGTTCGGTCGACCGCTCGACCCGGCTCATCAGCGCCGCATTGATCTTCTTGAGCTTCTCGATCTCCCGCCGGGCCCGGTCGAGCTCGCTGCTCTCGTCATTGGCGGGCGTGACGGTCATCGCCCGATCGCCAGCCCACTCAGCGTCTGGTTCACGTGCAGAGCGTGGAATTGCTCGCCATAGGTGTTGAAGCCGATTACCCCGGCCTCCGCATAAATGGCCGAAACCGCCCCGCGCAGCTGCCGCCGCTCAACCTCGACCAGGTTGAGCACGCAGTCGAAGCCAATCACCCGGTCTATCGGTCCGACCTTACCCTCAAGATCGGCAAACAGTTCGGACAGGTTGGCGACGACGTCGGTCTGTTCGCCGAGCGTCAGCACAAGTCCCTCGTCGATCGCGCAGTAAAAGGTCAGGCTTCCGTCCGCGTTCGCGGCCTGGACCGAGCGCACATAATATTCGCCGCCGGCGCGAACCATCGGGGGATGCGCGGCGAAGATTCCGGGTTCGAGATCCTCGACCCGCAGTCCGACCAGCCGGGCATACTCTTCGGCGGCAGGCTCGGCATTGATCTCGAACACCACCCGGCTTTGCGAGTCTGCCTTGGTGATGACCATCTTGGTCTCGCCGGGGCGATGATGCTGAGCGCGAAAGACATGCATCGGGCGCGACGATGTCAGCACCGCAATTACCGCCGCATCGCGCCGGAACGCTCCATCCCAGAAGACAAAGGTTTCCCGAAAGGCCAGTCCGTCGCCCGACGATCCACCGATCAGCGGAATGTCGCCAAGCGCATCCTGCAAGGTGACCGTCAGCATCTCTTCGCGGTGCGACAGCCCGTCGATCAGGAAGATGGCGGCGCGGTGCAGATCGCTGCCGAGGCAGGCGGCGTCTTCCCTTGCCTCGGCCGCGAGCAGGCGCACCTCGCGCTGTGCCCCGGCACTGTCGAAGCGCTCGAGATCCTGAAGGCAGATCGCCTTCATCCGGAATGCGCTGGCTGGGAAGCCGATGGCGGTGATAGTGTCTTCGGCAAGGCCGTCGGGGGACAGTTCGCCCGATGAGGTGCAACCGATGATGGTCAGGTCGTCGGCACGCTTCTTCAGGGCCTCGGCAAGCTGGTCGAGCGGGTAGCGGCTGGAGCAGAAACAGATCACGCCGGCGAGCTCGGGCAACGGAAAGTCGCGGAACAGTTCGCGCACCGCTTGCTCGGGATCGTTCTCGACGGTCGAGGCGACATGGATGCGGTCGGAAACGTCCGCGGCGGCTCTGGCGATACAATCCATGGCGAGTCAGACTGTGTCACCGGGCGGAGCGTTCGTCACGCCTTTTCGTCCCGCGATTAGGCGCCGCGCGCGGGCGGCTCCGAGGCTTCGAGTGCAGCCGATTCCTCGTCGCTGAAAACACGGCTGCGGATCACGAACCTGACGCCCTCCGGCCCTTCGAGCGAGAAGCCGGCGCCGCGTCCCGACACGACGTCGATCGTGACCTGCGTGTGCTGCCAATATTCGAATTGCGCGGCTCCGATCCACACCGGAATGTCGTTGCCGACATGGCCGAGCAGGACATCCTGCGTGCCGACCTTAAATTCGCCGGCGGGGTAGCACATCGGCGCGCTGCCGTCGCAGCAGCCGCCGGACTGGTGGAACATCAATGGCCCATGCTGCCCGGCGAGCCGGTCCATCACGACGACCGCCTCGGACGTGGCGAGAATGCGCGGCGGCAAGGGGTCACCGCCGCGCATCCGGACGTCCGCAGTCGAGCCTGCAGCCGCCACCGCCTCAGAAAAACCCAAGGGCCTTAGGGCTGTAGCTGACCAGCAGGTTCTTGGTGTTCTGGTAATGGTCGAGCATCATGCGATGATTCTCACGGCCAATGCCCGACTGCTTGTAGCCGCCGAACGCCGCGTGCGCCGGATAGGCATGATAGCAATTGGTCCACACCCGCCCCGCCTGGATCGCCCGCCCAAAGCGATAGGCCCGGGTCCCGTCGCGGGTCCACACTCCGGCGCCAAGACCGTAGAGGGTGTCGTTGGCTATCTCGAGCGCTTCGGCTTCGTCCTTGAAGGTGGTGACCGCGACGACCGGGCCGAAAATCTCCTCCTGAAAGACCCGCATCTTGTTGTGGCCTTTGAGGATGGTCGGCTGGACATAATAGCCCTCCGCATTGTCGCCCTCATGGACCTGGCGCTCGCCACCGGTCAGCACCTCGGCGCCCTCTTCCCTGCCGATCGCGATGTAGCTGAGGATCTTCTCGAGCTGGTCGTTCGATGCCTGGGCGCCGATCATCGTGTCGGCGTCGAGCGGATTGCCCATCTTGATCGCCTGGACCCGCTTGATCGCGCGTTCGATGAAGCGTTCGTAGATGCTTTCCTGGATCAGCGCGCGGCTCGGGCAGGTGCAGACCTCGCCCTGGTTGAGCGCGAACATCGCGAAGCCTTCGAGGCACTTGTCGAAATAATCGTCGTCGGCGTCCATCACGTCCGCGAAGAAGATGTTGGGAGATTTTCCGCCGAGCTCGAGAGTGACGGGGATCAGATTCTCCGTCGCATATTGCATGATCAGGCGGCCGGTCGTGGTTTCGCCGGTAAAGGCGATCTTGGCGATCCGGTTGGACTGGGCAAGCGGCTTGCCGGCCTCGATCCCGAACCCGTTAACGATGTTGAGGACACCCGGCGGAAGCAGGTCGCCGATCATCTCCGCCAAGACCATAATCGACATGGGGGTCTGTTCGGCCGGCTTCAGCACCACGCAATTGCCGGCGGCGAGGGCCGGGGCGAGTTTCCACACCGCCATCAGCAGCGGGAAATTCCACGGGATGATCTGTCCGACCACTCCGAGCGGCTCGTGGAAATGATAGGCGATGGTGTCGTGATCGATCTCGCTGATCGAGCCTTCCTGAGCACGCAGGCAGCCGGCGAAGTAGCGGAAGTGATCGATCGCCAGCGGCAGGTCGGCATGAGTGGTCTCGCGGATCGGCTTGCCGTTGTCGATGGTTTCCACCAGCGCCAACGTCGGGAGACGTTCTTCAAGCCGATCCGCGATCTTGTTGAGGATATTGGCGCGGACGGCGGGGGAGGTCTTGCCCCACTCGTCCTTCGCCGCATGGGCAGCATCAAGCGCGAGCTCGATATCTTCCTTGGTGCCACGGGCGATGCGGCACACCGTCTTGCCGGTGATCGGGGAAGGATTGTCGAAATACTCGCCCTTCACCGGGGGCACGAACTTGCCGCCGATATAATTGTCGTAGGTCGACCGCATCGTGACGTCGCCCTTGAGATTGTCGAGTGCCTGCTGAAGCATGTGCGTATCTCCCACGCTTTGGCCCCATCACGTCGACTCGCTCGCAATGAGGACCTTCCGTCAACTCTTTTCGACCCCGCTGCGCTCGCAAGCCATTCTACCAAGGACCAATTGCGGGGGGTGTGCGCCTGCTGTTCCTGCTGGTCCCTGCATGGTGCGGCGCCGGAGTAGGGGGCTGCACGCCAACAGGAGTGTCCGTCGTGAAGCTTTCCCGCCTTTGCCTTGTCGCAACCTTTCTTGGCGTGGCGACATCCGCTGCAGCCAAGGACATTCCGGTTCAGATGCTGACCAGCGGGCCCGGCGGGGCAATGGTCTTCTCGCCGGCAGTCGTGAAAGCCAACGTCGGCGACACCATCCGCTTCATCGCATCGCCCAGCCACAATGCCGAGTTGATCCCCGGATTGGTCCCGGCCGGTGTCCCGATCAGCGGCGGTAAGATGAACCAGGGGTTCGATCTCAAGGTCACGGCGGCCGGCCTCTACGGCATCAAGTGCAAGCCGCATTTCGCGATGGGGATGGTCGCGCTGATTAAAGTCGGCAAAGGCCCGGCGCCGAACGCTGCGAGCGCGGCTGCGGTCAAGCTTCCGGGCCTCGCGGCCAAACGCATGGCGGGCTATCTCACCAAAGCGAAGTGAGCAACAGTTTCGGCGATCGCGACGGGGCATGGAGCCGGCGATCCGATCCGGCGCTTTGGCACAAAGCTCGGCGAACAGGTGCTCGGACGGCGACCCTGGTGCGGGGTCTGCAGCGCCGCCATGCTGTTCTCGCCTGTTCGCTATGTCTCGGGACCAACTTGCCTGCCCTGGCTCAGCAGCCCACGGCAGATGAGGGCAATAGCGGCAGCACCATCATCGTCACTGCGCCCGGCGGCACCCGCTCGGACGATGCCCAACTTTCCCTCGACGAGGACAGGCTGGGCGAGGCTGCAAGGCCCGATCTTCTATCTGCAATCAGCCGATCGGTGGCCGCCGTCGGCTTGCAGGACGCGCAGGGAAATCCGTTCCAGCCCAACCTCTCCTATCGTGGGTTCGTGGCGTCGCCTCTGCAGGGACAAGCACAGGGTCTGGCCGTCTACCTCGATGGGGCACGCTTCAACCAGCCGTTCGGAGACACCGTACAATTCGATCTCCTGCCCGAGGTGGCCATTCAGAAGCTCGAGATATTCGAATCCAATCCCTTGTACGGCCTGAATGCGCTCGGTGGCGCGATCGTCCTCCAGACGAAAACCGGACGGACGAGCCCGGGCATAGCCGTGACTGCCGCAGGCGGCGCCTTTGGCGAACGTGAAGTCGCGGGCGAAGCCGGTTGGCGTGGCAGACGCGCAAGCATCTACGCTGCCGTGCAACAGACCCGGGACCGTGGTTGGCGTTACTTTTCGCCGTCGCGTCTTCGCAGCAGCTTTGCCGATCTCGGCTGGGATGGAGAGCGCGCGGGACTGCACCTCAAATTGGTGGGGGCGGACAATGACCTGACCGGCAATGGCAGTGTGCCGGTAGAGCTTTACGCGCTCGATCGTCGCGCCGTCTTCACTCACCCCGACATCACCCTCAACCGCTTCGTCCGCGGGAGCGTTCATCCCTGGCTGATGCTCGGCAATTCGGGGGATCGTCTCGAAGGCGTCATGTACCTTCAACGCCTTCGTCAGGACACCCTCAACGGAGACCACGCTGACATCGAGGTCTGCGAAGCGGCGACGGATTTGCTTTGCCTGGAAGGAAGAAGTGACGGGGAGGAGCCTCTCTTCGATGAACTCGGCAAGGCAATCGGCGCCTCCTCGAGTGAGGGAGGCTATGGCCTGGTCAATCGCAGCAAAAGCAGGGGACAGGCGGGCGGCATCCTTGTCCAGTTCGTCCGGGAACGGGAAACGTCGGCCGGCAAGGGTCGGCTGGTCGTAGGCTTCAGCCATGATGCCAGCCGTACCCAGTTCAACAGCAGCAGCGAACTTGGAATGCTGACCGACGATCGCGGCGTGGAGGGGCTTGGTCCCATCGTCTCGCAATTAGACGGGTCGATCACACCGGTATCGCTGTCAGCGCGCACGAGCTACGGTGGGCTGTTTCTGGCTCACACGATTCCGCTCAAACCTATGCTGGCGGCAGAACTCGATGCGCGCTGGAACCGTCAGCTTGTCCGCCTTGACGACCAACTCGGAACCGCACTTGATGGCAGGCACCTGTTCAAGCGACTTAATCTCGCGGCGAGGCTGAAGTGGCAGCCAGCTTCCGGCATCGTGCTGCGTGCGGGTCTTGCAACCAACAGCCGTGCTCCAACTCCGGCCGAGTTGGCCTGCGCCGATGAGGAGGCGCCTTGCAGCCTGACCAACTTCTTCGTCGGCGACCCTCCCTTGAATCAGGTGGTGACGCATACTTACAGCGCGGATGCCAACGGCCGGACGGGAAGGCTGAATTGGCAGATTGCCGCGTACCGGTCAGTGAACCGCGACGACATCCAATTCGTTTCCTCGGCCGTGCGCGGGCGGGCTTATTTTCGCAATGTGGGCTCCACCCGGAGGCAAGGTGCAGAAGCCCATGCCATCTATGAAAATGGTCCTTTCCGGGCAGCGGTCGGATATGCTTTCACCGACGCCACCTTCAGGACGCCCACCATTCTCAACTCACCCCTCAATCCGGGCGCAGATGACAGCGGCCGCATCAATGTGGAGCCGGGTGATCAAATTCCTGGCGTCCCGCGTCATCGCTTCACAGTGCAGGCTAAGTTGCAGCGTAGGGCTTGGTCGATTGGCGCAGATGTTTCCTTCTCATCCGGCCAACATTTCTTCGGCGATGAAAACAATGCTGACGCCCGGACACCCCGGTATAGCGTTTTAAACTTACGAGGGTCGGCAACGGTGACCCGCCAGCTCCGACTCTTCGGCGAAGTACGCAACGCTCTCGACGTTCCGTTTGCGACATTTGGGACTTACACGGAAGTTGACGACATCTACTTAAAAGAAGCCCCGAATGCGACGAATCCTCGAAGCATCGGCCCCGGCACCCCAAGACGAGTAACAGTTGGGATGAGTGCGGAGTTCTAGTCATTCCGCCAGCTCTCACACCGCCGCGCTCTAAGCCAAAACGTTCGAACGCCAATTTGCGGTAGGCCGCTCTCCCTAGCCGCTTTCGAGGCTTCACAGCGGAAATTGGACCGTCTCCTTTCGGCCACCTGCGGCGGTAGGGCGCGCATGAATGATCGTCCGCTTACGGGCAGCGGTCACCCGATCCTGAACGTCTGAGAGTGGGTCTTTTCAGACGCGGGAGTTTGCTGAACGGGAGTCGCTACTCATCTTCGAGTGGCCGAGTGGTCCGCCGCGCCCCTATCCCGAGCGGGCGCGGCGCCACTTAACGCTTTCGGGGGCGGAGGGGGAGCTTGCGAGGAGACACGAACTCCCCGCAAGACACCTTTCTTCACTTCCACTTGACTCCGAGTTTGGCCAGACCGAAGTCAGCGTCGTCTGGTAGCACAGCCATAACCCAATCCAGCGCTACCTCGTGACGCGCCCCGCCCGGTTTGGGCGCCAGCGCGCCCACAAACTCGAACGCCTTAGAGCGACCCTTGAACAACTTATGGAGCTGCTCAGTAATCGGGCCATTCTCCACGTACCAGTCATGAAGGCCGTAGATGTTGTCCAATAAGGGTGGGCTGCCAACCATCTTGATGTTCAAGCCGCGTCGAGCGATGAACCTTTCGAATGACGTGACGTACGTGGCGTATTCCTGGTGCATCAGCCAGTCGGTGAAAGTAGAGTCTCTCAACTCGCCTTGAATCTCGACGTCGGTGAGCTTCACCTGGTTGTCGTAGAGCAGAATGCCCGAGTAGTGGGCACGATCCACAGTCGCGACGATGCGTACACCACGTTTGTAACGAGGGCACTTATACCTCGACATGCTCACCGCCTTGAAGTCGGCAACGGGAATGTGAGTTCAGGGAAGCCACAATCACGGGAGCACTCCCGCGCGCGTGTTTGGGAAATGCGATGGCCGCAACGAGCACGTTCGTGCCAAAGGCCCGGGCGCTCATTGCTGCATCACACGCGATGCGAAGGGAACAGGCTCGGGTACATCGCCCTCGAGTACGAAGTGGATCCATTCATGCTCGGCGAAGATGTAGGCTGGGTGATAGAGCTCACTACCGGCAAGCACCTCATCCAGATGCAGCATAGCCAACGCCATGTAGGTATGACGGCCATCCACGATAACGAGGCCGTCATGAGTCTCAACACCCAGCATTGGACGTGCGCGGGTGGGGATGCCAAGAGCGCTGTGCCTTAAGATCACGTCAGCGAAACGTTCGACTCGCTGGGCTTCGATGTACCCATCAGCTTCGAACTCTCTGCAGATCTCTTTGCAGAGAGGGATTTCAAAATTGCACGCCCCGGTGAGTCCATTCCAGTATTCGTTCATGGCAGTGATATCAAAGCTTAGTTTCGAACCATCTGCCAATGGTACGCAGAATATCTCGCTTTTGGGATTTTTGGGAATCACCGCAAAGAGCTCGATGGTATCTACGGAAGGCGAATAAACAGTACTGTTGTAAGTCATATTAGTCTTTCTTGGTTGCGGGCCTGTTGTTGCCCATGCCCAAGAATTAGACTGCTAGTCGCCTGACCCGCATTATTTTTCTTTTACGGATTTAGTTATCGAACAGGAGTTCGGGCGATCCTCTCGACGTATGGATTGCTGTCCATCCAGTGCAGCGTCGGGGGACCGCGATGCTGCCGCTCGAAGATGAACCAGCCGCAGTATATTTGTGCCGGCTTAAAGCGATCAGCAAAGGGGTCTGTACCAACAAAATCGATGCCGCGGGTGAGCACATGCACTCGCGCTAAGGGAAAGCCAGGATCGCTCCAGATGTCCGAGTGCCTCTGAGCCCCCACGAGATAATTCAAAGGCAGCAGGAAGCAAAACTTGTTAGCCACGATGCGTTTCGCGTGCTTTATGAACTCCTGATGCAAGCGGAATGGCGGATTGGTGATGACGGTGTGGTGCTGTTGGTGAATGTCGAAGAAGTCACGACACTCGTCCCCGCGTCCGTGCAGATCGGAGCAGACAACCTGATAGCCTCGTTCGAGTAGAACTCTCTCAATTATCCGCGCCTCTCCGACTGCGGGTTCCAGGACCGGGTGAGCTCGGTCAATCACCTCGTGATCAAGAAGCAGACGTACGATCGGTGCGGGAGTGACGTAGTGATCGGCTCGTCTGCGTACTCGCTCGGACGACCACCCTACGACCGCTATGCCTCTCCGGTTGTGCCCCTCGCTCACGGCTCGAGCACGTGCGGCTGGCGCGAGCACACTGGCAAGTCGATGCAGAGGCCCCAGCGTACCTCGGCCCGCCTCAATTTCGCGAACGGTATTCACCGCAATTTCCGCCCGCTCTGCTGCGGCACGAAGGGAGAGCGATTTCGAGATGCGTGCCAAGCGGAGGCGCTCCCCGATCCTTCGTGCGCCCATCGGAAGGCCGGTAACGGAAATTGGAATGTGCTTTTCCAAGGCAAGGAAATTACTCACTCGCCCAGTGTTGCCTTCAATTTCCGCAACGGCCTGCCGACTTAGGCCAGCAAGCTTACCAAGCTCGGTTTGCGTGAACTTGCGCGCCATGCGTCCTGATCGCAGAGCCTGACCCAGATTCACGCGGATACCCCCACATTTTGTGTAAGCGTATCTGACACGCTCTCTTGCTGTATCAAACCCGATAAATAGGTGATGCGCTACAAAGACCTTTTCGACGCTAAAGCTTGGCGAAAATACGCGGGGCGTGACCGTCTCTGTCGTCTCGTGCCACTGACGTCTGACCAGTCTGTCCCGACCGACATCATCGAAGTGCCCGTCCAGAGCGGCACGGTGAGCACTGGGCGAGCCCGTGTGTTCGCGGGCTGGTTCTGCTCCGTGGGCCTTCCCACAGGCGAGATGGTGCTTGCCGAAGACCCGCACAATTTAGGGCAAGCGCTGAGGAATCTTGAGGAGCGACTGAACGCAACTGGCTGGAGCCTCGACGCAATCGGGCTTGATGAACGCTGGGAGGAGACCGGATTGAGCAGCAACACTGGGTGGGGCTACCATCCTCAGGTCCACGGTGCGGCCCATATGCTCGATCCCAAGCTCTGACTCTGTAGTTCGCGCAGCAGCCTCAGTGGCACCTGCGAAGTCGTGATGAGAGGCGGCGAAGGATGTGCGCGGGTTAGCTGGTTCGCCCTTTCCCGTTCACCGTGACCTCACAAGTTGAGGTCACGAAGAGAGATCCGCATAGGTCTTTGGCGCTCAGCTAGCGCTGATCGCACTCGCTCAGCCATCTGCTCCGCTGCGCTCGCATCTGTCTGGCTCGCCAATCCATCTATGAACTAGAACCTTACTTGGCCTTCATCCATCGAGAACATAGCTTTATAGTCCCCCTGTGAAAGACACATAGAATATGCGTCTATCACAAGGGGAAATATGTCTTCATCCATCGGAGTTTCTAACCTTCTGTCACTGGCGTGTCCTCGTAAGAGGAGGGTGCTTGGTCTGCGCTTCAACCCTAATCACGGTTATTTCCGGCTCTACCAACTCGCTGCCCTAGTGTGTCTATCGACGGTGTGTCTTGACTGGTGTCTTGTGTCCAAGGGTGCGGAAGGCGTCATCGCCCAAACGGTGTCCACGGGAGCCAATGACAGAAAGTCTCGTCGTGGGTGCATGATGTCACGCGCAATGCTCAGCGCGTCATGCTCAAGTAGCTATACCTGCCCAAAGGCTTCAAATGCGGTGGTCACTAGCGGAGGGTTAAAGCGGCTTATTGCATGATCTCCGATGATCCGCTGCGAGCTTCCGTCTCGACTACCGCCCCCCTTCTGCCGGGAGGTGGGCTTGGTTGGCGAGCAAGGCTCGCGGAAGAGCATGTCTTCGACTCTACTTTAGTAAGAGTCCTTCTGCATTATTTATCAGTCGGATCATTGGTCGGGCTGACTAGCCCTTCCATCGTCTGTGGACCGTCCCAGACGCTTGTATCGACCCACACATCGATATTCCCGGCGATAGATCGGAGCCATCTGTCTGTTCGGGGGGAGCCTTGGGAGCGGGTTCTACAGGGAATTGGATCGTACCGTCTTTACGGGGACGATCACGACCACGCTTGGGAAATTCCTCCATTAGCGATTGTCCAACATCGTGGTGAAGTTCGTCAATATCAAAGTTTTCTATAATGCGTGGTCAAAGTAGTGACGCTAAGTATCTCCAATCAGCAAGGAGAATACTGATGAGTCACCGTGAACGAATGAACAAACTACTCGAAGCGTCTTTGAACCGTCACTTGACGACCATCGAATATCGTGACCTCTACTGGATGCACATTGTGTATCCAAGGGAATGTCCGCTCGACAACTTGCTCCGGAATTGGTCGGACATCATGCCTGAAGACAGCCATGAGCGTGCGCTCCATGACGCATGCGAGGGACTGCACTGGCCAGCATCCACGGATCAGCAGAGGGGGTTCTACACGGAGATGGAACGCAACTACGAAACCATGACGCCAGACGAGTTCCGCGAATGGATGAACCGGGAGGATCGCTGATGAACGCGATGGACCAACTTCGTGAAGCTCTGCGCGAACAGGAACGTAGTGGCGGCTACCGGTGTGGCGAATACTACTGCACTGCGGGCTGCGGTCTGGTGGAACATACGTTCCGCGACCACGCTGAAGTCTGCCCTGAAGCCGCAGCTATCCTTGCTGAGGTTGAGAAGCCGATGGCTCACCTCACCCACAAGGTCACGCTTAGGCGTCAGCTTGTGAAGAGCGAGCGCAACGCGCTGGCTATGAAGCACTACCCCCGGACGGAGCTTGCCGATTACTGGTGGCCGGGGATGGTCGAGTGGCTGAATAACCCGGGGAACGTTTCCGACTACGCGCTCAAAGGTGACATGGACGAACGCAATGATGGCACCGGCATGCTGAACGCTTGGTTCGATCTCCATGCCTACTTCCCTGATGTCGAAACCGCTGCCCTGTTCAAGCTGCGCTGGTTCTGACCGTGCGGGTATGAGGCGGCTATGAGTGATACGATCAAAGCCAACGGCCCAAGCATACTCCGGGAAGACTTCGACCCGGAGCGTCTTGGGAACAGGCTCCCAACTGAGGTGAATGACATCACCTACCACATTGCCCTTGCCCGTGTTCTCCGGGGAGAGAGCAGCGGCCTTGACGTCTTTCGTCGTGCCTCCTCGCCTCATTCATCTAGGATCTCCCGGTTCGTCTCAGGAACCGGGAGATTGTGTCTCAACAGATTCTCTTGCCAATTTTGAGATACGTGAGAGCCTCTGGTCTAGGATCATCCGAGACAGGAGCGCGCATGTTGGTGGGATACGGAAGGGTAAGCTCGACGTCGCAAAGCCTGGACATTCAGCACGAGGCCTTGAGTCAGGCCGGGTGCGAGAAAGTCTTTTCGGAAAAGATGTCGGGCCGCTCGGCCGCCGATCGTGAGCAACTCGCCCTGGCCCTCGACTTCGTGCGGGAAGGCGACACCCTTTGCGTGACCCGCCTCGATAGGCTCGCGAGGAGTGTCGCCGACCTTCACCGCATCATCGAGAAGCTCACCGCCAAGGGTGTAGCCTTCCGTTGCCTCAGCCAGTCAGGCGTCGATACCGATAGCTCCACCGGAAGACTGATGTTGGCCGTACTCGGCGCAGTTGCAGCCTTCGAGAACGACATACGGCGCGAACGGCAAATGGAGGGAGTGGCCAAGGCGAAGCTGCGAGGAGCATACCGAGGTCGACCGCCTTCGATCCGTCCAGAAGATGTTCAAGAGCTCCGCGCGCAGGGGTTGGGCGCAACGGAAATTGCAAAGCGGCTGAACATCGGTCGGGCCAGCGTTTATCGAGCGTTGGCAGCGTAAGACGGGGACAAGCTACCCTAAGCGGTACCTTTCGCGGGGGCACGAGTGGTCTCCGCATCCATCTTCCGGCGTCCTAGGCCAGTCGCGCGGGCCAAGTCACTGCGCCGCGCCGAGTAGTTCGGGGAGGTCATGGGGTACTCCCGTGGCAAGTGATACTCGGCACGATACTGATTGGGCGTCAGTCCATGCGCCGCCCGGAGGTGGCGCTTGAGGAGTTTCTGCTTCTTCCCGCACCCCAGGCAAACGATGTGCTCGGGCTTCACCGAAGCCTGTATGGACGTGACCGGGACTTGTGGCTGAACGGCTTGCTTCTGCGGCTGCTTCAAGCCCGACAGTGCGCCATGGACACCCGTCACGATCTTCGCGACATCGTTCGCGGCGACCCCATTATTCGCCACATAACTGCTGACGATTATCGTCGTCAGTCTGATCAAACTATTGCCTTCCATAAGGTAACGTCCTTCTGTGAATACGAGCGAAAGTTCTGCATCAATACTAGTCCAAACCCGCCCTGACCAAGGAACCCGCCTTGTCTGTAATTGATAGTGAGCAGTGTCTTGTCGAGACTCGACCATTGCCTACCACGAGTTATCTCTAGCCCACGATGTGGAAGCATGCCGTAATACTCCATCCCAGTAAACATCTTGTTATACTTGACAAAGATTGCAGCTAATTGGTGTACTTGTTATAACACAATTGCGACTGTTCCTTTTGCATTGTACGCAGTCAAGAGTGACTTCAAAATTCGTGCTTCTATCTGACGGCTAGCCACAGCACAGCAGATAGGAGCCTTCATATGATGCTAGTCTGTTCCAGGCTTCGCCTTTGTCCACCGTGTCCTCATCAGTTCGTCACCTCCACATACTGCGATCCAAGTGGTCAAGATCGGTACGAAGGGTGACACTGCTGAAGGAATCACAGGCAGCCGACCGGCTTGCAATTGCCGAGCGCACCTTGCGCAAAATTCGCGGCGAAGGTCGGATTAGCTTCGTCTTGATAGGCCGCTCGGTCCGTTACAGCTTGAGCGACCTCGACGCCTTCATACAATCGTGCCGCGGAAAGGTCGCCAGATGTCCATCTACAAGCCGAAAAGCAGCCCGTACTTCCACTTCGACTTCGTCAGAAATGGTCGTCGCTTTCACGGCTCGACGGGCGTCACGGGCCGCCGAGCCGCCCAGCAGGTAGAAGCTCGCGAGAAACACAAGGCGGCGTTGCCGGCGCAGTCACGCCCCTCAATCACCCTCGACGAATCCTGCGGCCTGTACGACGAGCACGCCGCCCAGCTCGCCAGCCACAAGCTGACCGAGTACATGTCGGCGGCAATGATCACCGGTCTCGGAGGCGGACGGCTGCTTAGCGAGATAAGCCAGCGCGACCTTCAAATCTACTTTGCCAGACGCCGCGCGAGCTTCGCGCCGCAGCGCGGTACCCGCTCTAACGCGACCATAAACCGGGAGGTCGACCATGCTCGCGCTATCTGGCGCCGTGCCGACAAGGCTCGTTTCGATGTAGGAGAAATGCCGGACTGGCGGGCACTGCGCCTTAAGGTGCCCCGCCGCGACCCGCGGGAACTCAGCTTCGTTGAAGAGGAGCGCCTCTTTGCCGAGCTCGCCGCCGATCGGCCCGAGGTCAGCCAGGCTTGCGACTTTGCGCTGAAGAGCGGGTGGCGCCAAGCTGAGGTCACCGGCCTCCGCTGGAGCGACGTTGACCTCGCTGCTGGTCAGGCCGCCACCAGGATCAAGGGCGGCGACATCGTCAAGCGGCCGCTCACCCCGACGTTGCTGGGGCTGATCGCCAACCAGCCCAAGGTTGGGCCCTTCGTCTTCACCTACGTCTGCAAGAAGAGCCGCGGTAAGCGCCGCGAGGGCGAGCGTTACCCGCTCACCCACACCGTGCTGCGCCAAGTGATGGCATCTGCAAAGAAAATCGCCGGCATAGAGAGCTTCCGCTTCCACGACTTCCGCCACACTCGCGGCACCCGCATCGTCCGCGCCACCGGCAGCCTCGCCGCCGCCAAAGAAGCGCTGAAGCACCGTAGCGTCACCACCACCCTCCGCTACGCCCACGTGCTCGACGACGATGTCCGCAACGCGCTAGAGGGGAGCGATGAGCGGGCAATCCCCGCAAGTGCGAGCAAGAGGAAGAAGGCTTAAAATGTTTGACGTCGCTGCTGCTGCCGGAATTTTCAACGGCATCAAGGGTGCGCTCGACATTGCGAAGGGTATCCGATCGCTTGAAGTCAGCACTGAAGTAAAGCTCGCGATCGCGCAGATGATCGAGCAACTCGCCGACGCTCAGTCTGCCGCGTACGAAACCGCCGAGCGTGAGCGCGAGCTCAAGGACAAGGTCCGGGGACTAGAAGGCGAAATTGCAGATCTCAGAAGACAGGCGGCGGATCTGGAGAGCTACGAGCCTTGCGTCTACCATCCAGGTGTAACGGTTTACGTGCTTAAGTCGGAGCATCAGGCCACTGCTCACCCGCACAAACTTTGCGGCACGTGCGTCACCAACGGACGAAAGTCAGAGCTAGTAGCCACCGCTAAAGTCGAGAGACGATACCGCGAGCATCTATGCCATAGCTGCAAATCAGTCTTCATGCTCGGCACGCCAAATATTAGCGGTGAAGCGGAGGAGCCGCGTCCTGAAGTACAGGTAGAACGTGGGGCGGGCTGGGGCTCAGCTCGGGGTGGTGAGCCAAAGCCTTATGGTTATTGATTCCCGAAATAGCCCCGAAGTGACTATCGCCTCAACTAATAATATCGACGCGCTGCAGGTACTTATCTAGCGTACCCTACCTCAGTGTAAACGAGCCGCTCTACCAACTGAGCTAAGCGCCCCCGATGGGGTTGCCGGCGCTTTCCCAATCTTTTTCGCGGTGGTCAACCAGCGTCTTGCACGGGAGCGCGCTCGCGATCTCTTGAGGCAGCCGGTCTGTCGGCTTTTGATCCAGGTTCCGTGGGTGGAATTTCAGCGTCAAGCGGTGAGGTTGAATTTGTCGCCGGGACCGGTTGAAAACAACTTTACCTGTGAAGTCGAGAGCGGCCGGCGCGCTAAATCTCACAAGACTAGCCGAGCTTGCGCACCAAGCGGATGGGAAGGGCGAGGAAGGTGGGGTCGCTGACCACGACCTGCCGGGCACCGCTGCCGAGGGGAAGAAGGTGAAGCTTTCCTTCTTCGCGCGCGAGCAGTCGTCCGAACTGGAACCGGCCCCCGGGACGCGGCACGAGAACGTCGCGATTGAGCGCCCGGCCAAACTGCTCGGGTTCGAGTCGATCGCACCAAAGCTCGTCGCCGGAGCGATAATCGGCGATGCTGGCAGTCACGATGATGGCCACCTGTAGCGGCTCAGGGCGAGGTGGGAGCACCATCTGCGCCTTGCGCGGCGCAGCGGCGGTTTCGCCGTTGAGATGGGCGATGACCTCCAGCTTTTCGGAAGCAGGATGGTCAACCAGATCGGTAGGCGCGACGCCAAGAGCGTCGGCGATGCGGTTCAGCCAACCGATCGAAACGGTGCGCATGCCGGTTTCCAGCCGTCCGATGGTCTGCGGGGTGGTCGCGGGCTTGCAGGCCTTCGCCACGTCCTCGAGCGTCATGCGCTTGGCCTTGCGAACTTCCCGGATGCGGGTGATCATGTTGCCCCCTACTAACCCTTCAGGTGATTTTCTCTGTCCTACATTCACCAGCTTTGGCAGTGAGTCAAGCGACTCGGGAACAACACGGAGAGGGGCTGATGAGTGGACGCTGCTTGGTCGAACGGAAAGTAGAAGACACCGCAGGGGTTAGCCGCAAGGCGCGTCGATCGGTGACCGTCAATCAAGTGGAGTCGCCGTTGGGCTGGCTCCACAAGCATGGGCACCTTGACCGTCGGCAATTCGAGGCAGGGGAGCAACTGCGGCTCGATTGGGAGCGGGCCAATCTGTCGCCCTGCGTCACCATGCGGTGGGATCCTGCGCCCGGGCTTGCCAGGGGGCAGGCGCGCGCATGCAATATGGAGCGAACCGAACAACAGGCGAGCGCGAAGCAACGCTTTGACAAGGCGCTCGAGGCAGCGGGCTCAGGAATGTCCGACATATTGTGGCGCGTCGTTTGTGCGGGCGAGGGAATGCGCGAGGCAGAGACGGCGTTGGGATGGCCGGCGCGGGCGGGCAAGCTAGTTCTGAAGATGGCGCTGGACCGCGTGGCGGCCTTTTACCGGATCGGCTGACAGAAGAGGTTGAATAGTTGGGGGTAGAGGGAGCGCACCGTCGGGCGCGCTCCCCAATGCAATCAGAGGCTGCTGCCCTCGATATCGGTCTTGCGGCCTTGCGCGCGCTCGGTTTCGATATCGGTGGTTCCCTGTTCTTCAGAAGAGCCCATGGCATCCTCGTTCAGGGCGCCTTGTCCTTGATCGGCAAAGTCCTGCTCTTCGGTCTCGCTTAGGCTGCCGCTGATTCCCGAACGGCCGGTGCTGCCGCCCACGTCAGTGTCAGACTGGCTCGACCCATCGAAGCTGCCTTCGATACCAGACCGGCCGGTGCCCGCGGAGTTGGCGCCCATGTCGTTGCCCGATCCGCTGAACAGGCCATTGTTGGACTGGGCTTCCCGCTGGTTCGACTGACTAAGGTCAGTTTCCCGACCGACGCCCTCGCTATTCTGTCCGGGAGTGGCAACTCCGGTGTCGCCGCTGTTGCCGTAGCTCGCCTGGCCGGTCGAGGCGCTGCCGCCCTGCGCCTGCTCGCTCAAGTTGCGGTTCTCGTCGGTCTGCGGCTGCTGCTGATGGCCAGTGGGCTGCTGATCTGGGGTGCGTTCGTCGGCGCTCATGTCTCTCTCCTCCATTGCCCCGTGCTCCTGAGGAGCCAAATGGCCGACTTGAACGAGCGTTCCGGGGCGATGCGCCAGACCGAAATCGTTGCGACAAAAGGAAAGGGCCGCCCGGTCGCCCGGACGGCCCTAATCCTTTCGTCGACGATAGCGAGATCAGGCCTCGGGGGTCTGCTCGGCCGCCGGTTCGCCTTCTTCGGCAATGGTGCCGGGCTCGGCGTTCGGGTCATAGTCCTCGGTGAAGCCGGCGTTATCACGCTCGAACATCTGGGCCATGACGTCGACGCCCTGCGCCTGCAGTTCGGCCTCTTCGGGCGAGCGGGCGACGTTCACCTTGACGGTGACCGCAACCTCGGCGTGGAGGACGACGCGCACTTCGTGCATGCCGATCGACTTGATCGGGCGATCAAGCACGACCTGGCTCTTGGCGACCTTGGCACCGTCGGCCTCGAGGGCTTCGACGATGTCGCGGGCGCTGACCGAACCATAGAGCTGGCCGGTGTTCGACGCCTGACGGATCAGCTGAACGGTCTTGCCGTCGACACCCTTGGCCGAATCCTGCGCGGCCGAGCGACGCTCGGCGTTGTCGGATTCGATCTTGGCGCGATTGGCTTCGAACAGCTTGCGGTTGGCTTCGTTGGCACGAAGCGCCTTCTTGCGAGGCAGAAGGTAGTTGCGGGCGAAACCGTTCTTGACTGTGACGACGTCGCCAATGGCGCCGAGCTTTTCGACGCGCTCAAGCAGGATGACATCCATGAACGTGGCTCCTTACTTGACGACGTACGGGAGCAGACCGATGTGGCGGGCGCGCTTGATCGCCTTGGCCAGCTCGCGCTGCTTCTTGGTGCTCACCGCGGTGATGCGGCTGGGGACGATCTTGCCACGCTCGGACACGAAGCCCTGGAGCAGACGGACGTCCTTGTAGTCGATCCGGGGGGCGTCCTTACCCGAGAACGGGCACGACTTGCGGCGGCGGAAAAATGCACGGGCCATCTGTTAGGCTCCCATCTCTTCGCGCGGGGCGCGGTCGGGGCGGGGACCACGATCACCGCGATCACTACGGTCGCCGCGGTCACCACGGTCACTGCGATCACGCTCCTGACGGCGCATCATGGCCGACGGGCCATTCTCATGCTCGTCGACGCGAATGGTCATGAAGCGGATGACATCTTCGTTGATGCCGGTCTGACGCTCAAGTTCGGCGACGGCCGCAGCCGGCGCGTCGAGGTCGAGCATCACGTAATGAGCCTTGCGGTTCTTAGCGATGCGATAGGCGAGGCCACGCAGACCCCAGGTCTCGGCCTTGACGACCTTGCCGCCATGTTCGGTGATGATGTTGGTTGCCGTCTCGGCAAGAGCATCGACTTGGGCTTGAGCCAAGTCCTGCCTTGCGAGAAAGACATGCTCGTACAGCGGCATGCTAATCTCTCAATGTTGGCCGATCGCTAGCGCTCGCCCCATGCGAACGCCCCTCCGGCTGTCGTCGTGTTCTGATGTTCGCCGCGCAAACGGATCTGCGAGCGGACGCGGGCCTTTGGCATAGGCGGGGTCGAGATGCAAGGGTGACAGCCTCCGACCCACTTAACGAACCCATTCGGCACAAAACCATTGACATCGTCACGCTATTATGGCACATAAGTAAACACTGGGGCGAATCGGCAGCGATCGGCCTGTTTCACAAAAGGATCTGAGATGCGGTGGTTCGGTCGCAAGTCGGCGGACGTCCCGCCGATGTTCCTGTCCTATGCCATGCCGAGCGAGCGGTGCCTGTTCCCGAGCGGTTATCAGGCGCAGTTGAAAGAGGTGTTCCTCGGCAATCCTGTCGGTCAGCGGGCGGTGCGCATGGTGGCGGGCGCTGTGGGTGCGCTCAAGGTCTACACGGTCGAAGGGAATGCTGACGCGGCGGCGCTGATCGGTCGGGCGAGCCTACTCGAGCAAACGGCGGCGTCGCTGCTGCTGCATGGCAATGCGTACCTGCAACTGGTCGAAGCGCTCGGCGCGCCGGCCGAGCTGTTCCTGTTGCAGCCCGACCGCGTGACGGTTGATACGGACGACCGGGGCTGGCCGCGCGCCTATCAGTACAAGCCCGGCCGGAAAGCGGTCAGGATAAACCGGCACGACGCGCTGGAGCGGGTGCAACTGATCCACATCAAGTCGCTCAATCCGGTCCAGGATCAGCAGGGCTTGGGGTGCCTGGAGGCGGCAAGCGCGGCGGCGTCCATCCACAACCGGGCTAGCCGCTGGAACAAGGCGTTGCTCGACAATGCGGCGCGGCCGTCGGGGGCGCTTACCTATGATCCGCCCGATGGCGCGCCGCTGAGTGCGCCGCAGTTCGAGCGGCTTCGAGAAGAAATCGAGCGGCAGTTCACGGGCAGCTTGAACGCCGGGCGGCCGATGCTGCTGGAAGGCGGACTGCGCTGGCAATCGCTGGGACTGAGCCCGACGGATATGGATTTCGTGGCCGTCAAGGAAGCGGCGGCGCGCGACATTGCGCTGGCTTTCGGCGTGCCGCCGGTTCTGCTCGGCCTGCCGGGCGATACGTCTTACAGTAATATGCGCGAAGCGGGCCGGGCGCTGTATCGGCAGACCGTGCTGCCATTGGCCGAACGTATTCTGGGCGAAGTGTCGGAAGCGCTGCGCGACTGGGTCGGCCCTATCCGGCTGGCGGTCGATACCGATGCCATCAGCGAGCTTGCGGAGGATCGCGAACGGTTGTGGCAGATGGTGGCCAATGCCGATTTCATCTCTGCCGACGAAAAGCGCGAGATGCTTGGGTTTGAAATCAAGGGTCGCACCGCATGATCCGGCCGGGTGCCGATGAGCTTCTCACTCAATTGATCGCCAGCGCCGAAGGGCAGCCGGTCAATTACGTCATCCTTCAGGCCATGGTCGAAGAAGCGAGCAATGCGGGCGCGTGCCGGGCGCTCGGGCTTCTCGGACTCGAGGATAAGACGGCCAGGCGAGACATGGACGAATTGCGCGAGCTGCTCGGCAGCTGGCGCGATGTGAAGAAGTCTGCGTGGCAGACCGTCACCCGCTGGGTCGTCAGGATCATACTTGCGATGCTGATGGTGTCGATCGCCTATCAGTCCAATCTTCGCGCCCTCCTGAGGAGCTAGGCGATGCGCATCGAGCGGGCCCGGCGCGGGCTGCGCTTCGCCGGCTATGCGTCGGTGTTCGACCGCATCGATCGCGGCGGCGACATCGTGCGCGCGGGCGCCTTTCGTCAGTCGCTCGATCGCAACGGCAAGATACCCTTGCTGTGGCAGCATCAGCAGGGACGGGTCGTCGGCAAGATCGAACATCTCGCCGAGGATGCGCGGGGGCTGCAGGTCATCGGGCGGCTGCACGACGACGAATTCGGGCGGCTGCTTGCCCGGGAGTTGAAGGCGGGACGATTGTCCGGCCTCAGCTTTGGTTACCGGGTGCGCGCCGCCGAACAAGGCGCTTCGGCGCGAGAGATACGCGAACTCGATCTTCTTGAAGTCAGTTTGGTGCGACGGCCGATGCAGCCGCTCGCCTGTGTCCACAAGATCGCTTCGTAACCAGTCCGGTTTTCGGAGCCACTAATCCACACTGGAGAACATGCATGGAATTCAAGGCTGATCCGCTTGCAGAGTCGTTTGCGTCTCTGCAGCAGGGCGAAGGCGTGAGCGGGCTCCGCGCCGAAATCGACGATCTGAAGGCGAAGCTCCGCAGCAATCTGGTTGAGGCGGGGCGTCCGCATCTCGGCTCCGAACAGAAGAGCGCCGGCGCGGAAGGCTTCGGCGATTTCCTTCGTAGCGGCGAGAGCGCGCTTGAAGGCAAATCGCTCGACAACGTCAGCACGGCGGCTGGTGGCCACGCCATTCCGCGCGAAATCGACGAGGTCATCGACCGCACGCTGGTCGCCATTTCGCCGATCCGTCGCATTGCCAATGTGGTGAAGATCGGCAGCTCCAATTACCGTAAGCTGATCTCGACCGGCGGCACGCCGTCGGGCTGGGTCGGCATGGAGGCGCTGCGGCCGGAAACGGCCACGCCGAGCTTTACCGAAATCGTCCCGGCGTCGGGTGAGCTTTACGCCAATCCGGCCGCCTCGCAGCACATGCTGGACGATGCGATGTTCGACGTCGAGGCCTGGCTGGCGAACGAGATCGCCACCGAATTCGCCCGCGCCGAGGGGGCTGCCTTCGTCAAGGGCACCGGCACCAATCAGCCGCTGGGTTTCCTGGCTTCGCCGACGGCGACCACGGCCGACGGAGTTCGTCCGATCGGCACGTTGCAGACGATCGGCACGGGTGTTGCCGGTGGCTTCCCCGCGAGCAATCCCCAGGACAAGCTGGTGGACCTCGTCCAGTCGCTCCGCCAGCCGTATCGCCAAGGCGCGGTGTTCGTCATGAATTCGGCAACCGCGGCCTTGGTGCGCAAGATGAAGACCGCCGACGGCGCCTTCATCTGGCAAAACGGCATGATCGCCGGCCAGCCGTCGACCCTGCTCGGCTATCCGGTGATCGAGGCCGAGGACATGCCCGACGTCGCGGCGAGCAGCCTGTCGATCGCCTTCGGTAACTTCAAGGCCGGCTACATCATCACCGAACGGGCCGAGACCAGCATCCTTCGCGATCCTTATTCGAAGAAGCCGTACGTCTACTTCTACGCGACCAAGCGGGTCGGCGGGCAGGTGGTGAATTCGGAAGCGATCAAGCTGCTCCGTTTCGCCTGATCCCTTTCCGAGCGGCTCCGGCCGAGGCCCGTCAGCAAAAGAGTGTCTCAAGACATGGCGCTAAGCTTTACCCCCAAGTTCGCAAACATGGTCCGGGTGACCACGTCCACACAGGGCACCGGTCCGTTTCTTTGCGGTCCCGCGGTGACGGGCTTTGCGAGCTTTGCTGAATCGGTCTCGGCCGGAGATAGTTTCTATTATTCGGCCCAAGGCGTCGACAAACCGCACGAGCGGGAAGTGGGACGCGGGACCTATCTTGCGAACGGAACGATCACCCGGCAGCCGCTCAGTGGAGGGCTGACCAGTTTCACCGCGGGTCCGAAAACGATCGCCCTGGTCGCGGCGGCCGAATGGTATGCCGATGTGCAGGAGTCGCTTGGCCAGGGCGGAGGCGGGCAAGGCAAAACGGTCAAGGACCGGGTTGCTCTTGCTGCCTTCGACACCTCTGCCAGTCCCTGCTTTCTCGAGGAAGCCGGGCGAGAAGGCTTGTTCGCCTGGGACGCCACCGTCGCCGTCGCCCTTCATCAGGCGGATCCCGGGCAAGGGCTTTTCGTCGCGCCGTCGGCAACGGCGAACGGTGCCTGGGTTCGCCGCTTTCCGGGCAGCGTCAATGTTCGGTGGTTCGGCGCGAAGGGCGACGGAAACACCAATGACGGCGTGGCGTTCACCCGGGCGCTGAGCGCGCTTCGGATCACGGCGCAGCAGGGCTTCGGTTATGGCTGGGGTGGCAATCGGCTGTACATTCCGAAGGGTCACTATTTTCTCGGCACCACCACACTCGACGTCACTGCGTCGTTGGTGATCGAGGGAGACAGCAACGGTCTTCCAAGCGGCGGTGCGAGCGTGCTGCGCTGGTCGGCCAACACCACCGGTATCCGCATCCAGGGCGGTGCGACCACCGGGGCCGAGCAGACCAAGACGCAGGACTACGTCACCGGCACCTCGCTCATTCGCGGGCTGCACCTGACCGGCGGGTACACTCACGGCACGACCGCCGAGGGTGAGTTTCACGGCATTCACATGCGCGCCATGGCCGCGGTCGAGGATTGCTTCATCCGAGGCTTTCAAGGCGACGGCATTCACATTCGCGGCGACGTCGGCGTCAACAACAACACCAATCTGTCGTTCGTTTCCCGAACGTCGGTGGAGACATGTCGTAACGGCGTTTATCTGCAGGGCGGAGATGCCAACGCCTGTTCGTTCGTTCACCTGAACGTCAATTCGAACCGCCGCTGGGGCGTGCTCGATGCCAGCTTCCTTGGAAACAGCTTCTTTGGTTGTCATTCGGCAACCAATGGAAGTCAGGCGAGCACCGGTCCAAGTGTCTGCCCGCCCAATCGCTGCGTTTACAACGGCAATGTCTTTGCCGTGAAGCACGGCGCTGAGGAGTGGGCCGCAAGCAACCCACCGCCGAGCACCGCCGCAAATAATCAGGGCTGGTATTTCGTCAGCGCGGGCAGCCCGCAGGCCTGGAACAACATCGAGGCGTGGGCCAGCGGACGCGTCTATCGGTCAGGCGGCTCCTACGCCGCTACGGACGCCAACAATCGCACGGTCTTTCTTGGCTGCTATTCCGAAGGGGATATGGCGCCCAACCAGCTGTACGGTCGGTCGGCGATCTTCGGCGGTCTGCATGAGTGCGGCGTGCGCGGGCAGGCCACTTGGCTGAAGCCCGAGTATGACGGGCTACGCTTCGTCGGTAATCCGCCGACCTTCGAGAATGGCTTTCGTACTTATGAGATGATGGAGTCGATCGGAACGTTTCCGACCCTCCTGCTGAATGGCACAACGAAATCCGGCGATGTTATTTTCCGCAAGAACGGGACGTACCGGGCCGAAGTCGGTTCGGACGACACCTTCCTGACGCTCGGCCATTACAACGCGCTGCTGCTGAAAACCCAGGGCGTGAACGTCGCCGAGGTCGGACCGAGTGGCATTTCGCTTACGACCGGCAAGTCGCTGATGGTCAATTATCAGCAGGTGGTGGGGGCACGCCAGACCGGGTGGACCGCTGCCACGGGCAGTCCCAATCGCGGCAGCTTCGCGGCGACTGCAGCAGGGACCGCGTCGGCGAGTTACGTCCAAGCTGAGGCGCAGGACGGCCGCAATCGTATCGCTGCCCTGGAAGCTCGCTTGATCGCGCTCGAAGCTGATTGTCGAACGCACGGCCTGATCAACTGAGCCACTGACCGAGCCGGCCAAGACGGCCTCACCTCAATACTAAATCCTGTGGAAAGGGCTCTCCATGAGCATTGGAGCCTTTGCGCTCGCACAGCAGCCGATCGCGGCGCTGGCGACGGCTGCACCCTCCAAGGCGCCGCCGAAGCGGACCGTCACACCCCTGATCGACCAGACCATCATTCCCGAAGCACGCTGAGGAGGCCACATGGCTCTTGTTCTGAAAGACCCGGGCAGCGCCCTCGACTACAGCGTCGATTGGGGGCTTCGCTACCTGACCGACGATGTCCTGACCGAGTCATTGTGGAGCGTCGTGCCGGTCGAAAGCGGCGGGGTGACCATCGATGGCAGCCGCTTCGATAACGCGAACGCGACGGTGAATGTCAGCGGGGGACGCCCGGGCAAGGTCTATCGCCTTCTCAATCAGATCGTGACCAGTCAGGGGCGGCAGGACAGCCGCTCGATCCTCGTCCGTGTGGAGGTGCGCTGATGATCCGTCAGGATATAAGTCCGCTGTGCGTCACTCTGTCGGAAGTGCAGGCTTACGCCCGCGTCGAAACGGGTGAGGAGGAAGCCTTGCTTGCCGGGTTGCTGCGCACGGCGAGCGAGATGTGCGAGACGTTTCTCAATCAGGCGCTGGTCGCTCGCGATTTCGAGGCCGTTGTGCGCGCGGGCGAAAGCTGGACGCTTCTTCCCGTGCAGCCGGTTCGATCGATCACATCGATCCGGCGCGCATCCGACGACACAGCGGTCGCAGGAACGAGCTACCGGTGCGACATTGATTACGACGGGCGCGGATTGGTTGCGGGTCTTGCATGCGGGCAGACCTATGTTGTGAGCGGCACTGCCGGAATGGCCATTGACGGCAACGGCGTGCCGGAGCCGATCCGTCAGGGCATCCTGCGCCTTGCGGCCGCGATGTTTGCCAATCGCGATGGTCAGATCGGCGACCTGCCGAAGGCCGTGACCGCCCTGTGGCGTCCTTATCGCAAGGCAGGGCTATTCCGATGAGCGAGTTTGCAGGGAGACTGACGCAGCGCGTCGAGCTTTGGGCGCGATCCTCATTTCGGTCGGAGACTGGTGTCTCGAGCGAGGAGATGAGCTTGATGCTCAGCTGCTTGGCGGAAATCGTTGCCGAAGGCGTCGGGGCGGCCGACGAGGCGATGAGTGTGAGCGCCATGCCACGCTACCGAGTGACGGTGCGCCGGCAGGGCGAGTTTTCCGTGGACCAGCAGATCCGGTGGCGGGGGCGCCGCCTGCTCGTCCGTCAGATTGTCGACGATCCGAAACTGCCTGACCGTTTGGTTCTCCGCTGCGAGGAACAACGATGACTAGCGCGAGCACTGCGCTCCAGGGAGCGCTGGTCGCCAAGCTCGATGGGAGTTCGCTCTTCACCGGTGTCTATCACGATGCCCCGGCTCGCGCCCTTTTCCCTTATGCCGTAGTCAATTGTAACGATGAGCGCGACTGGAGCTGCGTGGGCAGAGACGGGCGCGAAATCTCCTTGCAGCTTGTTCTTTGGGACGAGCAACCATCGCGTCTGTTGACGCGCGAAGGAGAAGCAGAAGTCCTCCTTGAAGCGCTTGATACCGGGCCCGCGTGGCATCTCAGCACCTTCGTGCTGACCGGCAAACGACGCTCCCGCAACCCGGGCGGACCATGGAGTTGCACCTTCGAATTTCGCGCTCGCCTGATCGAGCCAGAGCGTGGAGCCTCGGAATGAACCTTCCCTTGCGCGGAAGCGACTGTGTGCTCCGGATCTGTGACCCGGGAACCTCGTCTAACTTCGTACTCGTTGAGGGAGTGCGGCTTAGTGGATGGAAGATCTTGCAAGAACAGGTCGAGGTCACCGATGGCGGCGACGAGGGGTGGCGACGATTGCTACCGGGTGCGGGGCTGCGTTCGCTCGAGCTCGCCTTTAGCGGAATGTACCTGGGATCGATCGGCGAGCACCTCCTTCGCGACAAAGCCTTTCGGGGGGAGCCAGTCGAATGCGCTTTGACGCTCGATGAGGGCACGGCTGTGCGTGGTCGCTTTATCGTCTCGAGTTTGAGCTTCGAAGCCACGGTCAATGACGAAGCGACCTATGCAGCCACGCTTCGAAGCGCCGGAGCGGTCACTATCGACTGATTACCCCAAGGATTGAGGAAACCCACATGCGCCACTGGTTGACGCAAGACGATCCGCGCCTGCAGCGGGACGTTATCAAGCGGTTCGAACCCTCGCATTGGACGGTCGATTTTCCGCGCGGTGCGATGGCCTGCGTCGTCAGTCATCCCGACGAAAATAGGCTCACGGCCACTGCAACATTCGGTCGTAAGAGCGACCTCGTTGGCCTGATCTACACGACAGTCGATAGCGCTGTGCATGTGGCGCATCGGCGGGAGCCGAAGAGCGACTATTCACGGTGTACGCTGCGCTTCCGGTGGCAGTCGACCGGATTGGCGCCACTCGATTCGATTAACGGCGCTACGCTCACGATCGAAGGTCGGGATGAGCAAGGGGCGGATCGCACCTGGTATGTGCGCTTGTGGAATTACGCGACGGGAAGCGGCAGCGATGCCCGTGTCGAGTTGCCTTTCGATAATTTGAAGGCGGGTTTTCAGACCGACGAGAACAGCGAGACTGTGGACGTTCGCGACGTGCGGCGAATGTTCATCAGTCTTGTCCCGCCTGACTTCATCGCAGACAGTTCGGAGCGTTTCGGGGCGCCGGTCGATGCGGTTGTCGAACTGAGCGACATCGAATGCTTGGGTTCGGGAAGTGTCATTGGGCTGAATGACGCGATCGTGCCTGAACACAAGTTCCGCATCTGCACCGCCTACGACGATGCTTACCACCTGACGCCCGAACGCGTGATCGATGGCCTCGAAAGGCTCGGCTACCGCGATCTCATCGATCACTATGTCGGAATGAGCCATTATCCCGCTCTTGGCGGCGACGGACTGGTCGATCCGGGAAGAACGCTCTGCCTTCCGGCAAGGCGTTGGCACGAAAGCTTCGCATCGATCGCGAAGGCACGAAGATACCAGATCATCTGGTCGCTCTCGATGGAGCTGCTGGAAGAGCTCTGCCCGGAGGACTGGAAGCAGCGGGCTTGGAATGGGGAGCCGGCGCGTACCGGATGGGTGCCGCCGTCCTCTCTGCTTTCGCCTGCAGTCGCGGAGCCCGTAGCGTATCTTGGGCGCATTGCTTCGGAGTTCGTCAGCATCGGCAACGACGCCGGCCTTTCTCCTAAGTTACAGATCGGCGAGCCCTGGTGGTGGGTGACGGCAGATCATGCGATTTGCTTGTACGATTCCGCCGCGGCGGAGCGATGGCCTGTGGGACACGTCCCCATCAGGGATGTGCGACAGGTTTCAGCGGAGCAAGTGCAGGTGCTCGAAGCCGCTGGGGATGTCTTGGCGAACGCCACGGCTGCCATCGTGGCCGCTGCGAGAGTGCGCGCGCCCGATCTTCAGTCGCATATTTTGGTATTTCTTCCGTCGATCATGCGTAGGGACGCGCCCGAACTGGTTCGCGCAAACCTCCCGACTGCGTGGCAGGCACCTGCCTTCGATGTGCTCCAACTCGAAGATTATGATTGGGTCACGCAAGGGCTGACTGTCAGCCGCGAGCGGGCTTTGGAGACGGCAAGAACGCGGCTCGGTTACGCGCTCGACCGATGTCACTATCTCGCCGGCTTCGTCGGCGCGCCTGACCGGACGCGTGACTGGAACGAGATCATCGCAGCCGCGAATCTGGCCGCCGATACGGGCTTTGGCGAGGTCTTTCTATGGGCCTTGCCACAGGTGTTTCGCGACAACCTCACTATTTTCGAAGGAGAGCAGGAAGTGAAAGCTTTCCGCGATGTGACGTTTCCGCTTGAGGTCGGGATGAACGCTACGGTTGAGCCCTGCTTCTCGACAACGATAGCGACGTCACCAGGCGGCTTCGAATATCGCAATGTTGATTGGCAACAGGCTCGCTTGCGCTTCGACATCGGGCCTGGGTTGCGGAGCATCAACGATATTCAGGAACTCCTTGCATTCTTTCGGGAGATGCGAGGCAATGCCGTCGCGTTTCGCTTCCGCGACAGCACTGATTTCAGCTCTTCGGGAATGATAGACGACCCGAGGTCGACCGACGTGCTGCTCGGCATTGGTGACGGTGAGCGGCACACGTTTGAGCTTATCAAAAATTATGGCGAAGGTGAGGTGCGTCGGATCACGCGACCGGTGGCGGACACCGTTTCGGTTTCGCTCAATGGTTCGGCAGTCGATGCTTGGGATCTGACGGACGGGGGCATCATCGAATTCGCCGAAGCACCCGGAATGGGCATCGAAGTTCGTGCGGGATTCTTGTTCGACGTGCCGGTTCGGTTCGAAGAATCGAGCCTGCGCATCAATCGCAAGACGTATCTGGCTGGTGAACTCACCACCGTACCGTTGATCGAGGTTCGTGAGGCATGAGTCAGTCCCTTTCCGATCTCACAATCGCGACATACAACTGGATCGTCCAACGACCAGACGGGGTGGGCTTCGCGACAACTAGTCAGGACCAACGCCAGCAAGTCGGATCCATGTCGCTGGAAGCCGACATGGATCTGAAGCCCAGCAATCTCATCCTCCGCGATCGCATGTATGGAAGCAGGCTCGAACTCGGTGGTGGACTGAGCAGTCCGGCATTGCGCCTGGGGGATCTGACTTCCGGAAGATGGAATGGCTCGACTGTTCGTCTGCTTGCGAGCGACTGGCATCGAGATGGTGATGCGATACCCATCTGCAACGGCGAACTTGACAAGGTCGTCGTCGAAGGAGGCGAGGTGTCGATGTCTATCGACTTGCTTCCACCTGCGATCCGGCGACCTCCGTGCATTCAGACCAGTCCGGAATGCCGGGCCGTTCTTGGCGACCGGCACTGCCGCATCGATATGCGCACGCGTCGAACCCGGCTCTGCGTCATCAAGGCGAACGCGAATGAGCTTACGGTCGATGTGAGCGATATCGATGGTTACGCAATGGGCCGGCTACGATGGATCAGCGGGGCAAACTGCGGGGTCGAACAAAGCATCCTTTCGACCGAGGGCAACAAGCTTCTGCTGCATGATGTGCCCGAATTTCCGATCAAGGCGGGAGACCGGGCAATTGCGCATCAAGGGTGCGACGGTCGCCGTACGACGTGCGCGGAGCGCTTCGGAAACATCCTGAACTTTCGCGGCGAACCGGATTTGCCCGGTTCCGAAATTCTCATGCGCTTCCCGGGTGCTTGAGCCGCACGAGCGCGCTCTATCTCTCGTCGGTGTCCCATTTCGCTTTCAGGGTCGTGATCCCTTGATAGGCCTGGATTGCCTTGGGCTGGTCTTGAGCGCGTTCGATCTCATCGTGTCCGAGCCGCCGACTTATCGTGTGAGCGACGGCAGCTGGAGCGAAGTGGATGCCGAGCTTGCTCGATGGTTCGCGAGAAGCGAGCGATCCATTCCAATGACTAATGACTTGGCTGTCTTCAAGCTGCCCCGCTGCTTTCACTTTGGGGTGATCAGCAACGGGTTTCTTGTTCATGCTGACATCGTCGCGGGCAAGGTCGTTACGCGGAAAATGCCGACGCGTTTAAGCGGCGATTGCCGCATCTACACACACTGCGGAGAAGCGGAATAATGGCAACGCTAGTTCTCAGCGCTGCGGGTGCCGCGATCGGTGGGCCCGTCGGCGGGCTTGTAGGTTCGTTTGTTGGTCGTCAGTTCGATCGTAGCTTCGGTGCCGGCTCGGGCACCAGGCTATCGGACCTGAGGGCGCCCTCGTCGCAATATGGCGATCCGATTCCCCGTGTCCTGCGACAGATGCGGGTGGCGGGAGTGGTGCTTTGGGCATCAGAGCCAGTTGCCACCGCACTGGTAAGCAAATCCGTCAGCGAACAGGCAAGTAGTGTCAGCTTTGCCTACGGCTTGAGCTCGGGCTTTGTCGAAGATGTCGGCCGTATTTGGGCCGATGGCAGATTGATACGAGATGGCGAGGGACGGCAAGATGTGTCGTTCACGCTTCGACTGAATCACGGCGACGAGGATCAATTGAGTGACCCTCTGATCGCGTCGTTGCTCGGCGAGGAAAACACACCGGCGTTCCGAGGGATCGCGTACCTCGTTTTCGAGAATTTCGACCTCTCGAGTTTCGGTAATCGCTTGCCGCTCATCACCGTGGAGGTTCTCGCCAACGGGGATCCGATCATCGCTGACGACATAGTGAGGAGCGAACTCGATCTTGCTGGGGTCACCAACGACCGTCCTCACAAGCTTGATGGTTTCGCGTTGACCGGTGACAATGGGGCGGTTGCCCTTCAGCCCTTATTCGACGCCTTAAAGCCAGCCTTAAGCTACGACGGCCGAAAATGGGGAATTGGTGCTGCCTCAAGTCAGCATGTGATCGACAGCCATTTTTGGGCACTGGAAAGCGATCGGCAATCTCATTTTAGAATGGATGGTCAGTGCGAGGTGCCGACCAAGGTGTCGGTGCGTTACTTTGATCCGGCGATCGACTATCTTGCCGGAGAGAAAAGCGCACGGCAGCCAGGTGTCGAGCGGCTTCGCCGTATAGAGCTTCCAGCGGCCATGAGCGGCGAGCGTGCCAAGGCGCTTGCCTTTGAACAGCTTCAGCAGGTTGCACAGGAGTCTAAAGCCTATTGGCTGACCCTGCCGCTAAGCTACGCGGCGATACAAGTTGGCGATCACGTTGGATCCGGCTCTTCGCGAGATTTCGTGGTCTGCGAGAAGACCTTGAACGCTGGCCAGCTAAGATTGCGTCTGCGGCCAACGAATGAGCTTAACACGCCAAACGTCGTCGACGTTGAGGCTCCAACGAAAACACCCATGCTACAGCGTGAGGATCTGACGATCGCTCTGGTCGAGTTGCCAAACCCCTCGCTTTCGAACGATCTCGAGATCGCTATTCTTGTCAGTGGCGGCCACAAGCCCTTCAGAGCTTTACCAGTCGTCATCAATAGCGCGGGGACTGAAGTCGAAACGATATCGGCCCGTGTCGCCGCACCTTTGGGGCGCCTTCGCAGGCCGCTGCCGAGCGCATCGGGATCGTTGCTTGATCTCCAAAACATCATCGAAGTGGAGTTCGACCAAGACCCCGAGCTGACGAGTTGCACCGACGAGGCGATGTTCGCGGGCGCCAATCTTATCTGCGTCGATGGCGAATTTATGCAGTTTGCCATCGCGAAACCGATGGGCGCCGCGAAGTATGAGTTGTCTCGTCTGGTCAGGCGGCGTTTCGATAGTGGTCGCGACGCTCCACATGACGCAGGATCGTCGGCGATCCTTCTTGATCCCGCATCATTGGCCACGTTCAAAGTTCCTCGCGAGGTTGTGGGTACCGTCTTCACGGCACGCGTTTCCGGTCCAGACAATGCAGCGGCCGAAGCGACTTTGCCGGTTGCGGGCACTGCAGCGCGACCGTGGGCGCCGGCGCACCTAAATGTGCGTGAGACAGCCGGTGGCTTGGAGCTGTCGTGGGTGCGGCGTTGCAGGGACGGGGGCGCTTGGCTCGACAATGTCGATGCGCCCTTGGGAAGTAGCCGCGAAGCCTATCGGGTAACTCTACGCGACGGATTGGGCATGACGATCGAGGCACATAGCGACAGCCCGCATTCAGTCATCTCATCAATTATGCTCGATCAGATGGCGCCGCGTCCGTGGCGCTTAGAAGTCCGACAGATCGGCGACTTTGCCGCTGGCAATCCACTCGTTCACATCATCGATTGAGGGGCAGACATGTTAACATCGACGCGGCTCGGATTGCCGTTTCTTTCTGCGGGACAGGCGCAAAAGGAACTGACTCACAACGAAGCCCTGCTCCTGTTGGACGCTGCCGTACAGGCTTGTTGCGCAGCCGCGCCGGCTAACGCGCCGCCACAATCGCCCGAGATTGGCTTCGCTTACCTTTGCGGCAACAATCCCACCGGTGCGTGGCAGGGTCGGCCCAATAGCGTTGCCTGCCATACCGAAAACGGCTGGCGCTTTATCGAACCCTTTGACGGGTTTGAGCTATTCGATCGGGATAGCGGAAGAACCTGGCGCTTCGCGTCAGGCGCGTGGTCATTGGGCATTGCAAAGGCCAGCGAGATTCAGGTGAATGGCATCAAGGTCTTGGGCGCGCAGCAACCGTCGATCTCAAATGCAACGGGGGGAACGACGGTCGACACGCAGGCGCGCAATACTCTCGAGCAGGTGCTTTCGGCCTTGCGAGCACACGGAATCATTGCCCAGCAAGGGTGAGGCTGGAAAGACACAGGCGCGGTATTTCGGAACCTCCTTAAAACAAAAAGGGGAACTCGCACGCTCACCCTCTTATTAAGGCAGCCAGCCATTCTGAGGGGGACGTATGTCGTCTAGAACATTTTTGCTCGCCGCTGCTGCCATGTTGGCTCTGCCTTCGGCCGCGGCTGCACGAGACGGGCTTCCGTACATCGGCATCGAGGGCGGTGCGATCAAGCCGGATAGGCTGCGGCTAGATTATCAGCGCAGTGCCCTTTCGGTGCCGAATGGTATCGCAATCGACCACAAAACCGGCTTCGATGTGGACTTCATTGCCGGCTATGATCTCGGCCTGATCCGCGCCGAAGCAGAGCTTGGTTACAAGCGCGCCGTTCCGACCGGCATCTCAATCGTGCCGGCAGTTGGTTTCAACAACACCGGTCCTTTGGCTATCGACGGCCGGACGCGATCGGTCTCGGCGATGGCCAATCTGCTGCTCGACTTCGGCAAAGATGACGGGCTTCAAGTCTATGGTGGTGGTGGCCTCGGCGTAGCGAAGACCACCCTGGACAACGTCATCGCCGGACCCAACGTGGCTCAAGGTCGTGGGATTAACGGTAACGATCGTTCGTTCGCCTGGCAGCTTATCGCCGGGATGCGTGTTCCGCTCAGCTATAATGTCGATCTCGGACTGAAGTATCGTTACTTCCGGACCGAAGTAGATTATCGCGATGTCACAGTTCCCACGGCAATCGAGAATCTTGAAGGCCGCTTCCGGTCGCATTCGCTGCTTGCGAGCCTGATTTTCAATCTTGGTGGGCAGCCGGTGCCCCCTGCGCCGATCGTCGAGCCTGCGCCGCCGCCGCCGCCGCCGCCACCGCCACCACCCCCCACTCAAATCTGTCCCGATGGCAGCGTTATTTTGGCAACCGACGCATGCCCTGTCCCGCCGCCGCCCCCGCCGCCGCCTCCGGTGGCGCCGGTTCGCGGTTAATGATGTTCAGACCCGGCTTCGACTTCGCTCGAAGCCGGGTCTATCGACCTTGACGGACGCCGCCGCTAGAGCGCGCTCATGCGTCTTTCCCTGGCTTTGCAGCACCGATCGAGTGCGCTGGTCGCCAATTACCGACATCTTCAACTCCGTGCGGCTACAGCGACGGGTGCGGCCATTAAGGCCGATGCCTATGGGCTTGGCGTCAAAGACGTCGCGAAACTTCTCCTCGACGCTGGCTGCCGTGATTTTTTCGTGTCTACCTGGTGGGAGGCTGCCGAACTCGATTTCCTTCCGCCCGGCACCCTAGTGGTTCTTCACGGCTTTGGTTCTGAGGACGAGGTGCAGCCGGGCGTAAGGCCCGTGCTTGTGACGCCTCAGCAAGTTGCACGATGGAAGGCCAGCACCTTTGCTGACGAGCCTTGCGATGTGATGGTCGATACCGGCATGAATCGCCTTGGCCTCGGCACCAAAGAACTGGGCTGCCTTGAAGGCCTCTCCATTCATACCCTGCACAGCCATCTCGCCTGTGCGGACGACGACGACGCGCTCAATCGAATGCAACTCGAGCGTTTTCTTGCCGTGCAGCAAGTTGTTCGGGCCGGGCGCTATAGCTTGGCCAACAGCGCCGGCATCTATCTCGGCAGCGAGTTTGCGTTCGACCTCGTTCGGCCGGGCCTTGCGCTATATGGCGGTATTCCGCGTGCCGAAGCTCGCGGCGAGATCCGGCAGGTCACCACGCCAACCGCCCGCATTCTTCAGATGCGTAGCGTTCCGGCAGGCGAAAGCGTCGGATATAATGCGACGTTCGTAGCGCCGCGCGACATGCGGGTTGCGGTGATCAACATCGGCTATGCCGACGGCTATCGACGTGCCTTTTCATCCATCGGGAGCGCGCGCGCCGACGATCAAACGCTTCCAGTGATCGGCCGGGTCTCAATGGATCTCGTCACGCTTGATGCGACCGACGCTCCCCAACTTGCAGAAGGCGACTGGGTCGAACTCAGTTTCGATCTGGAAGAAGCAGCCGCGCAGACCGGCATTTCCCAATACGAGCTGCTTACTGGACTTGGGCGACGCTTTCAGCGGTCCTGGATTTAGGCGGGACAAGCTTCTTGTCGCGATAGCGGCAGAGATCGACGATGGGGCAGCGCCAGCATTCGGGCGTCCGCGCCTTGCACAGATAGCGGCCGTGCAAGATCAGCCAGTGATGCGCATGCAAAAGAAACTCCTGCGGCGTCACCCTAGCGAGCTTGGCTTCGACCTCGAGCGGTGTCTTACCCGGCGCGAGCCCCGTGCGATTGGCGACGCGGAAAACATGCGTATCGACCGCGATGGTCGGTAAGCCGAAGGCGATATTCAAGACGACGTTTGCCGTCTTTCGACCGACCCCCGCCAATTTCTCCAGCGCATCGCGATCGACCGGGACCTCGCCGCCATGCCGCTCGATCAGCTGCTGCGCCATCAGGATCACATTCTTGGCCTTGGTATTGAACAGGCCGATCGACTTGATGTGCTCGCGTACGCCGTCCTCACCCAGCGCAATCATCTTGGCGGGCGTATCGGCGACCTTGAACAGCTTGCGCGTTGCGATGTTCACGCTGACATCGGTCGCCTGCGCGGAGAGCGCCACGGCTACCAGCAGCGTATAGGGGCTTTTCCATTCGAGCTCCCCCTCCGGCTCGGGATTAAGTTCTGCCAAGCGCAGAAACAGCTCGGCCGCCTGGGTCTTTTTCACAGCGCCCCGACCACGTCGCGCATGGAATACAGCCCTGGCTTCTGTGTGGCCAGGAAACGCGCCGCCGCCAACGCACCGCGCGCGAAGATCATCCGATTGTCGGCTCTGTGCGACAGCACCAAACGTTCTTCTGTCCCGGCAAAGATCACGTCATGATCGCCGACCACCGTGCCCCCACGGAGGCTTGCAAAGCCGATCGCACCTTCCATGCGCTGAAGATCGCGGCCGCTCCGCGAGTCCTCTTTTCGCATCGTCTCGCCCCGCCCGCGGGCCGCAGCGTCGCCAAGGCTAAGCGCCGTCCCGGAAGGCGCGTCCCTCTTCAATCGATGGTGCATCTCAAGCACCTCAATATCCCACCCGCGGCCAAGCACCCGCGCAGCCCGCTCGACCAATTCCTCCAGTAGCGCGACACCGAGCGACGTGTTGGAAGCCCGAAGCACGGCAATCGATCGGCTGGTCTCCTCGATACGGCGAATGGCCAGATCGTCGAGCCCCGTGGTCCCCACAAGGATTGGCACCGCCGCTCGAACCGCGCGGTCGAGCGAACCGGCGAGAGCCTCCGGCGCTGAGAAATCCACGATAACATCGCCATGATCGGGATCGAGCGCGAAGCTGTCGTCCTCCGCCACGGCGGCAGCGATCGCCTTTCCCATTCGCCCTTCAGGAGCGATCAGAGTTAACCGTAACGGCTGGTCGGTCGGGCGCATGGCAACATCATTGCCGATGACCCTCGCCAGAGGCAACTGGCTCAAGCCGGAAAGAAGCGGCTCACCACATCCTTGGCAAGGCGGGCAGGGCGCATCGACGTGGCGTCGAGACAGCACCAGGTGCTTTTCACCTCGGCCAGCACATCTTCGCCCCGCCGGATCACGGTCGTGAACAGCGCCTTGGCACCCTGCACGCGTTCGGCGATGACGTCGGCTACCACCACATCCTCGAGGAACGTCGGCCGCCGAAACTCGATCTCGTGCTTCAGCGCGACCCACAGGTGACGCCTGACCGCGTCGGCCGGCGCAACGCCTTCCCAATAACGCACCACCGCGTCCTGAACCCACTTCAGGTAAACGCTGTTGTTCACATGCCCCATGTGGTCAATGTCGGAAGGATCGATGCCGATGGCGTGGCGGTACATGGCGTCTTTATCCATTGTGCAGCTCTTGCTGACAATAGTGTAAGCAAAAAAGGTTGCTGGATGGTTGCTGGAACGGGACAAAGCGGAAATCTGGTCATTCTTAGCGGAGCGGGCATCTCTGCCGACAGCGGCGTGCCCACGTTCCGCGCCGCCGATGGCTTATGGGAAGGCCACCGGGTCGAGGACGTCGCCACCCCCGAAGCCTTCGTGCGCAACCCTGAACTGGTCCGCGCCTTCTACGATGCCCGCCGCGCTCATCTTGGCACGGTCGAACCCAATGCCGCGCACCTCGCGCTGGCCGAACTCGAACGTCGGTGGGACGGCGATTTCCTCCTCGTCACGCAGAACGTCGATGACCTTCACGAACGCGCCGGCTCGCAACGCCTGATTCACATGCATGGCGAACTCAACAGCGGCTGGTGCCTCGCCTGCGACACGCGTTCGCCTTGGGCGGGAGCGATGGGGCAGGGTGCGGCGTGCCCCTCCTGCGCCGCCACGGGCACGGTCCGCCCCGACATCGTGTGGTTCGGCGAGATGCCCTACGAAATGGAACGCCTCGACGAAGCCGTCCGCAATTGCGACCTGTTCGTCTCGATCGGGACCTCGGGCGCGGTCTACCCAGCCGCCGGCTTCGTCCAGACCGCCCGCTACGTCGGTGCCCATTGCGTCGAGCTCAACCTCGAACCGAGCCAGGGCAGCATCTTCTTCCAAGAAACCCGCATCGGCCGCGCATCGGAGATCGTGCCCGCGTGGGTCGAGGAAGTGCTGGCCTAGTTCGACCAGTCGAGCCCGATATCCTCGTAAAGGGTCTTGTCCTCGCTCCAGCGCGGATTGACCTTCACGTGCAGGAACAGGTGCACCTTGCGGCCGAGATGCTCGCCGATCGCCTCGCGCGCGGCGGCGCCGATGGCTTTGAGCTTCGATCCGCCCTTGCCGAGCACGATCGCCTTCTGGCTGTCGCGCTCGATCAATATCTGCTGGTGGATCACAGCCGAGCCGTCCTTGCGCTCTTCCCACTTCTCGGTCTCGACCGCGCTGGCATAAGGCAGCTCGGCGTGGAGCTGGAGATACAGCTGCTCGCGCGTGAGCTCGGCCGCCACCATCCGATCGGTCGCGTCGCTCAGCTGATCCTCGGGATAATGCCACGGGCCCTCGGGCATCGCGGCGCCCAGGTGCCGCTTCACGTCCGCGACCCCGTCGCCGCTGGTCGCCGAGACCATGAACACTTCTTCCGGCTGCAACCGTGCGCTAAGCTCGGTCGCCAGCTTCAGAAGATCACCCTTCTTGGCGATATCGACCTTGTTCAGGATCAGGATCTTGGGCTCGGGCCGCCCTTCAATTCCTTCCAGCACCGTCTCGACGCGCTGTCCGATGCTGGCGGCGGCATCCACCACCAGGACCAGCCGGTCGGCGCTCTCCGCGCCCTCCCACGCCGCCTTGACCATCGCCCGGTCGAGCCGCCGCTTGGGCGAGAAGATGCCCGGCGTATCGACCAGCAAAATCTGGCTGTCGCCGTCGATGGCGATCCCCATCAGCCGCGCCCGCGTGGTCTGCGCCTTGGGGCTGACGATCGCGACCTTCTGACCGACCAGCGCATTTACCAGCGTGGACTTGCCCGCATTAGGCGCGCCGATAACCGCCACCAGGCCGCACTTCTGGGTCAACAAATCTTCTCCAATAACGCGGCCGCAGCCGCCGTTTCCGCTTCCTGCTTGCTCGCGCCCTCGGCCTCGGTCTCGCCCGCGCCCTTGACGATCACCTTGACCCGAAAGGTCGGGGCATGATGCCGCCCGAACTGGCCGAGCAGCTCATAGACCGGCGGCTTCAGCCCGCGCGCCGCCGCAACCTCCTGCAGCAGCGACTTGGGATGCTGCGGCGCTTTCTTCTGCTCGTCGAGATAACCCGTCCAGCTCCCCCGGATCAGCCGCTCCGCCGCGTCCAGCCCGCCGTCGAGAAATACTGCGCCAAGCAGCGCCTCGACCACGTCGCCGACCACATTGTCCGACAATTGCGCGCCATCCTCGCGCGCCTGCTTGCCCAGCTTGACCAGCTTGGGCACGCCCCAGTCGCGCCCGACCTCGGCGCACGTCTCGCGCGCGACCAGCGCATTGTAGCGCCGGCTCATCTTGCCCTCGGGCTCGTCGGGAAAGCGCTCGAACAGCCAGCGCGCGATCACCAGGCCCAAGACCCGGTCGCCCAGAAACTCCAGCCGCTCATAGCTGTCGCGCCCGGCGCTGCCGTGGGTCAGCGCCCGCTCGAACAGCTTGCCGTCGCGCGCGGCATGGCCGAGCCGTTCCCTCACAAAAGATCCGACGTCGGCCATCAATGCGCCATCCCGATGCGGTCCCACCGCGCCGCGCCGAACCAGGTCCAGGGCAACACCCACGACGCGCTTCCATCGGTCGACCAGAAGGTCGTCTGCGCCTTGCCGACCAGCGAATCGATCGGGATGAAGCCCATCCCGCCATATTCGGGCGCGATCCGGCTGTCGGCGCTGTCGTCGCGGTTGTCGCCCATCAGGAA
Source organism: Sphingomonas kaistensis (assembly GCF_036884275.1). Lineage (NCBI taxonomy): Bacteria > Pseudomonadati > Pseudomonadota > Alphaproteobacteria > Sphingomonadales > Sphingomonadaceae > Sphingomonas > Sphingomonas kaistensis. The sequence continues at coordinate 2,629,082 of NZ_CP145607.1, read as the reverse complement.
GATGTGCCCCTCGGGCACCCGCACGGCCGCAAAATCATCCACCGCCGGATTGTCGATCTGATCCAGCACGACGAAGCTTTTGCCCCCAGGCAACGTCTCGCGATAGGCGGTGAACAGGCACTTCCCATCAGCCTCTCGCGGTTGCGCTGCGCGGCACGGGCTGTTTTCGCTCACCGGAATGCCGATCATCCCCGCCGGCTTCCGCGCGAGCAGCGTGCCGTTCAGCACCACCTGACCGCCGGTCGTTCCCACCGTATCACCCGGCAGTCCGATCACCCGCTTGATGACATCGTTGCCCGCCGGTCCGCGAAACACCACCACGTCTCCGCGCTCGGGCAGGGTGGCGAAAAGCCGCCCGCTGATCGGCGGAAACCCGAACAGAAAGCTCGCCCGGCTGTAGCCATAGTTCCACTTGGAGACGAGCAGATAGTCGCCGATGTACAGCCCCGGCAGCATCGAGCCCGAGGGGATGCTGAACGGCGCCGCGATCAGGCTGCGCAGGATCCACGCCAGCACCAGGATGACCAGCATCCCGCGCAGCAGCCCGCCGCTGCCTTCCTTTTCGCCCTTGTCCTTGATCTCGTCTGCCATCGCGCATGGCCTTGGCGCTCGGCGGGGCTTTCGGTCAAGCTTGGGCAGGGTGGATTTCGCGACGGCCGTCGCTATGTCCGGGCCATGCCTTCGACCCCGTTCACGCCCGCGGCCCCCTCGGCCACCCTTGCCGAGCTGTTTGCCGCCGACCCCTCGCGCGCCGAGGAGTTCAGCCACGATCTCGGCGGCATCCGCTTCGACCTATCCAAGACGCATTTGACCCGAGAAGCGATCGAAGGCCTCGACACCGAGGATTATTACGACGCGCTCGCCCGCTTGTTCGCCGGCGAAGTGGTCAATCCGACCGAGAACCGCGCCGCCGAGCACCCGGCCGAACGCGGCTTCGGCTCGCCCGATGCGGTGGCCCTCGCCGCCCAGCGCCGCGGCCGGATGCGCGCCCTGATCGACGCGGTCGAAGCGGGGGCGTTCGGCGACATCACCGGCATCCTCCACATCGGCATCGGCGGCTCGGCGCTGGGCCCCGCGCTGCTTGTCGATGCGCTCGGTCGCAACGAACGGCGCTACCGGGTCGAGATCCTGTCCAATATCGACGGCCAGGCGGTCGACGAGGCGCTCGGCCGGCTTGATCCCGCCACTACTTTGGTCGCCATCGCGTCCAAGACCTTCACCACCGCCGAGACGCTCCGCAACGCGGAAGCCGCGCTGGCGTGGCTTCAGGAGGCCGGGGTGGAAGATCCCTACGGCCGTCTCATCGCCATCACCGCCGCGCCCGACAAAGCGATCGAATTCGGCATCGACGAAACCCGTGTCCTGTCCTTCGCGCCCAGCGTCGGCGGTCGCTATTCGCTATGGTCCGCGATCGGCTTCCCCGCCGCCCTCGCGCTCGGCACCGATGCCTTCGAAGCGATGCTCGACGGCGCGGCGATGGTCGACGAACATGTCGCCGAAGCGCCCGCCGGCGCCAACCTGCCCTTGCTCGCCGCGCTCGCCGATCTCACCTACACCCAGGGCTTCGGCGCCGCGACGCGCGCTGTCTTCGCTTATGACGAGCGGCTCCGCCTGCTGCCGTCCTACCTTCAGCAGCTCGTCATGGAATCGAACGGCAAGTCGGTCCGCCTCGACGGGTCACCGGCTGCCGGCCCGACCTCGGCCATCCTGTGGGGCGGCACCGGCACCGACGCCCAGCATGCCGTGTTCCAGCTTCTCCACCAGGGCACCCACCTCGTGCCGGTCGAATTCATCGCCGTCGCGCAAGGCACCGATGAACAGGACCCCGCCCACCACCGGGAGCTGCTCCTCAACTGCTTCGCGCAAGGCGCCGCGCTGATGACCGGCCGATCGTCCGACGACCCGCACCGCAACTATCCCGGCAACCGTCCCTCGACGACCATCCTGCTCGACGAACTCGATCCCTCGTCGCTCGGAACCCTGCTGGCCTTCTACGAGCATCGCACCTTTGCCGAAGCCGTACTCCTCGGAATCAATCCGTTCGACCAGTTCGGCGTCGAACTCGGCAAGGACATGGCGCGCGCCATCGACGACCCCGACACCCGCGAACGCTTCGACCCCTCCACCCGTGCGCTGATCGAAAAGGCTGGCCTGTGAATACTGAAAGCGCGAGCGATTTTGACTATGACCTGTTCGTCCTGGGCGCCGGCTCGGGCGGCGTCCGCGCGTCGCGAATCTCGTCGGGCTACGGCGCGCGTGTCGCCATCGCCGAAGAACATCGCGTGGGCGGGACCTGCGTCATCCGCGGCTGCGTGCCCAAGAAACTGCTCGTCTACGGTGCCCACTTCGCCGAGGACCTGAACGATGCGGCGATGTTCGGCTGGGACATCGCCGCGCGCCGCTTCGACTGGCCGGTGCTCCGCGACAACGTCATGGCCGAGGTCGGTCGCCTCGAAGGCCTCTACGGCGAGACGCTGTCCAACCACGACGTCACCCTGTTCAAGAACCGCGCCGTCCTGACCGGTCCCCATTCGGTCCGGCTCGACGACGGCCGCACGATCACCGCCGGCAAGATCCTGCTCGCCCCCGGCGCCCGCCCGGCGCTGCCCGACATTCCCGGGGTCGAACACGCCATCACCTCGAACGACGTGTTTCATCTGGAATCCATGCCAAAGCGCGTGGTGATCGCGGGTGGCGGCTATATCGCCAACGAATTCGCCGGCATCTTCCACCAGCTCGGCGCCCACGTCACCATCGTCAATCGCTCGGACACCATCCTGCGCGGCTATGACGAGCAGATTGTCGATCGCCTGGTGAAAACCAGCCTCGCCAAGGGCATCGACTTCCGCTTCAACGCCAGCTTCGACGCGCTCGAACGGCGGGACGACGGCACCGTCATCTGCAAGATGAACGGCTGCGACGATATCGAGGCCGACCAGGTCCTGTTCGCCATCGGCCGCCTCCCCAATACCGAGGGCTTGGGGCTCGAAGAACTCGGCGTTGAACTGACTGAGCGCGGCGCGGTGAAAGTGGACGAGCACTATCGCTCCACCGTCCCCTCGATCTTCGCCGTCGGCGACGTCACCGACCGCATCCAGCTCACCCCCGTCGCGATCCGTGAAGGCCACGCTTTTGCCGACACCCAATTCGGCGACAAGCCGTGCACCGTCGACTACAATTGCATCCCGAGCGCGGTCTTCTCGCACCCGCCGATCGGCTCGGTCGGGATGACCGAGGGCGAAGCCAAGAACAAACTCGGCGTCATCCGCACCTACACCTCGGACTTCCGCCCGATGAAATATGTGCTGGCCGGTCGCAACGAGCGCGCGCTCTACAAGATCGTGGTCGACGAAAGTTCGGACAAGGTGGTCGGCGTGCACATGATCGGCCCCGACGCCCCCGAAACGCTTCAGGCCGCCGCCATTGCGGTCAAGGCGGGTCTTACCAAGGCCGACTTCGACGCCACCATCGCGCTCCACCCGACCATGGCCGAAGAACTGGTGCTGATGCGCTGATGCCCAGGTGAATTACGACGCGATCATCATCGGCGCGGGCCATAATGGCCTCGTCTGCAGCTTCTATCTCGCGAAAAAGGGCCTCAAGGTCCTCCTGCTCGAAGCGCAGCCACAAGTCGGCGGCGCCGCCGTCACCGACGAATTCCTCCCCGGCTTCCGCAATTCGGCCGCCAGCTACACCGTCTCGCTGCTCCAGCCCAAGGTCATCCGTGACCTCGACCTTGCCCGTCACGGCCTCAAGGTCGTGCTGCGCAAGACCGACAACTTCCTGCCGGGCGAGAACGGCGACTATCTCCTCAGCGGACGGGGCGGCCTCACCCGCAGCGAAATCGTCCGCCATCACGCCGCTGACGGCCCCGCCTACGACCGCTACATGGCCGAGCTCGAAACGGTCGTGCCGCTGCTCCGCAAGTGGATCCTCAAAGCCCCGCCCGAAGCAGGCGCGGGCCTCGCCGGCCTCCCCACCATGCTCGGCCTCGGCCGCGACCTCGTCGGCCTGTCGACCGACCAGATCCGCACCGTCCACGACTATGTCACTCGCTCGGCCGGCGACATCCTCGACCGCCACTTCAAGGGCGACCTGACGAAAGCACTGTTCGGCTTCGACGGCGTGGTCGGCAACTTCGCCTCGCCCTACACGCCCGGCACCGCCTACGTCCTCCTCCACCACCTGTTCGGCGAAGCGGCCGGCGTTCCCGGCGCCTGGGGCCACGCCATCGGCGGCATGGGCGCAATCACCAAGGCCATGGCCCAGGCCGCGCGCGAAGCCGGGGTCGACATCATCCTGAACGCGCCCGCCGAAGAGATCATCGTCGATAAAGGCCGCGCGGTCGGCGTCGTCGCCAAGGGCAAGGCCTGGCGCGCGCCGCAGGTCATCGCCGGCCTTAACCCGCGCCTGCTGTTCGACAAGCTCGTCCCAAAGGGCGCCGTCCCCGACACCACCCACGCCCACATGACCCGCTGGTCATGCGAAAGCGCGACCTTCCGCATGAACGTCGCGCTGTCCGACCTTCCGCGCTTCACCGTCAAGCCGGAGGCCGGCGATCACCTCACCGGCGGCATCATCATCGCGCCCAGCCTCGCCTACATGGACCGCGCCCACGACGACGCGAAGCGGGACGGCTGGTCCAAACAGCCGATCGTCGAGATGCTCATCCCCTCGACCCTGGACCCATCGCTCGCTCCGCCGGGCAAGCATGTCGCCAGCCTGTTCTGCCAGCATTTCCGCTACGACCTTCCGCGGCCGCTCCATTGGGACAAAATTCGCGACAAGGTCGCCGACCACGTCATCGCCACCGTCGACAAGCACGCCCCCGGCTTCGCCAAAAGCATCATCGGCCGCCAGATCCACTCGCCCCTCGACCTCGAGCGCCGCTTCGGCTTGGTCGGCGGCGACATCTTCCACGGCAAGATGGGCCTTGATCAGCTCTTCAGCGCGCGGCCGATGATCGGCGCCGCCGACTACCGCATGCCGCTGTCCGGCCTCTACCTCTGCGGCTCGGGCGCCCACCCTGGCGGCGGAGTCACCGGCGCGCCCGGCCACAATGCCGCGAGGGCCGTCCTCGCCGACCGCAAGCCGTGGCGGCGCCGCGCCTAAGCCCCTCCCGCTGGCGGGAGGGGTTGGGGTGGGCATTGTGCTTCGTTACGGAGCACCGATGACCAAACCCCTCGCCGGCATCCGCGTCCTCGACCTCAGCCGCGTCCTCGCCGGCCCATGGTGCACCCAGCTCCTCGCCGACCTCGGCGCCGACGTCATCAAGATCGAGCGGCCGGGGCAGGGCGACGACACCCGCCACTGGGGTCCACCCTGGGTAAGCCACGAAGACGGCACCCGCACCGCCGCCTATTTCCTCGCCGCCAACCGCGGCAAACGCAGCGCCGCCATCGACCTTGCCAGCCCCGAAGGCGCGGACCAAGTCCGCCGCCTCGCGGACAACAGCGACGTGGTGGTCGAGAATTTCAAGGTCGGCGCGCTCGCCAAATATGGCCTCGACGCCGCCACCTTGCGCGCCCGCAACCCCCGCCTCGTCTACGCCAGCATCACCGGCTTCGGCCAGAACGGCCCCCGCGCTGCCCAAGCCGGCTACGACTTCATGATCCAGGGTCAGGCCGGCCTGATGAGCATCACCGGCCTTCCCGACGAAGCCGAAAACGGCGGCCCCTTGCGCGCCGGGGTCGCGGTCGTCGATCTCTTCACCGGCCTCTACACCGCCAACGCCATCCTCGCCGCGCTGGTCCGTCGCGGCACGACGGGGGAGGGGGCGACCATCGACAGCGCGCTGTTCGACTGCGGCCTCGCCATGCTTGCCAACCAGGCGTCCAACTATCTCGTCAGCGGCGACAACCCGCCGCGCCAGGGCAACAGCCACCCCAATCTCGTCCCCTACCAACCCTTCGCCTGCGCCGATCAGCCGCTGATCATCGCGGTGGGCAACGACCGCCAGTTCGCCGCGCTCGCAGCCCTCCTCGGCCAGCCGGGTTGGGCCACCGATCCCCGCTTCGCCACCAACGCTGCCCGCATCGCCCACCGCGCCGACCTCGTCGCGCAGATCGAAACCATCACCCGCACCGCGCCTGCCGCCCACTGGTACGAGGCCTGCGAGCGCGCCGGCATTCCCGCCGGTCCGATCAACGACATCGCCGGCGCGCTGGCCGACCCGCAAGCGACCCACCGCGCCATGCTGCGCGAAATGGACGGAATGCGCCTCGTCGGCAGCCCGCTCCGCCTCGACGGCGCGCGCATGGACACCGACCGCCCCCCGCCGCGCCTCGGCCAGCACACCGACGAGATCCTCGCCGAACTTGGCTGATTCACGCCGCTCGTGCGTTACCCTGCTGTCATGAATATCAAAGCATCCCAGCCATGAGCGTCGCCTTCCGCCGCGAAAGCGACGACGAGCATCTCGAACCCAAGTACGAGTTGCCGATCCCGCCCGGCCCCAACCTCGTCACCGAGCGCGGCCTCGCCGAGATCGAAGCCCGCATCGCCGCGCTCGACGCGCAGCTTGCCGAGCCGATGGAGGACGAAGCCCGCAAGAAGGTCCAGCGCGACGCCCGCTACTGGCTCAACCGCCGCGCCACCGCCCAGCTCGTGCCCACGCCCGACGGTGAGGAAGTCGCGGTCGGCACCCGCGTCACCTACACCCGCGACGGCGACACCCGCACCATCCTCATCGTCGGCCACGACGAAAGCGACCCCGACACCAACCGCATCGCCTTCACCGCCCCGCTGGTCCGCGCCATGCTCGGCAGCGTCGAAGGCGACGAGGTGACGCTGGAGGGCGGTCAGATCCTGTCGATCATGGGGATCGAACCAGCCTGACCGTCTGGTTCCAACGGCTTTGTCACTTCCACACATAGCCGGGGACTGCAGTCCAACTGCTCGTCGACCAAATGTCGGGCGCGCCGAATGCTCGGCTCCGCCGTTCCAGCGCTGTGAGAGAGAACGAGCACGGGCTGCGGCTGCATCTCCTTGGTGATGGCCAGATACATGCGGGCCTGCTCCTCGGTGATCTGCACACCATTCCATGTCAGTCGCTCGCCATCGGCAATTATCGTGTTGATCGCCAGCGACTGAGAGCGCGGCGCACTTGCTGACGTGCTCCAATTCGGCAGCGGTCCGGTCACCGTCGGACCGGAATACCAAGTGGAAAGGGAGGCTGCGATAATCAGGGTCATGGCGAAGGTAGCTCCCATTGCTAGTGCTAGATGCCGGCCGCTGAATGCACCTTTGCTCCGGCTCCCCTGACCCTCGCTGTCCGCAAAGCTGGTCTCGACCCCTATTTCCCTGTCTACAACTGATTTGGGTGCTGCAGCTTCCTCCGCCGACAGCAACCGGGCCGCTTCCCGGCTGCTGGTGACCCCCATCTTGCGCCGAGCGGACCGCAAATATTCGTTGATCGTATGGACCGAGAGGTCGAGTTCGCGAGCGATTGACTTGGGGTCATGGTTGCTTCCCAGCAGCCGCAGGACGACCTTCTCGCGATCGCTCAACTGGGCCGTGAATGCGCCGGTGCTCGCCATAAGCATCGATCTTGCCACGATGCGCTGCGCCTGCCCATCACTTGATCGACACTCTGTGGTCCGGGATCGAACCCCCTGCCCGATCGCGCGTTACCGACGCCAATCCCTTTTGCCGTCCGATCTGGAGTTCACCCATGCAGACCCGCCGCCTCGGCAACAGCGACCTTCACGTCTCCGAAATCTCGCTCGGTTCGTGGCTCACCTATGGCGTCGGGGTCGAAGCCGACAAGGCGCGGGCCTGCCTCGACGCCGCCTTCGACGCCGGGATCAATTTCATCGACACCGCCAACGTCTACGGTCGCGGCGCCGCCGAGAGCTTCCTCGGAGAAGCACTCAGCGGCCGACCGCGCGACAGCTACATTCTCGCCACCAAATTGTTCTTCCCGATGAGCGACCAGGATCGCGGCCTATCGCGCGACCAGGTTCACAAGCAGCTCGACGCCTCCTTGGAGCGCCTGAGCACCGATTACGTCGATCTCTACCAGTGCCACCGCTATGACGAGCACACCCCGCTCGAAGAAGCCATGGAAGCGCTGAGCGAGGTCGTGCGCAGCGGCAAGGTTCGCTATCTCGGCTTTTCCGAATGGCCCGCCGACCGCATCCGGCAAGCGATCGACATGGCTGGCGTCGAAAAGTTCGTGTCGAGCCAGCCGCAATACAGCCTGCTGCACCGCGACCCCGAGAACGAGGTGATCCCGCTGTCCGCCGCCAACGGCATCTCGCAGATCGTCTGGTCGCCGCTCGGGCAGGGCGTGCTGACCGGCAAGTACAAACCCGGCGAAGCCCCCGCGGCGGGCACCCGTGCCACCAGCGACGAAATGGGCGGCTTCCTCAAGGATCTGATGACCCCCGCCATCCTCGAGGCGGTGCAGCAGCTCCGCCCGCTCGCCGACGAGGCCGGCCTCAGCCTGTCGCAATTCGCGCTGGCCTGGGTGCTTCGCGAACCAAATGTCGCCTCCGCGATCATCGGCGCCTCGCGTCCCGAGCAGGTCCACGAAAACGCCGCCGCCTCTGACGCGAAGGTTGACCCGTCGCTGTTCGCCAAGGCCGAGGAAATCGTTGCCCGGGCGCGGGCCTGACCCGCCTTGCAATGTAGGAACTGTCCTGCTTTGCTAACCGGAACGGTTCGTATAGCGGCTCTTTGAAAATTACAGGTGATTGGGCAGGCCCGGTGTGACCTTGTTCAGGTTCGGGGCGCCAAAAACACCACGCCACCGGTGACCTTTGTGACCTTGTTCAGCTTTGGTCGGCCTGGCCGTAGCGGCTTTCGATAAAACGGCCCTGCGTCGAAAAGGCATCGACGTCGCGCTTGGCCAGCCGTTCGCTGACTTCGCCCAGTGCGGTTCGGGTGGCAGTGAGGCCCTCGACCAAGCGCTGGTCGATGGTCTTGCCCTCGCCGTCGGTCTCGCCGCGATAGGCGGGCGGGACCTTGGCGTAGCGGTCGATCAGCCCGGGCAGGTGAATGCTCATCAGGCGCCGGGCGTCCTGCGCGTCCGGGTCCATCGGGTCGGTCCGCTCCAGCGTCTGCTTGAGCGTGCCGAGGTTGCCGCTGATCGAGTCGACGACTTCCTGCGCGGGGGCGGGGAGGGCGCGGCGATTCTGGTAGAGGTAACTGCTAAAGCGCTGCACCATCTCGCCGTTGGGCAGGTCGGTGCGCACCGCCATCACCGGTTCCTCGCGGACGCCCCACACGAACAACAGCCCGGCAATGGCGACCGCCATCAGCACCGCGGCAAGAAATCCGAAAAGCCCGATCGGGGTGACGACCCCGACCAGCATCGCGCCAAGGCTGATGGCGAGCAGCCCCAGCGCCGCGTTGCGGGTCGCCTTGCTGTAGCGCTTGACCGTGCGCTGCCGCTCAGCCCGCGCCTGCGCCGCGACCGGTCCCTGCTTCTCGTCTACGACCGCCATCACCCGGTCGAACCGGGCAAGAGCCTTGCTCACGCGGTCGTCGGTCTCGCTCACTTGACCTCGATCGCCGCGAACGGCGAGTTCGCTTCCAGCCGGCTGCCGCCTTGGTTCGCGCCCTCGGCCCGCGCGATGTAGCCCCGGCTCTTCTCCACCTCGTTGCCGAGTGTGTTGACCGTCTGCTTCATGTTCTCGAGCGCCTTCACCTTGAAGCTGTCGATCGAGTCCATCGTGTCGTAGATATTCTGGAACGCCCGCTGCAGCGTTTCGAGTGGAATGGTCGAGCTCGCCGCCTGCTCGTGGATCGTCGCCGACTGACTCTTGAGCAGTAGTCCGGTAGAATCAATCATGCCCGCGGTGGTCGTGTTGAGCGCCCCGATCTGCTCCAGCACCAGCCGCTGGTTGGTCAGCGCCTGCGCCACCGTGACCGCGGTTCTCAGCGCCGCCACCGTCGTGGTGCTGGCACGGTCGACGCCCTTCACCAGCTCGACATTATTCTTCTTGACGATGTCGAGCGCCAGATAACCTTGCACCGTCACCGCCATTTGGGTCAGCAGATCGGTGGTCCGCTGGCGGGTGTAAAACAGCGCGGTCTCGCGGATCGCCTTGGCCTTCATCGGCTCGGTCGCGTCGAGCTCAGCCGCCTTTTCCTCCAGCTTGCCGTCGAGCGCCTTCGAGATGTGAATCATCTGCTCGAGCTTGTGCATCGTCTTCCACAAGTTCGCCCGCTCGGTGTCGATGGCGGCATTGTCCATCAACAATTCGTCCTTGCCGCTCTGCAACCGCGCCAGGATCGCGCTGATGTGCCCCTGCGCGCTCTGATACTGGCGGAAGTAGTTCTTGACCGACTTGCCGAACGGGATCAGCCCGAACAGCTTCCTGGCAGGGGTCAGCGCGCCGTTACGCTTGGGATCGAGCGCCTCGACCGTTGAGCGCAGCTGCGTCAGATCCGCGCCGATACCCGTGTCGCTGTCGATCGCCTTAACCGGCCGATCGAGAAAGCGATTGGACGCGCCGGCCGCTTCCGAAATCTCCTTGCGGCCCATCGCCGTCAGCTGGTCGACCTTGCGGCCGAAGTCTGGACTGTTTGCGTCCAGCGCCACCAGCTCATCGACGAACCCGTCGACCTTTTTCTCCAGCTCCGTCCGCTCGGTGTCCTTGAGCGGGACCAGCCCGGCGGCCTCCTGCGGGACGACCGCCTGAAGCGCTTCCGGCGGATCGAGCTTCAGCTTGGTCGCAGTCGGAGCGGCGGTCTGCGCGATGGTCGGATCAGTAGCCATGTCGTTCTTCAATCCCCTTCTTGCACCGAACATGGCCGCCGCTGCGGCCACGTGCAAGGAGCAGGTGTATCATACGAGTGACACAGCCGAGCTTCAAGGCCGTAAGTCTAAGGGAGCAATTAACCCTATCTCAAAATCAATTGCTCACCTTGTTGGTCGTAGATGAACCCCCACGACTGACTTTTTTGAGGCTCTTTCGATGCTGCGATTGCTGAAGAAGCTCCGGCGCAACGAGCGCGGCAATGTCCTGATATTGGCGGGCATGGCTATGCCGCTGATCATCGGATCTGCCGGACTGGCCGTGGACACGGTTCAGTGGGCACTGATGAAGCGCCAGCTTCAGCGCGCGGCCGATTCTGCGGCGCTCGCCGGCGTCTATGCGACCGTGCAGGGTGCATCGCAGACCGCTGCGCAAGCGGTCGATTACGAACTCAACATTTCCGGCGATAATCCGAACAGCCGCAACGCCACCGGCCTGACGCTGACGGCAGCCAACCGCGCGGTCAGCTATCCGGCGGCCGCGGCGTGGACCAATCCGGTGCGGGTTGTCCTGACCCACAATCAGGTACCTGCTTTTTCGTCCATGTTCCTGCCGCAACTGACGATTTCCGCGGGCGCCACGGCGGCGACGATCCGCACCGGCGTGTATTGCGTCGTCAGCCTGGTCAACACCAGTGCGACCGGGATCACCGCGACCGGCAATGGCGACCTCAATCTTGGCTGCGGGATGATCACCAATTCGACGTCGCTGACCGCGGCTATCGCGACCGGCTCCTCCGAGGTCCACGCCTCGCCGGTCGCGGCCGTCGGCGCGGTACCGGCCAGCACGAACTGGAACGGGGCCGAGCTGCTTCCATTCACAGTCAAGCAGAACGACCCCTACGCGGGGATAAGTCCGCCGACCGTTTCGCCCTGCAAAGGAAATGCCAACAAGCTCGACGTAGCCAACAACGGCAACGTCGACCGGACCACCGTCGATACCGCGGGGAGCGTCGTTTGCGTCAGCGACATGCAGGTCAATGGCACCCTCAAGCTGCAGGCGGCCACCTACTATATCGACGGCGGCAATTTCGATCTTGGCTCGAACGCCAACATCAGTTGCAATGGTTGCACGATCATTCTCGGCAATAGCGACCCTTCGTCCACCGTTATCGGGCGGGTCACCATGAACGCTCAGGCCACGACGAACATGACGGCGCCGACGTCAGGCACCTACCGTGGCCTTTTGTTCTACCAGGATCGCCGCGCGGTTCAGACGAACAACAATGCCAATCACATCAACGGGACGTCGACCTCCACCTTCAGCGGTGCGATGTACTTCCCGTCCACCCACCTCAACATCAACGGAAACGCGGGCCTGAAATTCACCTGCGCGCAGTTCGTGTCGTGGACGGTCGAATTCTCGGGCAACAGCGGCATCAGCAACACCATCAACACATCCTGCGACGACGGATCGGACCCCAATGCGATCCTCGGCCGTCACGTGAGGCTGGTGGCATGAGCCGGCTTCGCCTGCCGTGGCGCGACGAAACCGGCACGTCGGTGGTCGAGCTTGCGCTTATCGCCCCGATCCTGACCGGGCTGCTGTTTGCCATCGTCGACCTCGGCAAGGGCTTCAACGAAAAGCTGCTGCTCGAGCAGGTCGCGCAACGAGCGATCGAAAAAGCCATGCAGGGCGTCCAGGCCGATCCGCAGACCGGCATCTTCTCGACCTTGCGCTCCGAGGCCGCGACCGAGGCAGGTGTCCAGGAAAGCGCGGTGGTGGTGAAATACTGGCTCGAGTGCGCCGGCGTTTCCCAGTTCACCTCCTATTCCAAAATGGACGAAGACTACAAAAAGGTCTGCGGTGCGGGTGTGCAATACAGCCGCTTTCTGCAGATCAGTCTGGAAAAGGCTTATGCGCCGACCTTCAGAATGCCGTGGATGAACGTCAACGCGCAGGGCAATGTCATCGTCAAGGCCCGTGCGGGGCTGAGGGTCCAATGATGCGGATCGGCTGCGATCTCCTTCGCGACGAGCGCGGGGGCGCCATGGTGGAGACGGCGCTTGCCCTTCCGATCCTCCTGACGATGATCTGGGGGATCGTGCAGTTCGGCCTTGCCATGCATGCCAACAACGGCATTCAGAATGCGCTCGGCGAAGGGGCGCGCTATGCGACCCTGTGCGTCAATCCGACCCTGGTAAATGGCTGCCGACGCCCAACCGACGCCCAGATCATCGCCCGAATCAAGGAGCGGCGGTTTTCCTCGACCTACGGCTCGTTCGACGAGCCTACGGTGACGCCGAGCCCGTCCACCGCGACCATGCCGTACGTCGACCTTCAGGTTGTCTACCGGATGCCGACCAGCCTCATCTTCGTGAATGGGCCGGTGATGGTTTTCACCCGAACCAAGCGTGTCTACGTGACCGGTTCGCCTACGCCTTGAGCCGCGCCGTAAAGAAGGCAGTAATGGCGTTTTTGACTTCTTCGGAGGTCAGCCGCTCCGAAAAGTGACCATTCTCCCACGTCATCCGCTCCAGCACCTCGTCCTGTGAGGTTCCTCGGAGCAGGCGCTGGGTCAGGCGCAAGGCTTCCGGCGGCCGGGACAGCAGGGTGGCAATTACCGCCCCCAGACGCTCGTTCAACGAACCCTTCTCGGCGCGGTGAGTGACGAGCCCGAAGCGTTCGGCTTCCTCGACCCCGAACGATTCGCCGAGCAGGAGATACTTGGCGGCAAGCTGACGGCCGGCGAGGGCGGGGAGGATCAGCGAGCTTGCCGCTTCGGGCACCAGGCCGAGCTCGGTGAAGGGCATCTTGAAGCGCGTTCCTTCCTCCGCGACGACGAGATCGCAGTGGAACAGCATGGTTGTTCCGATCCCGACCGCATTGCCATGCACTGCCGCGATCAGGGGAACCTGGTTGGACGCCAGCGCGCGAAGCAGCCGCCAGACCGGAATATCGGTTTCGCCGTCCTGCGGCATCGCCTTCATGAAGTCGGCAAGATCGTTGCCGCCGGTGAAATCTATCCCCTCGCCCTCGAGCGTAATGACGCGAAGCTCGGCATCGTCCTGCGCCGCCGTGATCGCGTCCGCCAGGGCGGCATACATGGCGACGGTGATCGCATTGCGGCGCTCGGGCCGGTTGAGGACGAGACGAAGATGCGGCCCGCGCCGCTCGACAAGGACATGCTCGGTCATGGACCCTTCTGTGCCTTGCCGCTAAGCGACACGCAACCGCAGCCCTGGGGATCGTACCGTCATGAAGTTCTTCGCCGACACCGCCGACATCGCCGATATTCGCGAGCTGATGGATACCGGCCTGCTCGACGGCGTCACCACCAATCCCAGCCTGATCATGAAATCGGGCCGTGACTTTATCGAGACCGTGACCGAGATCGCCCGCGTGTGCCCAGGCCCGGTCAGCGCCGAAGTGGTGGCGCTCGATCACGCCGGAATGATGCGCGAGGCCGAAGTGCTGCGCCGGATCGCCGACAACATCACGGTGAAGGTGCCGCTCACCCTCGACGGCCTCAAGACCTGCAAGGCGCTGACCGGTGAAGGCACCATGGTCAACGTCACGCTCTGCTTCTCGGCCAACCAGGCGCTGCTGGCGGCCAAGGCCGGGGCGACCTTCGTCTCACCCTTCGTCGGCCGGCACGACGATATCGGTTATCCGGGCATGGAACTGATCGCGGACATCCGCATGATCTACGACAATTACGACTTCGGCACCGAGATCCTGGTCGCCAGCGTCCGCAATCCGATCCACGTCCACGAAAGCGCCAAGCTCGGCGCTGATGTAATGACCGCGCCGCCATCGGTCATCAAAGCGCTGTTCAATCATCCGCTGACCGACAAGGGCATCGCCGGGTTCCTCAAGGATTGGGAAGCGACCGGCCAGAAAATCGGCTGAGCCGACTTCCACTGGACGTTAACCTTCCTGGCCTTACACTCGGGCCATGGGACAGCTCCTCTCCTTCGAGGATCATGCACTGGCACGCCTGCGTGCCAGGATAGCCGAGGCTGAAGAAGCCCGCGAAGACCTGCTCGCCTTCGCGCGCGGGCAGTCGGGCGCCGTCGCCGCCATTCATCAGGCGGTGCTTGCCGCGATGGAAGCGACGGATTTCGATCATCTGCTGCATGTCGTGGTGCAGGAATGGCCGCTGATCCTTGGCCTCGATGCCGTCGCGCTGGGGCTGATTGTCGGCGGGCAGGGCTTTCGCGTCGATTCGAGCGGGGTTCAGCATTGCGAAGCGGCGCTGCTGCGGCAGTGGCTGGGCGGCGATGAGCTCGTCCAGCTGCGCACGGTCGCGCGCGGCCATCCCTTGTTCGGCCCGGCTTGCGAGCTGATCGGTGCCGAAGCGCTGGTGCGTTTGCCCGACGCCCTTCCTGAAGCCGTGCTGATGCTCGGCCAGCGCGGCGCCGAGCCGCTTGACGGGCATCACGGTTCGGAATTGCTGCTGTTTCTCGGCGCGAGCCTCGGCGCTATGCTGCGGCGGTGGACGCTCAACCCCTGACCGACGCGCGGGCGCTGGCCGTCCGTTTCGACTCCATGCTTCGTCTCGAACGCCGGTCGAGCGCGCATACCGCTCGGGCCTATGTCGCCACCGCCTACCGTTTGCTCGATTTCCTGTCCGTTCACCGAGGCGATCTTCCGACGCCGGCGATGTTGACCAGTCTTGAGGCCGCGGACCTGCGCGCGTTTCTGGCACGCCGGCGCGGCGAGGGCCTCGGGCCCGCCGCTGCTGCTCGGGAAATGTCAGCCGTGCGCGCGTTTCTTCGCTTCGTGGCCGAACAACAGGGCGAGGCTACCGCTCTGCCGAAGATCGCCAGCCCCAAGCGGCCACGTACTTTGCCGCGCCCCGCCGCGCCTGCCGATGCGCTGGCCCTCGCCGAAGAAACGGGTGCACTCGCCAGCCAGCCGTGGATCGCCGCCCGCGACACCGCCTTGCTGCTTCTGCTCTACGGCGCGGGCTTGCGCATTTCCGAAGCCCTGTCGCTGCCGGCGCGCGTCCATCCCTTGGGCGAGACGCTGCGTGTCACCGGCAAGCGCGGCAAGACGCGCATGGTCGCGATCCTTCCCGCCGTCGCCGACGCCATCGCCAGCTACGCCGCGCAATGTCCATGGCCCTTGGGCCCGGACGAACCCCTGTTTCGCGGTGCCAAAGGCGGACCGCTTAGCGCGGACGTGGTACGGCGGGCAGTGGCCGAGGCGAGGCGCACGCTGGGATTGAGCGATCGCATCACCCCCCACGCCCTCCGGCACAGCTTCGCGACACATCTGCTGGCGGGCGGAGCCGACCTTCGCTCGCTCCAGGAGCTGCTCGGCCACGCAAGCCTCAGCTCGACCCAGATCTATACGGCCGTCGATGCCGCCCACATGCTCGACGTCTGGCGAACCGCGCACCCCCGCGCCTGACCGGCGGTCAGTGCTTGGCGCGATAGCGGATCACGCGCCACAGATAGCCAAGCACCAGCGTTACGAGGATCGCGTTGCTGACCGGGCCGAGCCACTGGTCGACCTCTTCAAAATGCTCACGCAGCTTGTAGCCGCCGTACGCCAGCGCCGCCGTCCACCCCGCCGTTCCGAGCGTCGAGGCGATGAGAAAGGTCTTGAAGCGCATCTTGAGCAGTCCGGCTGGCACCGACACCAGGCTTCGGACGGTCGGCAGCATACGGCCGAGAAAGACGAAAAAGGTGCCGTTCTGCCGAAACCAGCGCTCGGCCCGCTGCACTTCTTCCCAATCCATCGTGATCCATCGTCCGAACCGGTCGATCATCGGCTTTAGTCGGATGATGCCGAGCGCGCGGGCAGCGAGATACCAGACGATATTGCCGAGCATTGCGCCGGTAGTGCCCGCCGCAATGACGCCCCACAGGTTCATCTCGCCTTTGGCGGCCGCGATGCCCGCCACCGACATGATGACTTCGGACGGGATAGGCGGAAAGACGGTCTCGAGGAACATCAGGAACGCGACGCCGAGATAGCCTGATTGCTCAATCAGGCGGATGACCCAATCACCCACGGGCGTAACCCCGCGCGAGCTTGGCTTCGATCGCATCCCAGATCAGCGCCGCGCTGTTGATACCTTCGAAGGCGTCGAGCGCGACGAGACCGGTCGGCGACGTGACGTTGATCTCGGTCAGCATGCCGCCGATCACATCGATGCCGACAAAAAGCAGGCCGCGCTGGCGAAGCTCGGGCGCCAGGGCCGCGCAGATCTCGCGCTCGCGCTCGCTCAGCGCCGTTTGGTGCGCCGTCCCACCTGCCGCGAGGTTGGAGCGGATCTCACCCTTGCCCGGCACCCGGTTGATCGCGCCGATCGGCTCGCCGTCGACGAGGATGATCCGTTTGTCGCCCTCGCTGACCGCAGGGAGAAACGCCTGCGCGATGAACGGCTCTTTCCATGTTTCGGAGAATAGTTCGGCCAGCGCACGAAGATTGCTGCCATCCCGTCCGATCCGGAACACCGCGGCGCCCGCGTTGCCGTGCAGCGGCTTCACCACAATCTCGCCGTGGCGATCATGAAAGGCGGTGAGCTCGGCCATGTTGCGGGTGATCAGCGTCGGCGGCATGAAGCGCGCGAAGTCGAGCACCCAGAGCTTTTCTGGCGCGCTGCGGACGTTGGCGGGATCGTTCACCACCAGGGTCTTGCCGGCCAATCGCTCGAGCAGGTGGGCCGCAGTGATATAGCCCATGTCAAACGGTGGATCCTGCCGCATCAGGATGACGTCGACATCCTCGGCAAGATCGAGATTGACCGCGTCCCGCGCCTCGAAATGGTCGCCCTCGACCCGCTGCACCGTCACCGGTCGGGCGCGGGCGCGCAGGCTGCCGTCCTCGTATGTCAGCGCATCGGCGGGATATTCATACAGGAGATGCCCGCGACCTTGCGCTTCCAGCATCAGGGCGAAGGTCGAATCGCCCTTGATGCTGATGGTCTCGAGCGGATCCATCTGGACCGCGACGGTGAGGCTCATGAACGCTCCGAAGAAGGCTGAGGCGTTCCCTTAGGGGGCGGGCACCCTGCTGTCATCCTTGCCAGACGTCTTCGAGATGATGCGGCGGATGGCCGGGCACGATGTGGATGACATCGATCCGCACATCCTCGGCATCCTCGAGGAAGCGCGGTACGAGGAATTCGGCGGCCGCGGCGACCCGCTGCAGCCGTTTGAGGTCGAGGGATCGATGTGCCGCCGCGATGCTGGCGCGGGCTTTTACCTCGACAAATGCGAGAAGCTTGCCGCGGCGGGCGACGAGGTCGACCTCGCCCACCGGCGTCCGCACCCGCTCCGCGAGGACCTCCCAGCCGTTGCGGCGCAGATAAGCGGCGGCCTGCGCTTCGGCGCGGCGGCCGCGCAGCTCCGCTTCGACCCGCGCTTCGCTCAGCGTCCGAGCTCCAAAGCCCGCTCGTAGGCTCGCTTGCGGCGGACGCCGAGTTGCAGAGCGACCGCGGCAGCGGCCCGGCTCGGGCTTTCACCCGCAGCGAGCGCGGAACGGAGAGCGGCATCGAGGTCATCTTCGGTCGGTGCACTTGCCTCAGCAGGTGGGCCGACGACGATCACAATCTCGCCACGCGGCGGCGCATCGGCATAGCGCGCGGCGAGCTCGCCCAGCGTGCCGGTGACGCATTCCTCGTGAAGTTTGGTGAGCTCGCGGGCGACCGCCGCGTCGCGATTTCCCAATCCGGCGGCCAATGCCGTCAGCGACGCCGACAGGCGCGGCCCGCTTTCGTACAGGGTGAGCGTTGCGCGGATCGCGGCGACTTCGGCGATGGCGTCAGCGCGCGCCTTTTCCTTTGGCGGAAGGAAGCCGAGGAACAGGAAGCGATCGGTAGGGAGGCCGGCCAGCGTCATCGCGGCCACCGCGGCGCAGGGGCCAGGCAGCGTGACGATCTGGTGTCCGGCGGCGCGCGCATCGCGCACCAGCTTGTAGCCGGGATCGCTGATCAGCGGCGTGCCGGCGTCACTGACCAACGCCACGACTTCGTACCCGAGCCGCGCGACGATCGCTTCGCGGTCAGCCGTGTCGCTGTGATCGTTATAGGTGCGCATCGGCACGCTCGCCCCGATGTGGGAAAGCAGGCGCGAACTCACCCTTTTGTCTTCGGCAAGCACCAGATCGGCGCTGCGCAGTAGGTCCGCAGCGCGCACGGTCAAATCGCCCAGATTGCCGATCGGGGTCGCGACGATGTAGAGGCCGGGGGAAGGGGGCTGGTTCATGGGAAGAAGAACGTCATGACATTCTCCGACCGTCCGGCACAAGGGCGTCGCTCCTTTCTTCTGATCGCCGCCAGCGCGGCCTTGCTGGCAGGCTGCGCGACGCGGCCGCTCGACCGCCCGGGGCCGAATGGGCCGCGGGTCAATCGGGTGGCGGTGCTGGTGCCCTTGAGCGGACCCGACGCGGCGGTCGGACGCGCGCTCGGCAACGCGGCACGGCTGGCGATGGCGGACACCGGGACCAAGGCGTTCGAATTGACGCTATTCGACACCGCCGGGCGCGGCGCGACCGTTGCGGCGCAGAACGCGCTTGCGACCAATCACGACCTTATCCTCGGCCCGTTGCTGAGCGAGGACGTCCGCGCGGTGACCCCGCTGGCTCAGCGGGCGCGGGTGCCGGTGATCGCCTTCAGCAACGATCGCGACGCGACTGCGCGCGGGACCTATATTCTGGGCTTTACGCCGAGCCAGGCGGTCGAGCGGGTAGTGCAGGAAGCCGCCCGGCGCGGTAGCCGGCGCTTCGCCGCAATCGCTCCGGCAGGGGACTATGGGCAGCGGTCGGTTCAATCGCTCGCCGCCGCCGTGCAGCAGGCTGGCGGGCAGCTGGTGGGCGTCGAAAACTACGCCATGCCGGGTCAGGCGAGAGCAGCGGTGCAGCGGCTGTCGTCGCGGCCGTACGATGCGCTGCTGATCGCGGATGGGCCACGCGCGGCGGTGCTGGCCGCTCCCGCCATCCCGGCCAATGTCCGGGTGCTCGGCACCGAGCTCTGGGCAAGCGGCGGCGCAGGCGCCAGCCAGAGGCTGCGCGGCGCGTGGTATGCGGCGCCGACGCAGGGGCAATGGGGTCAATTCCTTCAGCGCTACAAGGCGCGCTACCCAGGGCAGACCCCGCCGCGCATCGCTAGCCTCGGCTATGATGCGGTGCTGCTGACCGCGCGCGGCGCACGTAGCTGGGCGCCGGGCCGCCGCTTTCCGCTGGGCGCGATCGACGACCGCGAAGGTTTTGCCGGGGTGGACGGCATCTTCCGTTTCCGGGCCGACAATGTCGCGCAGCGGGCGTTCGAAGTGCGGGCGGTGACGGCCTCAGGATCGACGCTCGTGTCACCCGCACCGACAAGCTTCTGAACAGGCTAGCCAAGCCCCGAATTTCTCGGCAATCTCCCTTCCGCAACCACTCGGGGAGGGGCCTTGGTGATGCTTACGACAGTGATGGTAATGGCCGCCGCAGCGGCGATGCAGGCGGATGGATCGACGCAGCGCAAGGCGTTCACGGCATGCCTGCGCACCGCCGCCGAGCAGGCGAAAAAGGACAAGAAGACGCCGGCAGATTTCGAGGGGCTGGCGCGTGCCGGCTGCTCGGCGGAGATGACGGCCTTCCGCTCGGCGCTGGTCGCGTTCGACGTCAAGAACGGGCGTCCGCGCAAACCGGCCGAAAGCGATGCCGACCAGCAGATCACCGACTATGTCGCGACTTATGCCGAGAGGGTCACCGCCGACGGCGGCTGAGCGTCCGCGATCTGGCCGAGGATATGATCGAGTAGGAGGCGGCCGGACGGGGTAGTCTGGAGGCGGTCGCCTGACCAGGTGAGATGCTCGCTCGCGGCCATGCGGGCGACCGCGCGGTCGTCCAGCAGGTGATCGAGACCGAAGCGGCTGGCGATGTCGGCGGGGACGATCCCGTCGGCGAGGCGCAGGCCCATGACCAACGCCTCGTCGGCCGACTCGATCGGCGACAGGGGCGCTTCCTCGACGATGCCGTGGCCGTTTCGCGATAAGCCCGAGAGGAAGTTTTCGGGCTTCTTGTGCCGCACGGTGCGGGTGCCGAGGCGCCGGCCATGTGCGCCGGGGCCGATGCCGGCATAGTCGCCGTAGCGCCAGTAAGTGAGGTTGTGGCGGCTCTCCTGCCCGGGCCGCGCATGGTTGCTGATCTCGTAAAGCGGAAGCCCGGCTTCGGAAGTCAGCGCGCCGGTCATTTCGTAGAGGTCGGCGGCGGTGTCGGCATCGATCGGGTCGAGCTTGCCCGCGGCGTGCAGCGCGGCGAAGCGGGTGCCGGGTTCGATGGTCAATTGATAGAGCGACAGGTGCCCGGTGCCGAGCGCCAGCGCGCGGGTCAGCATCGCCTGCCAGTCGGCGGCGGACTGGCCGGGCAGGGCGTAGATGAGGTCGAAGGTGACACGGTCGAAGTTCGCCTGTGCGACGTCGAGGGCGGCGAGGCCTTCGCTGGCCGAGTGCGCGCGGCCGAGAAAGCGCAGGGCTGTGTCGTCGAGCGACTGGAGCCCCAGGCTGACGCGGTTGATCCCGGCGCTGGCGAGATCGGCGAAGCGGGCGGCTTCGACCGAGGAAGGATTTGCTTCGAGTGTGATCTCGATACCGTCGGCGGCCGGCCAATGGCGACGGGCGGCGGAGATCAGTGCCTCGGCGGTGGCCGGATCCATCAGCGAGGGCGTGCCGCCGCCGAAGAAGATGCTGGTCAGCCGGCGGCCAGGCAGCAGCGCGGCTTCATGGGCGAGATCGGCGAGCAAGGCATCGCGCCACGCCTGCTGATCGATCGACTCGCGGACGTGGCTGTTGAAGTCGCAATAAGGACATTTGCTGACGCAGAACGGCCAGTGGATGTAGAGGGCTAGGTCGCCAGCCATTGCACCAGTTGCTCGAACGCCTTGGCGCGGTGGCTCATGGCGTGCTTGGCCGCCGGCTCCATTTCGCCGAAGGTCTCTTCGTGCCCGTGAGGCACGAACACGGGGTCGTAGCCGAAGCCATTGTCCCCGCGCGGCGGCCAGACGAGGTGGCCGAACACCTTGCCTTCGAAGCTTTCGATGCGGCCGTCGGGCCAGGCGAGCGAAAGGGCGCAGGTGAAGTGCGCATCGCGGCCAGATTCGGGACCGGCGGCTTGAAGCGCTTCCTCGACCTTCTGCATCGCATGGCCGAAGTCGCGCTTGCCGGCCTCGTCCTCGGCCCAGCGTGCGGAATGAATGCCGGGCTCGCCGTTCAGCGCATCGACGCTAAGGCCGCTGTCGTCGGACAGGGCGGGAAGGCCGGCGAGGTCGGCGGCGGCGCGGGCTTTCAACTCGGCGTTGGCGACGAAGCTGGTGCCGGTCTCCTCGGGCTCGGGCAGGTCGAGCTCGGCCGCGCCGAGGCATTCGATCCCGAACGGCGCCATCAGCGCGCGGATTTCCCGCAGCTTGCCCTCATTGTGGGTGGCAATGACCAGCTTCGGCCCGACCGCGTTCACCGGCCGCAGGCCTTGCGCTGGGCGGCGAAGATGTCGCCGCAACCGATACGGGCGAGACGGAGAAGACGCAGCAAACCTTCTTCGTCGAAGGTCGCGCCCTCGGCGGTAAGCTGGGCTTCGACGATCGCGCCATCGGCGGTGAGGACGAAATTGCCGTCGCTGCCGGCGGTCGAATCCTCGAGATAGTCGAGGTCGAGGACGGCGGTATCTTGGTGGAAACCGCAGCTGACCGCGGCGACCTGGGTGCGGATGGGATCGGAAGACAGCTTGCCCATGATGCCGTCGACGGCGAGGCGCATCGCAACCCAGGCGCCCGAGATGGCGGCGGTGCGGGTGCCGCCGTCGGCCTGGATGACGTCGCAGTCGAGGACGATCTGGCGCTCGCCAAGCAGCTGCAAGTCGGTCACGGCACGGAGCGAACGGCCGATCAGGCGCTGGATTTCCTGGGTGCGGCCCGACTGCTTGCCCTTGGCCGCTTCACGCGCGCCGCGGGTGTGGGTGGCGCGGGGCAGCATGCCATATTCGGCGGTGACCCAGCCCTGACCCTTGCCGCGGAGGAACGGCGGGACCTTTTCCTCGAGGCTGGCGGTGACCAGCACGCGGGTGTCGCCGAAGCTGACGAGGCAGGAGCCTTCGGCATGCTTGGTGAAACCAGGCTCGAAGCGGAGTTCACGCATCTGGTCGGGGGCGCGGCCGGAAGGGCGCATCGGGATCATTCTCCTGTGGATCGTTGGCCGCGCCTTAGCCGCTGGGGCGGGGGCAAGTCGAGCTAGGGCCGAAACACGAAAAAGACATAGGGTCCACTTCGTCCACTTCGTTTTGGCTCAGATACTTACGGCTAGTATCGGCGCAAAAGTAGGAGCTGGCCCGCATTCCCTCGTTGATGCCAGAAAGATACCCTGTAGGACAGGCCAGCAGCACATTGAGAGCCGCGCGGCTTCCTCCTACATCAGGCGGCATGAGCCCGCCGCTGCCCGAACTGACGACCCGGATGCGCGACATCTTCGGCCATGTGGTCGAAGCCTATCTGGAGCGCGGACAACCGATCGGGTCCAAGGCGCTGACGGGGGCCGTCAACCTGTCGCCGGCCTCGATCCGCTCGGTGCTGGCCGAGCTGGAAGAGCGGGGGCTGCTGACGCATCCGCACACGTCGGCCGGGCGACTGCCGACCGAGACCGGGCTGAGGCTGTTTGTCGACGGAATCATGCAGTCGCATTTGCCGAGCGCGGAGGAGCGGGCGGCGATCGAGCGGCAGATGCGCGACCGGCCGCTCGAAGAAGCGCTGGCCAATGCCACCGCCGCGCTGTCGGGGCTGTCGGCCTGCGCCGGGGTCGTGGTCGCGCCCAAGATCGAGCGGCGGCTGCGCCAGCTGGCGTTCGTGCCGCTGGGGCCGGGACAGGCGCTGGCGGTGATCGTCGGTGACGATGGCAGCGTCGAAAACCGGATGGTCGCGCTGCCGATGGGCATGACCGCCGCCGCCCTGGCCGAAATTGCCAATTTCGTCACCGCGCGGCTTGCCGGGCTGACATTGGCCGAGGCGGAAGCGCGGTTGCGGCAGGAGATCCGCGAACGGCGCGAGGCGCTCGACGCGGCGGCGGCCGAGCTGGTCGCGACCGGGCTTGCCGAATGGCGCGAAGACGGGCCGTCGCGGCCGGTGCTGATCGTGCGGGGCCAAGCCAATCTGCTGGACGAGGCGGCGGCGCTCGATCTCGAACGGGTGCGCAAATTGCTCGACGAGCTGGAGGATCGGCAAGAGATCGTGCGGCTGTTGGAAGGCGCGCGCGAGGGCGAGGGGTGCCGGATCTTCATCGGGTCGGAAAACCGGATGTTCGCGCTGTCGGGTTCCAGCGTGATCGCCGCGCCTTATCGCGGCGCGGAGGGCAAGGTGGTCGGCGTGGTCGGCGTGATCGGCCCGACGCGGTTGAACTATGCCCGGATCGTGCCCATGGTTGATTATACAGCGCAAGCACTCACCAGACTGATGGGATAGGAATGAACGAGCGTCACGACGAGGCCGAAGAAATCCGCGCGGAGACCGCGGAAAACAGCCCCGAATTGCAAGAACACGATCAGTTCGCCGAGCTTCAGACGAAGCTGGAGGAAGCGCAGCAGAAGGCGTTGTACGCCGCCGCCGAAGTGCAGAATGTCCGCCGCCGCGCCGAGCAGGAAAAGGTGCAGGCGGTGACCTACGCCAACACCGGTTTCGCGCGCGACATGCTGAGCGTGAAGGACAATCTGGATCGCGCGTTGAGCCATATCCCGGCTGGTGCGCGCGAGGGCGAGCTCAAGAATTTCATCGAAGGCATCGAGGCCACCGCGCGCGAACTGGACTCGGTGTTCGGTCGCAATGGCGTCACCCGGGTCGAATCGAAGGGTCTGCCGCTCGATCCCAATCGGCACCAGGCGATGATCGAAATTCCGAGCGATGCGGAGCCCGGCACGATCGTCGAGGAAATGCAGGCGGGTTATGTGCTGAAGGACCGACTGCTGCGCCCGGCGCTGGTCGGGGTCGCGAAGGCGGGCTGAGCCCTCTCATCAAAAATAATAAAAGGGGCCCGGCACCACCCAGTGCCGGGCCCCTTTTTCATTGGTCCGATGCTTAGCCGCGAACTGGAGCCACCGGCGGCGGAGGCGGCGGGGGCGGCGGTGCCGGGCAGGTGTCGGTCGCGAGGATGACCGCGCCATCGCCGCAGACCTGGGTCGCCGGCGGCGGAGGCGGCGCAGGCGGCGGCGGGGGCGGAGGCGGCGGGGCCGCTTCGACCCGGTTGGAGGCGAACTTGAAGCGCATGGTCAGACCGATCTCGCGCGGGCGGCCGATGTTGTAGCCGAGCCGGGCACGGCCGCCGCGTTCGCGGTCGAACGACAACAGCGCATTCTCGTCGAACAGGTTGTTGGCGTAGAGCGCCAGCCCGAGCCCGCTGTCGAAGTCGATACCGGCCGACAGGTTCACGAGGTCATAGGCCGGAAGCAGCAGGTTGACCCGGGTCGCGCCGGTCCCGGTGGCGCCGTTGAAGGGCAGGCCGGAGACGAAGGTGCGCGGGTTGTTTTCCTGGTCGGCGGGCTGGGTGTAGCGGTTGCCGACCCGCTGCCAGCTGGCGGTCACATACCATTCGGCGCTGTCGCTGAAGCGGCTGCCGTAGGTGGCCGAGGTGGCGAACTGATATTTGGGCACACTCGGCAGGCGGTTGCCGTCGCGGATACCGGTCGCGGCGGCGAGTGCGCCGGGCAGCGTGGTGTCGAACTCGGCGTTGACCAGGCTTCCGGCGAAGCTCAGGTCGAAGCCGGCGAAGGGCCGGACGTTGAGTTCGGCTTCGAGGCCGCGGGTGTGGGCCTTGTCGACGTTGAACACCACGCGGCTCGAGCAGCTGCCGGCGTCCAGCGTCACCTGAAGGTTCTTGATGTCGGTGTAGAAAGCCGCGGCGTTGAAGGTCACCGGGCCGCGGCTGTATTTGACGCCGCCTTCGTAATTCCACAGCGATTCGTCGTCGTAATTCTGGAAGCCGCCGAACAAGGCGCGATCGGCCGCCGAGCAGAGCGGCAGGTTCAAGGGATCGTTGACCCCGCCGAGGCGGAAGCCCTTGGCCGCCTGGACGTTGAAGGTCAGGTTGCGATTGGGCTCGAACGACAGGATGGCACGCGGGCTGAAGCCGTTGGAGCTGGTCTTGTCGCCGATCCGGCGATCGCCGTTGGCGAACAGGCCGCCCGAGATGAAGTCGCGGCTTTCGGAAAAGTCGTAATAGCGCCCGCCACCGGTCAGCTTGACCATGCCGAAGTCGTAGGTCGCTTCGCCGAACACCGCCTTCTGCTTGATGTCGTAGGGCAGATCGGCGTTGTACGGCGAGTTGGCCGGGAAGCCGTTGCGCACCGAGGCCGAGGTGCCCGCGCCCAGTGTCGCGTCGGTGGCGGCGTCATAGCCCGGGGTGGGCAGGCGCTGCGTATATTGGCGGTCGACCTTGGAATAGAAGCCGCCGACCACCCACGAGAAGGGGCCGCTGCCGTTCGAGGACAGGCGGAGTTCCTGGCTCCATTGCTTGAGATCGGTGGTGTCGACGAGGTTCGACGGCAGGTTCACCGCGGCGGCTGGGTAACCGAGGTCGACCGACACCGAGCCGGTCAGCGCCGAGGCGTCGCGGCTGACCAGGATGTCGCGGTCGATGTAGCTGGTGATCGAGGTCAGCTCAACCGGACCGAGATCGGCGCTGGCGGTGAGGTCGGCGAGCCGCGTCTTATCGCGGAATTTCTCGCGCAGAAGGAGATATTGCTGGCGCTCGTCGAACACCCGCGGCGGGGTGGTGAACGGGTTGGAATAAAGGTTGAAGATCTCCTGGCGGTTGAAGCCGTCGACTTCGATCTCCTGATAGACGACGCGCGGGGTCAGGCGGATGCCGGGCGCCGGCTCCCACAACAGCGAGATACGGGTGCCGATTCGTTGGCCGTCGTTGACGTCCTTGCCCGCGGCCGGGCCGACCGCATCGACGAAGCCGGCGAATTTGGTGCCGTAACCGACGATCCGAAGCGCGGCGGTAGGCCCGAGCGGCAGGTTGATCGCGCCCTTGAGATGACCGCCTTGGCCGCCGTCGGTCAGGGTGTTGATGTTGGCTTCGATCAGCCCTTCGGTTCGGTCGGTCCGCGGCTGGTTGGTGATGTAGCGGATGGTGCCGCCGACGCTGCCCGAGCCGAACAGCGTGCCCTGGGGCCCGCGCAGGGTTTCGACGCGGTTGAGGTCGAACAGGTCGAAGTCGGGGGTGAACAGCGACAGGGAGACGACGCTTTCGTCGAGGTAGACGCCGACCTGTTCCTTGACGCCCGGCTGGTCGCGGACGATCTGGCCGGCGGAAACGCCGCGCACGCTGACCTGGCTTTGCCCCGGCCCGAGGTTCTGGACCTGCAGGCCGGCGACGTTGCGGCTGATGTCTTCGATCGTGCCGGCATTGGCGCGCTGAATGTCTTCCTGCGTTTGGGCGTTGATCGAAAAGGGCACGTCCTGAACGGTCGAGGCGCGCTTGGTCGCGGTGACGATGATGTCGCCGAGGCTCGCTTCGTCGCTATCGGGGGCGGGGTCGGCGACCGTGGCGGTCGCGGCCTGCGCCTGCGCTTCGCCGGCGGTCTGCGCGGCGGCGGGCATCGCAAGAGCAAAGGCGGCGGTGGTCGCAAGCAAGGTGCGATGGCTGGCTGACAGGCGCATGTCGGGCTCCCCTTTTTTCGTTACGGGGGCAAAGCTATGCTTAATTGACGTCAAGTCGAGCGCGGCGCGCCAAGGTGGAGCATTCAGTCCACAGCTGTGACTTCGTTGCTACATACCGCTGAGGGGGCGAAGGGAAGGAGGGGCTCGATGCAGTGGAGCGGTGCTGCCTTGACCAGATGAATGCCTTGGCGCTGGAGAAAAGCGTGGCGGACGAGCTCGGCCTGCTGTTCGAGGCCATAGCGCAGGAAGGGGCGCCCTTCGCGAAAGTGATAAGTGTAGCGGCAGAAGGGGTGTCGCATCAGCGGGAGATAAAAGCGCCCGGCGCGATTTGTTTGCCAGACATGCGTCATCTCGTGGATGAAAAGCCCCTGCAGCGACCATTCCGCCGTGCTGAAATCCTCGCGCCAATTGGGATCGTCGGGATGGAAATGGATATGCCCGCACGGCGCCATCACAATTCCGCGCGGCTGAAACGGCCACCATTTGCCGCGCACCAGCCGAACCGCGCCATAATCGATGCTGTCGCCGAACACCGAATGGGCCATCTCGATCTCGCCTCGGGTAAGAGGACGCTCAGCACTCATCGGACACATCCTCTTGGCAACGCGCGGGCGTCTCGCTAACGCACTGGTCAAAGATTTCAGAAGAGGAAAGTGTTGCAATGAGCGAGACCGCAGAACGGGTGAAGAAGATCGTCGTCGAGCACCTGGGCGTCGAAGCCGAAAAGGTGACGGAAGAGGCGAGCTTCATCGACGATCTCGGTGCCGACAGCCTCGACATCGTCGAGCTGGTCATGGCGTTCGAGGAAGAATTCGGCGTGGAGATCCCCGACGACGCGGCGGAGAAGATCACCACCGTCAAGGATGCGATCGACTACATCGACCAGCACCAGAGCTAAGCTCGTCCACACGAGCTCGCCGAGGCGATAGGAACAGGCTCGGCATCGCCGGGCCTGTTTCCATATCTGGCCCGGAACAAGTCTTTTTAGGGGAATGCTTATGCGTCGTGTCGTGGTGACGGGTCTCGGGTTGGTGACGCCGCTGGGGTGCGATGTCGAAACCGCCTGGAGCAATATCCTGGCGTCCAAGAGCGGCGCCGGGCCGATCACGCGCTTCGATGCCTCCGACCAGAAGTGCCAGATCGCCTGCGAGGTGAAGCCCGCCGATCACGAATATGGTTTCGATCCGGGCAAACGCGTCGATCACAAGATCCAGCGCCAGGTCGATCCGTTCATCGTCTTCGGGCTCGATGCGGCCGGACAGGCGCTCGAGGATGCAGGCCTGACCGACATGTCGGAAGAAATGAAGCTGCGCGCCGGCTGCTCAATCGGGAGCGGCATCGGCGGTCTTCCCGGCATCGAAAGCGAAAGCCTGGTGCTCGCCGAAAAGGGACCGGGCCGCGTGTCGCCGCATTTCGTCCACGGCCGCCTGATCAATCTCATCTCGGGCCAGGTATCGATCAAATACGGCCTGATGGGGCCGAACCATGCGGTGGTGACCGCCTGCTCGACCGGCGCGCATTCGATCGGCGATGCGGCACGGATGATCCGCGATGACGACGCGGACATCATGGTCGCGGGCGGCGCGGAAGCCACCATTTGCCCGATCGGCGTGGCCGGTTTCGCCCAGGCCCGCGCGCTCAACATGAGCTATAACGACCGGCCCGAGCAGGCCAGCCGCCCCTACGACAAGGACCGCGACGGCTTCGTCATGGGCGAAGGCGCGGGCGTCGTGGTGCTCGAGGAATATGAGCATGCCAAGGCGCGTGGCGCCAAGATCTATGCCGAGGTGGTCGGTTACGGCCTGTCGGGCGACGCCTATCACGTGACCGCGCCGCACCCGCATGGCGCCGGCGCCGAAAACGCGATGCGGATGGCGTTGCGCAAGGCTGGCATGGAGCCGGGCGATATCGATTATATCAACGCCCACGGCACCTCGACCATGGCCGACACGATCGAGCTGGCCGCAGCCAAGCGGGTGTTCGGCGACGACCTTGGCGGCGCATCGATGAGCAGCACCAAGTCGGCGATCGGCCACCTGCTGGGCGGCGCTGGCGCGGTGGAAAGCATCTTCTGCATCCTCGCGATCCGCGACCAGATCGTGCCGCCGACGCTTAATCTCGACACGCCGGACGAGGGGACCGAAGGGGTCGATCTGGTGCCGCTGGTCGCCAAGAAGCGCGAGGTGAAGGCGGTGCTGAACAACAGCTTCGGCTTCGGCGGGACCAACGCCAGCCTGGTGATGAAGGCGGTCTAATTTCGGTCGTCCCGGCGAAGGCCGGGACCTCTGGCGTCTGGCGCCTTAGCGTCCTGAGGTCCCGGCCTGCGCCGGGACGACGATCTGCTTACATCTCGCCGCGGGCGCGGCGGATGGCGAACCACTTCTGGACGTTGGCATTGTGCTCGGCCAGCGTCCTGGCGAAGACGTGCCCGCCGGTGCCGTCGGCGACGAAGTAGAGATATTGGTTGGGCTCGGGATCGAGCACCGCGGCGATGCTGGCGCGGCCGGGGTTGGCGATCGGCCCGAGCGGCAGGCCGGCGCGGCGATAGGTGTTGTAGCCGGTGTCAGCGTCAAGCTCCGACCGGAGAATGCGGCGGCCGAGCGGTTTGCCCTTGGTGATCGGATAGATGACCGTCGGGTCGGCATCGAGCTTCATGCCGATCTTGAGCCGGTTGCAATAGACCCCCGCGACGGCGCGGCGCTCGGCGGGCTTGCCGGTTTCCTTTTCGACGATCGAGGCGAGGGTGATCGCTTCCTGCGGGGTCGAGACGGGGCAGGTGCCGACCTTCCGCTTGGCCCACAGCTCGGCCAGCGTCTTATCCATCGCAGCTTTCATCCGCGCCGCCACCGCCGCGCGCGGTTCGCCTCTGGCGAAGCTGTAGCTGTCGGGGAGGACCGATCCTTCGGCGATGTCGGGGACCGGACCGGTCAAATAGGGCACGGCGGCGAGCTTCTCGGCGACGAGGATGCTCGGCGTGCCTTCGGGAATGGTGACGAGGCGCTGGACCGGCTGGCCATGCTGCAGGATGTCGAGCAATTGCGCGCCGCTGGTGCCGGCCGGAATCTCGAACTCGCCCACCTGAATGCCGTCGGCGGAGCCGAGCACGCGGGCGAACAGGCGATACGTCGTGCAGTTGCCGGGAATGAGGCCGCGTCGTTCGAGATCGGGGCAGAGGCTGGTGAGGGTCGCGCCCTCGGTCACGGTGACGGTCTCGGCCTTGGCGGCGCCGCCCGACCACCACAGCAGCGTCACCGCCGCTACGGCAGCCAGCAGCCCCGCGACGATCGCTCCGAGAAGGACGCGGATCATGCGGTCAGGGCAGCGGCCGGGACATAGCCGACCAGCCCGCCGGCGTAGCCCCAGGCCCAACCGCTACGCTTGTCGAGAATGCGGACCGAGGCGCCGGGCTCAAGCTCGCCTAAGGCATCGCCCGTCTCAGAAGGCGACGCACGCAGCGTCGCGCCATGCTTCAGATGACATTGCAGCGGTTCGACATAGTGCGATGCGATCACCGTCCCGGCGAGCGCGATGTCTGCCAAATCCTGACGATAGGCGTGGATGCGAGGGTCGGGGTGGTTCGACGGGCCGACAAGCGGAAAGCCGCCCGCCGGTGCCTCAGCGATGCGCGTGGGCGAGCTGTCCGAGGGCTGGCCGCCGGTCAGCGTCGCCGCGCTCGCCGCCACGCTCGCTGCCCCTGATGTTGCGCTTGAAACCTTCAAGGAAATCCGCCCCGCTGCTGGTCCGCACGACGAACACGTTTCGCCGGTCGTCCTGATCTCGTTCGCGGCGCAGATAGCCGAGCGCACCTAAGGTATTCAAGGCGCGGGTGACGACCGGTTTGGAAACTCCCAGCACGCGGGCCAGACCGCGGACCGTATGGGGGCCGGGGGTGAGGTAGACGATCATCAGCAGAGCCATCTGCCGGTTCGTGAGATCGGGTTCGCCGGACCGGACGTAACCAACAAGGGCCCGCATCCACCCGCTTAGCGATGCATCGCTCATTGGTTCGCAAACTCCTCGCCTGCCTAGCGTGACCTGTTAACCGGCGAGGAACCGAAATGTTGCGCCCGGGTGACGTTGGGCAGAAAAACAGTCGCTATTGACGACGGAAACGGCGCGCCAGGGCGGCATGCACCGCCCTGAGTCCAAGCGCCTCGCCGCCCTTGGGCCGGCCGGGCTTGGGCGCGGGGCGCCAGGCGAAGGTGTCGAAATGGGCCCAAGCGATGCCGTCGGACACGAAGCGGCGGAGAAACAGCGCCGCGGTGATGGTGCCGGCGAAGGGCGAATCGGCACTGTTGGACATGTCGGCAAGCTCGCTTTTCAGCATGTCGTCATATCCGTCCCACAGCGGCAGGCGCCACAGCGGATCGCCGGCCTCGGTCCCGGCGGCGAGGAGATCGGCGGCAAGGCTGTCGTCGTTGCTGAAGGTCGCCGGTAGATCGGGCCCGAGCGCGACGCGGGCAGCCCCGGTGAGGGTGGCGAAATCGATGATGGTCGCCGCGCCTTCTTCGCACGCCCGGGTCAGCGCGTCGGCGAGGATCAGGCGGCCTTCGGCGTCGGTGTTGTCGATTTCGACGGTGAGGCCGTGGCGGCTGGTGAGGATGTCGCCGGGGCGGAAGGCGTTGTCGGACACCGCATTTTCGACCGCCGGGATGAGGAGGTGGAGTCGGACCGGCCAGCGTTCGGCGACGATCAGGCGGGCCAGCGCCAGCGCGTGGGCCGCCCCGCCCATGTCCTTTTTCATCAACCGCATGCCGGCGGCGGGCTTGAGGTCGAGGCCGCCGGTGTCGAACACCACGCCCTTGCCGACGATCGCGAGCTTAGGATGCGCGGGGTCGCCCCAGCGAGCTTCGATCAGGCGGGGCGCGCGGGCTGCGGTGGCGGCGGCGCCGACCGCGTGGATCAGCGGATAGCCCTGCTCAAGCGCGTCGCCCTTGGTGACCTCGACCTCTATGCCGGCGGGGCCGGCCCAGTCGCGGACGGCGCGTTCGAGTTCGGCGGGGCCGAGGTCGGCGGCGGGGGTGTCGACGAGGTCGCGGACCAGCGCGGTCGCTTCGGCGAGGCGGATAGTCCCCTCGACCTTTGCCGGTTCGGCACTGAGCAGGACGCGCGGACCGACCGGCGCGTCGGGCTTGCTCTTGTAGCGCGTCAGGCGATGCTGAGCGAGCAGCCAGCCGAGCGCGGCGGCGCCGGGTGGCATTTCGCCGGCGATGCGATAGGTGCCTTCGGGCAGACGCTCGGCCGCCGCGGCGAGGCACCAGGGGGTGAGCGCGGCGAGCTTGCCGACGCCGACCAGCACTTCGAACTCGGCATAGGGGCCGGCGCCGGGGATGATCAGGATCTGGCCCGCCTTGCCTTCGAACCGGGCGGCGTCGACCAGCGGACGGCGCTGGCCGGCGTGGGCTTTCAGCCATTCGGGCAACAGGGCGGTGTCGACGAGGTGGAGGGGGTGGGCGGGCTCACCGCGATCGGGGCGGAGCAGGGCAGCAAAATCGGTCATCGCCGCGACCCTAGCCGACAAGGACGCGGCGCGGGAAGCTGGTCAGTCGCCGGGGCTGGCGGCCGACCCGGCGAGGAGGCCGCCGTCGATGTGGAATTCCGAGCCGGTGACATAGGCGCTTTCGTCGGCGGCGAGATAGGCGACCATGGCGGCGACCTCTTCCGGGGTGCCGAAACGGCGGAGCGGGGTGTCGGCGACCATCGCCGCCATCTTTGCCTCGCGGTCGGGGCCGTCGCCGATCAGGGCTTCCCACATGGGGGTGAGGATGGCGGCGGGGTGGACGCTGTTGCAGCGGATGCGCCAACCCTGCTGAGCGCAGTAGAGCGCGACCGACTTGCTGTGATTGCGGATCGCGGCCTTGGACGAGGCATAGGCGGCGGCGCCGGGAATGCCGACGAGGCCCGAGCGCGAGGAGATGTTGATGATCGAGCCCTCGCCCTTGGCCTTCATCGCACGGATGGCGTAGCGGCAGCCGAGGAAGGTGCCGTCGAGGTTGGTGCGGTGGACCGCGTGCCATTCGGCGAGACTGGCATTCTCGGGATCGTGGGCGGCGGGCTGGCCTTCGAAGCCGGTGACGCCGGCGTTGTTGACCAGCACGTCGCAGGCGGGGTGGAGGCGGGCGAGTTCGGCCCAATGGTCTTCGTCGCGCACATCGAGAAGGACAAATTCGGCGCCGAGCGCTTCGGCGGCGGGGAGGCCGACGGCTTCGTCGAGGTCGGTCATGACCACGCGGGCGCCTTCCTCGCAGAAGCGCGCGGCGATGGCGTGACCGATGCCGCGGGCGGCGCCGGTCACGATGCAGAGCTTATCCTCGAGCCGCCTCAATTGCTTGCTCCTCGACCGGCACGCCGAACAGGTCGTGTTCGTCGGCTTCCTCGACCATCACCGTCGCGAAGTCGCCGGCGGCTAGGTGCCCCGCGTCGCGCAGGTGGACTTCGCCGTCGATCTCAGGCGCGTCGGCCTTGCTGCGACCGGTCGCACCGCCGGTTTCGGCATCGACCGCGTCGATGATGACCTCGACCTCCGTGCCGACCTTGGCCGCCAGCTTTTCGGCCGAGATGCGGGCGGTCAGTTCCATCACGCGGGCGTAGCGCTCTTCCTTGACCTCCGGCGAGACGTGGCCGGGAAGGTCGTTGGCCGGCGCGCCCTCGACCGGTTCGAAGCGGAACGCGCCGACGCGGTCGAGGCGGGCTTCGGCCAACCATTGGAGGAGATATTCGAAATCCTCCTCGGTCTCACCGGGGAAGCCGACGACGAAGGAGGAGCGGATGGCGATGTCCGGCACTTCGCGGCGCCATTGGACCAGCCGCTCGAGCACGCGGGCCTCGTTGGCGGGGCGGCGCATCGCCTTCAACACCTTGGGACTGGCATGCTGGAAGGGGATGTCGAGATAGGGGAGGATCAGCCCCTCGGCCATCAGCGGCATGACCCGGTCGACGTGGGGATAGGGGTAGACGTAGTGAAGGCGGACCCACGGCCTGGTGCCGTCGGGAGCGCGAAGCTCACCCAGCGCGCGGGCGAGGTCGGTCATGTGGGCGCGGACGTCCGAGCCCTTCCACGGCCAGGCGGCATGCTTGAGGTCGAGGCCGTAGGCGCTGGTGTCCTGGCTGATGACCAGCAGCTCGCGCGTGCCCTGGGCGAGGAGCTTTTCGGCCTCGCGCAGGATGGCGTCCGGGCGGCGCGACACGAGATCGCCGCGGATCTGCGGGATGATGCAGAAGGCGCAGCGGTGATTGCAGCCCTCGGAAATCTTCAGGTAGCTGTAGTGCCTGGGAGTCAGCTTGAGGTGCGGCGTCGCCTGCGGCACGAGGTCGAGATAGGGCGAGCGCGGCGCCGGGGCGGCGTCGTGCACGGCGGCGACCACGTCCTCGTAGGCGTGCGCTCCGGTGATCGCGAGGACGTTGGGAAAGCGGGCGCGGATGACCTCGGCCTCGCGGCCCATGCAGCCAGTGACGATGACCCGGCCGTTTTCAGCCAGCGCTTCGCCGATCGCTTCGAGGCTTTCTTCCTTGGCGGAATCGAGAAAGCCGCAAGTGTTGACCAGAACGACGTCGGCGCCTTCGTAGTCGGCGCTCATCTGATAACCGTCGGAGCGCAGTTGTCCGAGGATCCGCTCGCTGTCGACGAGGTTCTTGGGACAGCCGAGACTGACCATGCCGACGCGCGGCGGGGTGGGGAGGACGGTAGCCATGGGAAGGCTGGCGCCATTAGCCGAAAATCGGGGCCAAAGCTAGGCAGTCGCGGCGTTAACCTTTCTGAACAAGGTCACAAAGGTCACCGGTGGCGGGGGTTCGGCGCGGGGTCGTGTGATCTTTGCCTGGCCAAAGGACGCAGCGATGAGAAAGAACCGAACGACGTCGAGCCGTTGCGGCAAGTGGAGCAGGCCAAATCCTATTGTGCAACCGGCTTGCGGATCGTCTCGTGGAGGATCGCGACGCGGATCCCGAATTTATAGGCTTCGAGCCGATTGAGGATGGTGCTGCCGTCGGGCTGGAGCGCAAGTTCCTGCTTGATCTTTATGCCGCTCGGCGTGGTGTAGCCGAGGTAGGCCCGGGGGCCGCGCAGGTCGATGCTGACCATTCCCTTGGCGTCGGTGAGGGTGCTGAGATAGCCGCCGGAGGGCAAGGTGCGGATCGTCCAGACGCGGGTGCGCGGCGGCTTCGTACCCTCGGCGATGCGCTGGGTGAGGGTCAGGGTATCGCCTTGGGGGACGCCGCGACTTTCCACCGTGACCGGAACGGTCTTGCCGACGATCGGGTCGAGCACGCCGCTGCCGCGGGTGTCGCCGGTGAAAAAGGCGACCGGGTCGAGCGAGGTGGTGCCGGCGGGAAGGTCGGGCGGGGCGCAAGCGCCGAGGAGGAAGGCCAGTGGGATCGCCGCCCTAGCGGTTACGGACGAGGGCATCGACGACTCCGGGGTCTGCAAGGGTGCTGGTGTCGCCGAGCTGGTCCAACTGGCCTTCAGCGATCTTGCGGAGGATTCGGCGCATGATCTTGCCCGAGCGGGTCTTGGGCAGGCCGGGAGCGAACTGGATGCGTTCGGGAATGGCGAGCGCGCCGATGTGCTTGCGGACTTCGGCATGAAGCTCGCGAACGATGTGATCGCCACCTTGTTCGCCGGCGTTCAAGGTAACGAAGGCGTGGATGCCCTGGCCCTTCAGATCGTGCGGGGCGGCGACCACGGCGGCTTCGGCGACCAGCGGGTGGGCGACCAGCGCGCTTTCGACCTCGGCGGTGCCGATGCGGTGGCCCGAGACGTTGATGACATCGTCGACCCGGCCGGTGATCCAGTAATCGCCGTCCTCGTCCCGGCGGCAGCCGTCGCCGGTGAAGTAGAGGCCGGGGTAGGTCGTGAAATAGGTGTCGATGAAGCGCTGCGGATCGCCCCAGACGGTGCGCATCTGGCCGGGCCACGAGCCGCGCAGGCAAAGGTTGCCGCTGACGTCGTTGCCGGTGATCTCGCGTCCTTCGGCATCGACCAGCAAGGGCTCGATACCGGGCAGGGGTTGGCAAGCGCTGCCGGGTTTCATCGAAGTGGCGCCGGGAAGCGGGGTCATGAGGACGCCGCCGGTTTCGGTCTGCCACCAGGTGTCGACGATGGCGAGGCGGCCGTCGCCGACCACGTCGTGATACCAGCGCCACGCCTCGGGATTGATCGGCTCGCCGACGGTGCCGAGCAGGCGGAGCGATTGGCGGTTGTGTTTACGCACCGGCTCATCGCCTTCGCGCATCAAGGCGCGGATGGCGGTGGGGGCGGTGTAGAGGATGGTGACACCGAGGCGGTCGATGGTCTCCCACAGGCGGCTGGCGTCGGGATAGGTCGGGACGCCGTCGAACATGACGGTGGGGGTGCCGGCCATCAGCGGGCCGTAGAGGGTGTAGCTGTGGCCGGTGATCCAGCCGATGTCGGCGGTGCACCAGAAGAGGTCGTCGGGCTTGGGTTCGAACACCCAGGCGAAAGTGGTCGCGGCCCAGACGGCATAGCCGCCAGTGGTGTGGACCACGCCCTTGGGCTTTCCGGTCGAGCCCGAGGTGTAGAGAATGAACAGGGGGTCTTCGGCGGCCATCGGTTCGGCCGGGCAGTCGTTGGCGAGGCGGTCCTGATGATCTTCCCAGCGCAGGTCCCGGCCTTCGCGCATCGCGATGTCGCCGCCGGTGCGGGTGACGACGATGACGGTATCGATGCCCTGCGACAGGTCGCAGGCGGCATCGACATTGGCTTTCAATGGAATGCGCTTGCCGCCGCGCACGCCCTCGTCGGCGGTGATGACGACGCGCGCACCGCAATCGTCGATCCGGCCGGCGAGGCTTTCGGGCGAGAAGCCGCCGAACACCACCGAATGAACCGCGCCGATCCGCGCGCAGGCAAGCATTGCCGCCGCCGCCTCGGGAATCATCGGCATGTAGATCATCACCCGGTCGCCCTTGCCGACCCCGCGCTCCTTCAGGAGGTGGGCGAAGCGGCAGGTGTCGGCGTAGAGTTCGGCATAGGTGACCGAGCGGCCGGCGCCGGGCTCGTCGGGTTCGAAGACCAGCGCGGTGTCGTCGGCGCGCTGCGGCAGGTGGCGGTCGAGGCAATTGACCGAGAGGTTGAGGACGCCGTCCTCATACCAGCGGATGTGAAAGTCGGCGCGATCGAACGAGAAGTCTCCCGATCGCTCCGGAAAGCGTTCCCAGTCGAGCCGCCGCGCCTGATCCAGCCAGAAGGCGTGGGGATCGGAGGCGTAAGCCTCGTGCAGCGCGGCGAGCTCGGTCGGGGTCATTTAGGCGTTCTGCTCCATGTCGATGACGAAGCGATAGCGGACGTCGTTCTTGAGCAGGCGCTCATAGGCTTCGTTGACCTGCTCGATCTTGATGTGCTCGCAGTCGGGGTAGATGTCGTGCTCGGCGCAGAAATCGAGCATTTCCTGGGTTTCAGGAATGCCGCCGATCGCCGAGCCGCCGACCGCACGGTTCCACCAAATGAGCTGGAAGCCGGTGAAACCCGGCATCGGAGTCAGTGCGCCGACGATCACCATCCGGCCCGAGCGGCCGAGGAGGTTGAGATAGCCGTCGATTTCGTGGCTGACCGGGATGGTGTTGAGGATGAAGTCGAAGCGGGTGGCTGCGGCCTTCATCTGCTCGGGGTCGGTCGAGACGATCACGTCATGCGCGCCGAGTTCGCGTGCATCCTTGCCCTTCTCGGGGGTGGTGGTGATCATGGTGACATGCGCGCCCATCGCGGCGGCGAGCTTCACCCCCATGTGGCCGAGGCCGCCGAGACCGATCACCGCCACCTTGGTGCCGGGTCCGACATTGTACTGGCGGAGCGGTGAGTAAGTGGTGATTCCGGCGCACAGCAGCGGAGCGACCTTCGCGATGTCCATGCCCTCCGGCACCTTGCACACGAAGTGATCGCGCACGACGATATGGTCGGAATAGCCGCCCTTGGTGATCGTCCCGTCGTGGAAGTCCTTGCTGTTGTAGGTCTGGATGCAGCCCTTGCGGCAGAACACTTCCCAGCCTTCCAGGCACTGGTCGCACTCCATGCAGCTGTCGACCATGCAGCCGACCGCGACGGTGTCGCCGACCTTGTGCTTGGTCACATCGGGCCCGACCTCGGTCACGGTGCCGACGATCTCATGGCCAGGGACGACCGGATACTGGCTTCCGCCCCAGTCATTGCGGCAGGTGTGGAGGTCGGAATGGCAGATGCCCGAGTGGGTGATCTGGATCGCGACGTCGTTGGCCCGGAGATCCCGGCGTTCGAATTCCATCGGGCGAAGCGGCTGGTCGGCGGCGTCGGTGCCCCAACCCTTGGCGGTGGTCGGCATATTCTTAATCTCCTGCGCGGGCCAGCGTGCGCTGGGCCTGAATCAAATGGGGTTTGTCGACCATTCGGCCGTCAACGCTCAACACGCCAGCCGAGGGTTCGGCGGCAAAGGCTGCGACGATCGCGCGGGCATTGGCGACCTGATCGGGGGTGGGGGAGAAAGCGGCGTTGATCGGGCCGACCTGCGCCGGGTGGATGGCAAGCTTGCCGGTGAAGCCGTCGCGCGCGGCGTCCAGCGCTTCGTCGATGAGGCCCGGCTCGTCGCGGAAGTCGGCGAAGACGCCGTCGACCGGCTGGACACCCGCCGCGGCGGCGCCCGCGAGGGTAAGGGTGCGGGCGAGGGTATAGGGGGCGGTGTAGCGGCCCTTGGCGTCCTTGTTCGAGGCGGCACCGAGGGCGGCGGACAGGTCTTCGGCGCCCCAACTCATCGCGGCCAGCGGGCTGTCCTTGATGTCGCGGTAGGTGAGCAGGCCGAACAGCGCGGCGGCGGTTTCGGTGACGATGGCGTGGAGGGGGATCGAGCCGGTGCGGTGCTGGAGCTCAGTGATGTCGGCGCCGCTTTCAGCCTTGGGCAGGACAAGGCCGTGAATGTCGGCGGAGCCGAGCAGTTCGAGGTCCAGCCGGTGGTCCTCGGTGCGCAGCGGGTTGATGCGGACCCACCATTGCGGCCCGCCCGAGCGTGCGGGGAGGTTGCGGAGGAGGTCGCGGGCGACGGCCTTGTTAGCGGCGGCGACGCTGTCTTCGAGGTCGAAGATCAGCGCGTCGGCTTCGCTGTCGAGCGCGCGGGCGATCTTCTTTTCGCTGTCGGCGGGGACGAACAGCCAGGAGCGTGGCTGGCGGCTCATGCGGCAGCTTTCCGGATCAGCGCGGTGCGCTTCAAGGTGCAAACGGTTTCCCCGCGCTGGTTGATGGCGCGATGCTCCCAGGTGACGAGGCCGGCGGTGGGGCGCGATTTGCTGTCGCGCTTGGAGAGGCAGCTGCTTTCGAAGTGCAGCGTGTCGCCGATGAAGACGGGGGCGGGCAGGCGGACTTCGTCGAAGCCGAGGTTGGCGACCAGCACGCCTTCGGTGGTGTCGGCGACCGAGGCGCCGACCAGCAGCGAGAAAGTGAAGCAGCTGTTGACGAGGATGCGGCCGAATTCGGTGTCCCTGGCCGCTTCGGCATCGAGGTGCAGCGGCTGGGGATTGTGGGTGAGGGTGGAGATGAGGAGATTGTCGGTCTCCGTCACCGTGCGGCGGAGGGCGTGGGCGACGGTGTCGCCTTCCTTCCACTCGTCATATGGGCGTCCGGGCATGGGTGGGGCTTAGGCCCGGGTTCAGCCGATGAGAAGCCCCGCCATCGCCTCGGTGATCGCTTCGCCGTCGAGGCGATATTCGCCGTAGAGGTCGGGGAGGTTGCCGGTCTGGCCGAAGCGATCGACGCCGAGCGGGGCGGCGCGGTGGCCCAGCACGCTGCCGAGCCAGGAGAGCGAGGCGGGCGCGGCGTCGCACAGGGTGACGAGGCGGGCGGTGGGCGATAAGCGGGAGAGCAGGGTGGCGGCGTGGCTGGGCTGGCGTTCGCCGCGCCATTCGGCGGCCTGCGCCGCGCTCCAGCCGCGGTGGAGGAGGTTGGGGCTGGTGACACTGAGTAGGCCGAGGCCGGGGACGTCGTCTTTGAGCGCATCGAAGGCGGCAAGCGCTTCGGGCATGACCGCGCCCATCGCGACGATGGCGGCTTCGGCGCCGGGGCCGGGTTCGCGCAGCCAGTAGCCGCCTTGCAGCGCATCGGCTTGCCAGTCGTCGGAAGTGCGGGACTCTTGCGCCACGCTGCGGGTCGAGAGGCGGAGGTAGGTCGATTCGCCGGCGGGGTCGTCGATCAGGCGGAAAGCTTCGCGCATGAAGAGGGCGAGTTCGTCGGCGAAGGCGGGCTCGTAGTGGCGCAGGCCCGGCTGGCCGAGCGCGATCAGCGGCGGATTGATCGACTGGTGCGCGCCGCCTTCGGGGCCGAGGGTCAGGCCCGAGGGCGTGGCGACGAGCAGGAAGCGGGCGTCCTGGTAGCAGCCGTAGTTGAGGCTATCGAGGCCGCGGGCGATGAACGGGTCGTAGAGAGTGCCGATCGGCACCAGGCGATGGCCGAACAGGTCGCCCGACAGACCGGCGGCGGCGAGCATCAGGAACAGGTTGGATTCGGCGATTCCAAGCTCGACGTGCTGGCCGGCGTCTTTCGCGGCCCATTTTTGTGCCGAGGGAATCTTGGCTTCGGCGAACACGTCCTTGATGCCGCGGCGGTGGAACAGGCCGCGATTGTTCACGAAGGCGCCGAGGTTGGTGGAGACGGTGACGTCGGGCGAGGTGGTGAGGATGCGGTCGGCGAGGCCGTCGCCCGACTTGGCGAGGTCGAGGAGGATGCGACCGAAGGCGGCCTGTGTGCTCTGTTCCTCTCCGGTGGGGGTGGGGAGGACGGGGACGGTCCAAGCGGTGAAGTTGCGCGGTTCTTTCTCGCGACGAACGCGGGTCGCCTCGATCAGCGCCTGGGTCCCGGCGCGGGCGTTGTCGCCGAGACCGGCGAGCGGTTCCCATTCCGAGCCTTCGGCGATGCCGAGGCTGTCGCGATAGGCGGCGAACTGGGTCGGGTTCATCAGCCCGGCGTGATTGTCCTTGTGGCCGGCGAAGGGCAGGCCATAGCCCTTGACCGTCCAGGCGATGAAGACGGTGGGGATGTCGTCCTGCGCGGCGGAGAAGGCTTCGGTCAGGCTTTCGAGGCAGTGGCCGCCAAGGTCGCTCATCAGGGCGGCGAGGCGGTCGTCGTCGACGTTGGCGAGGAAGGGCCTGGCGGTGTCGCCGAGGTCCTTGTCGATCCGTGCGCGCCACGCTGCGCCGCCTTGATAGAGCATGGCACTGTGATCGGCGTTGGGGAGGGCTTCGAGCCAGTCCTTGAGCGCGGGATGCTCGGCGAGCGCGGCGGCCAGCTTCTTGCCGTGGCGAAGCTCTACCACCCGCCAGCCGCAGGTGCGGAAGATGTCGTCGAAGCGTTCGAACATGCGGTCGGCGCTGGTCGCGTCGAGGCTTTGGCGATTGTAGTCGACGATCCACCACAGGTTGCGGACGTCGTGCTTGTGGCCCTCGATCAGGGCTTCGTAGATGTTGCCTTCGTCGAGCTCGGCATCGCCCATCAACGCGACGAAGCGGCCGCGCTGGTCGTCGGGGAGGGCGCAGCGGGCCGACAGCCAGTCCTGGACCAGGCTGGCGAACAGGGTGATGGCAACGCCAAGGCCGACCGAGCCGGTGGAGAAATCGACCGGGATGCGATCCTTGGTGCGGCTGGGATAGCTTTGCGCGCCGCCGAAGCCGCGGAAATTTTCGAGCGTCGCTCGATCTTGCCCGCCGAGCAGATAATGGATCGCGTGGAGGACCGGGCCGGCGTGGGGCTTGACCGCAACGCGGTCGTTGGGGCCGAGCGCGTCGAAATAAAGCGCGGCCATGATCGCCGCCATCGACGCGCTCGACGCCTGGTGTCCACCGACCTTCAGCCCGTCGGCGCTGTCGCGAACGTGATTGGCGTGGTGGATGATGTTGCTGGCAAGAAAGCGCAGGCGTTCTTCGAGGGTGCGCAGGGCGGCGAGGTCGGTGGGCATGCCGATGCGCTAAGGTGAGGCGGCGCGGGCGGCAAGGCCCCTCGACTTCGCTCGGGGCAAGCGGTACTTAGGCGACCAACCTTTCGTTCGTCCCGAGCGTAGTCGAGGGACGCTTCTCTTCGGGCGCGTTCGCCGCGTCGAACCGTTCCTGCGCGGCGCGGATGCAGGCGATGTGGGCGATGGCCCAGCTGCCCAGCGCCTCGACCGGTTCGATCAGGCTCTGGCCGAGTTCGGTCAGCGCATAGGTGACGCGGGGCGGAACGGTCGGCTCGACCGTGCGGCTGACGAGGCCGTCGCGCTCGAGCCCGCGCAGGGTGAGGGTGAGCATCCGCTGGCTGATCCCGTCGATCTCGCGCTTCAGTTCGTTGAAGCGATGCGGCGCCCGGGCGAGAATCATCACGATCAGCACCGACCATTTGTCGCCGATCCGGTTGAGCACCGGCGTCACGTTGCGGCAGCCCGCCGCGCGCAGGCCGTTTTCTTCCATCGTTCCAGTATCATGCATGTGCCCTGATACCCTCCATGTGCGTTCTTTTAATGGCCCGAAGACCAGTTACCTATGGTGTCCAGGTAATCATTTGTGACTGGAGATACAATGTCAGGGACCACCACCATTCTTCGCGTCGACAGCTCGATCACGGGCGAGAACAGCGTCAGCCGGCAGATCACGGGCCGGATCGTAGAGCAGCAGCGCGCCGGCCGCCCGGACGCCACGGTCATCGAGCGCGATCTCGTCGCCCAGCCGCTTCCCCACCTCACGCTCGACCAGTTCGCCGACGGGAGCGTGCTCGACGAATTCCTTGCCGCCGACACGGTGGTGATTGGTGCTCCGATGTACAATTTCACCCTGCCGAGCCAATTGAAGGCCTGGATCGACCGGCTGGCGGTGAACGGGCGCACATTCCGCTATACCGCCGAAGGCAAGCCCGAGGGGCTGGCCGGGCCGAAGCGGGTGATCATCGCGTTGTCGCGCGGCGGCTATTACGGCACCGAGCAGGGCAATGCCGATTTCGAGCATCTCGAAAGCTATCTGAAGGCCTTCTTCGGATTCATCGGGATCGAGCCCGAGTTCGTCCGCGCCGACGGCATCAATCTCGGGCCGGAAGTGAAGGCCAAGTCGGTCGAGCAGG
This sequence comes from Sphingomonas kaistensis, assembly GCF_036884275.1. NCBI lineage: Bacteria > Pseudomonadati > Pseudomonadota > Alphaproteobacteria > Sphingomonadales > Sphingomonadaceae > Sphingomonas > Sphingomonas kaistensis. Next base: position 2,585,686 of record NZ_CP145607.1, on the reverse strand, counting down.
CGCTGCGCGAGGTCGATCTGCTCGCGGCGTAAGGGTTGGTCGTCCCGGTAAAGGCCGGGACGACCTCATCCGTCAGGCCAGCAAGCGCAGCGGGTTTTCGATCAGGGGCTTCAGGGCCTGGAGGAAGCTCGCGGCGTCCCAGCCGTCGACCGCGCGGTGATCGCAGGAGAGCGAGAGGTTCATCCGCTTGCGGATCTCGAGCTCGCCATTAACCGGCACCACCTTGTCCTCGACCTTGTTGACCGCGACCGTGGCGACCTGCGGCGGCGAGATGACGGGGGTCGAGACGACGCCGCCCATCGGCCCCAGCGAGCTGATGGTGAAAGTCGGGTTGGAGAGTTCGTCCCGCGTGGCCTTGCCGGTCTTGGCGGCGTCCGACAGGCGGGCGACTTCGGTCGCGAGCTGCCAGATCGAGAGCCGCTCGGCATTGCGAATGACCGGGACCATCAGCCCGTTCGGGGTCTGCGCCGCCATGCCCATGTGGACGCCGCCGTGGCGGGTGATGACGTTGGCTTCGTCGTCATAAGTGGCGTTGATCATCGGGAAGTCGGCCAGCGCCTTGTTCAGCGCGGTGATCAGGAACGGCAGCAGGGTGAGCTTGGGGTTCTGCCCGCGATCGCGGTTCATCATCGCGCGGGTTTCTTCCAGTGCGGTGACGTCATATTCCTCGACCAGGGCGAAGTGCGGAATGCGGCGTTTGGCGGCCTGCATGTTCTCCGCGATCTTGCGGCGCAGGCCGACGACCTTGATCTGCTCATCTGCACGCAGCGCGGTGGCGCGGCCGGAGACCTGCCCGCCGTTGTAGAGCAGGTAGGCGTCGAGGTCGGCGTGGCGGATGTGCTCGCCCTGGTGCTTCACCTGGGCGAGGTCGATGCCGAGGTCACGCGCGCGGGCGCGGACGGCGGGGGTGGTGAGGATGGGACCCGAGTGACTGCGATCATCTTCGTTCGTGCTGAGCGAAGTCGAAGCACGTTCTTGCTGGGGTTCGGGCGAGCGCCCTTCGACTATGCGCTCCGCGCTTCGCTCAGGACGAACGAGTTCAGGGGCATCTTCGACGTCCAGCGTCGGATTGGCTTCTTCCTGCGCCTGCGTCGGCACGGCGGCGCCGTCGGCCAGCGGGACTTCCTCGGCCTCGGCGGGAGCGGCAGCCGCGTCGGCGCCCTCGGTCTCGATCTCGACCAGCACCGAGCCGATGGCGATCTGGTCGCCGACTTCACCGGCGAGCTTGCGAACCACGCCGGCGACGGGCGATTCCATTTCCACGGTCGCCTTGTCGGTCATCATGTCGGCAAGCTGCTGGTCTTCCTCGACCCGGTCGCCGACCGCGATATGCCAGGCGACGATCTCGGCCTCGGCAATGCCTTCGCCGATGTCGGGGAGCTTGAAGAGATAGGTCGCCATTAGTCTGCCATGACCTTTTCTAGGGCTTGTTTCATGCGGATCGGGCCGGGGAAATAGATCCATTCGTAGGCGTGGGGGTAGGGCGTGTCCCAGCCCGACACGCGCCCGACCGGGGCTTCGAGGTGATAGAAGCAGCGTTCCTGGATCAGGGTGACGAGCTCCGAGGCAAAGCCGCTGGTCTTGGTGGCTTCCTGGACCACCAGGCAGCGGCCGGTCTTTTTCACGCTCTCTTCGATGGTCGCCATGTCGAGCGGCACGAGGGTGCGCAGGTCGATCACCTCGGCGTCGATGCCATTCTCCTCGACCGCGGCGAGCGCGACGTGGACCATCGTGCCATAGGCGAGGACGGTGAGGTCGTTGCCGGGACGGACCACCGCCGCCTTGCCGAGCGGGACGGTGTAGTGGCCGTCGGGGACCTCGGAGGCTGCGTGCTTGGCCCACGGCTTGACCGGGCGGTCGTGATGCCCGTCGAACGGGCCGTTGTAGATGCGCTTGGGCTCGAAGAAGACGACGGGGTCGGGGTCTTCGATCGCGGCGATCAGCAGGCCCTTGGCGTCGTAGGGGGTCGAGGGGATGACGACCTTCAAACCCGCGACGTGGGTGAAGAGGGCTTCTGGGCTCTGGCTGTGGGTCTGGCCGCCGAAGATACCGCCGCCATAGGGCGAGCGGATGACCATCGGCATGGTCCATTCGCCGGCGGTGCGATAGCGCATGCGGGCGACTTCGGAGACGATCTGGTCGTAGCCGGGGTAGATGTAGTCGGCGAACTGGATCTCGATCACGGGCTTCAGGCCGTAGGCGGCCATCCCGACCGCCGCGCCGACGATCCCGCCTTCGCTGATCGGCGCGTCGAAGCAGCGTTCCTTGCCGAATTCCTTTTGGAGGCCCGCGGTAGCGCGGAACACGCCGCCGAAATAGCCGACGTCTTCACCGAAGACGACGATATCGGGGTCGGCCGCCATGGTCACGCGATGGGCGTCGTTGATCGCCTCGATCATGTTCTTGGTCGGCATCAGCTGGCGTCCCGTCCGAGGAAGATGCGGGCTTCGCCGAGCGCAGCGTCGCGCTGTTCGGCGAGGTGCCAGGGGGTGTCGGCATAGACGTCTTCGAACATCGAGCCGATGCGATCGAAGCCCTGGCCGGGCAGGATGCCCTGCGCTTCGGCCTGCTTTTGCGCGGCGCGGACCGTCTTGTCGGCCTCAGCGACGAGCGCGGCGTGGCGTTCGTCGTCCCATTCGCCGAGGCCGATGAGGTGCGCTTTCAGGCGCTCGACCGGATCGCCGAGCGGCCATTGCTGCGCTTCGCCGGCCGGGCGGTAGCCGGTCGGATCGTCCGACGTGCTGTGCCCTTCGGCGCGGTAGGTGAAGAATTCGATCAGGGTCGGGCCAACGTTGGCGCGGGCGCGCTCCGACGCCCATTGCACTGCGGCATAAACCGCGAGCGCGTCATTGCCGTCGACCCGAAGGCCGGCGATGCCATAGCCGACCGCGCGGGCGGCGAAGGTGGACTGTTCGGCCCCGGCGATGCCGGAGAAGCTTGAGATCGCCCACTGGTTGTTGACCACCGCGAGGATGACCGGCGCCTGGTAGACGGCTGCAAAGGTCAGCGCGGAATGGAAGTCGCCTTCGGCCGTGGCGCCTTCGCCGATCCAGCCCATCGCGATCCGGCTGTCGCCTTTGATCGCGGACGCCATCGCCCAGCCCACGGCCTGCGGATACTGGGTGCCGAGGTTGCCCGAGATCGAGAAAAAGCCGTGCGGCTTGTCCGAATACATGATCGGGAGCTGGCGGCCGTGGAGTTTGTCGCCGGCGTTGGAATAGATCTGGCACATCATGTCGACCAGCGGATAACCGCGGGCGACCAGCAGGCCTTGCTGGCGATAGGTCGGGAAGCACATGTCGTCCCGATCCAGCGCAGTGGCGGCGGCGACCGCGATCGCTTCTTCGCCGGTGCACTTCATGTAGAAGCTGGTCTTCCCCTGCCGCTGGGCACGGTACATGCGGTCGTCGAACACCCGCACGGTGACCATGTCGGCCAGCATCTTGCGCAGGGTGTCGGGCGACAGGCGCGGGTCCCACGGACCGACCGCTTGGCCCTGCTCATCCAGTACCCGGACGAGGTGATTGACCAGCGGGTGGCTGTCCGACGCCGGCGCGCTGCTGTCGGGGCGCGGGGCGCTTCCGGCGGCGGGCACGCGAACGGCGGAAAAGTCGGGGGTGTCGCCGGGCCGATAGGACGGCTCGGGCACATGCAGCGCAAGGCGCGGGGCGTTGCGACGGGGCGGAGACAGGGGCTCACTCATCGGGGGCAGCGCTTAGGACGGAGGGAGGCGCAAAGGCAATCCTGCACTGCGGCATAACCGGTTGACTTGCACGCCGGGCCAAGGGCAGGGCAGGCGCATGTCCGAGATCACCGACACCCCGCCCGACCGCCTCAGCCTCGATCCGCGCAGCCCGCATTTCGACGAAACCAAGCTGCGCCGCGGCGTCGGCATTCGTTTCAACGGCAATGAAAAAACCAACGTCGAGGAATATTCGGTGTCGGAAGGCTGGATCAAGGTCGCCGCCGGCAAGAGCCGCGACCGCTACGGCAATCCGATGACGATCACCCTCAAGGGCACGGTGGAGCCTTATTACGAGCGCGCCGCCGAGGGCGAGGGCGAGGCTCAAACGTCCGACGATAGCGCGGACGACAAGTAAGACGCCGCGCCGGGATCGACGCCGGCGCTGAATTCCATCGCTTAAACAAAAAGCGCCGCCCCAGCAGACAGCCGGGGCGGCGCTTTTTCTTTTATACCCTCAGCTTACAGGCTGGTGGTGCGGTTCGCGCCGCCCGCCGGGGTGGCGCTGGCCGGATAGCTCGGGCTGGCCTTGCGCGCGCGGTTCCAGTCGATGAGCTTCTTGGCGCCGTAGCCGACGGCGAGCGCGGTGCCGAGCGGACCGAGGCCGCGCGAGGCGATGCGGGCTGCGGCGGCGCCGAGAACAGCGCCTTTCACGCCGTCGTTACGGCCTGCGATATGGTTGCCGATAAGGGCGCCTGCGATCTTGCCCAGCATGATCGTAATCCTTTCTGTGATGTAATGACTTGTCGTTGTTGCATGAGACGCGCGAAGGTTCGGCGGGTTCCGGGCAGGCGGTTGGGACGGTTCGCCAACCAGCATGGGAAAAGTCACCAACCCGCCGCCGAAAACTATCCCGAACCTCGCGGAAATGGCGGAAAACCGGGTTTGGCACGCTTGCTGCATGATGAACGGCGTGACCGGTCGAACGGCCGGCAACCAGATCAAGGAGCCAGTATCATGAACCTCAAGACCACTCTCTTCTCCGCCGTCGCCGCCCTGCTGGTCAGTGGCCTTGCCGTCGGATCCGCCATCGCCCCGGCGAGCGTCGCCGTCGCCGCTCCGGTGAAGATCGCATTCTATGCTTGAGCCGGTCGTCACCAAGGCCGGTGCCCGGTTCGAATATCTCGGACCGATCGCATCGGCCCCGGCCGAACTCGGACCGGTCGGCCAGGTGCTCGACACCGTCGACATCTGGCTCGCCGGAACCCTGCAAAGCCTGTTCAACCTGATCAAGCGCTAAAGCCCGATCAGATCGTCGCATCCCTCATCAGAGGACAAGTCCCCATGAACCGCCCCGCCTTCCGCCTCGACCGCCGCGAACGCAAGCTGCTCGGTGTCTGTGCCGGCCTCGGACGCACGCTCAATATCGACCCGACCTTTGTCCGAGTCGCCTTTGTCGCGGTGCCGCTGCTGACCTTTGTCACTTTCTGGCAGGCGCTGGTGACCTATGCCCTGTGCGGACTGGTCGGAGCGTTCGCGGCTGGCAAGCTGACGGGCCGCCGCAGCGAGTTCGAACGGATGGACGAGCCGCGCCGGGGCAGCATCAAGGATCTGCGCGAAAAGATGGATGCGAACGACCGCCGGATGATGGCGATCGACCACCACCTCAACAGCCAGCAGAACGACGCGCTTGCCCGTGAAATCGAAGCGCTTCGCACGGAGAAGGCATGATGACCGACCTCAGCATCGTAGCGCTGACCGGCGCGCTGCTCCTCACGGGTCTCCTGGTGGCGGGGGTATTCGCCTCCCGCGCCTGGTCCCAGTGGCTGGAAGTGAGGAAGCTCGAACTGGCGAGCGGGCGGCCGCAGGCGGACGAACCGATCGCCCCGGCCGCCGCCGGCACCGACCGGATCGAACTGGCCGACCTCAAGGCACGGATCCGCAAGCTGGAGGCGATCGCCAGCGGTATCGATCTCTAAGCGTGGGAGCTTGAGAGGGAAGGACCTGGCATCCGCTTGCGATGCCGGGTCCTTTTTTGTGCGTCAGAAGGCGAGGCGCGCCGTCAGCCTGAAGTCGCGGCCGGCGATGGGTGCATAGTCCTTCAATAGGCTGGTATGACGACGGGCTTCGACGTCGAAGATGTTGTTGGCCTGCAGCCCGAGCGTCAGGTCGGGCCGTTCCTGTAGCGGGCGCCAGTTGACCGAGGCGTTGACCAGGGTGAAGGCCGCGGTGTCGGTTTCGATCGGCGCGTTGCGCTTCTGGGCGAAGCTGTGTTCGATCTCGAGCCGGCCATCGATCGCGCCGGCCCTGGCGTCCACTCCGCCGAGCAGGCGCAGCGGCGGGATCTGCGGGGCGGGGCCGAAGCCCTTGACCGTCGCCCGCACGTAATCCGCCTGCGCGTCCGCGGCGAGCTCAACCCCGCCGAAGGTGCCGAGACTGGCCCGGCCTTCGAGTTCGAAACCGGTGAAACGGGCGTCGGCCTGGCTGTAGAGATAGACCGGCAGGTCGTCTTCGACCTCGCCGGTCGGCTGCAGGTAGATGAAGTCGGTGAAGCGGGTGTGATACAAATTGAGGCCGAAGGTCAGCGGCCCCGCCGAGCGGCGCAGGGTGGCTTCGATCGACAGGCTTTTTTCCTTGCCGAAATCGGGATTGCCGATCTCGAACGCCTGCGTCCCGGCATGCGGGCCGTTGGCGAACAACTCGTCGGTCGAGGGCGCACGCTCCGAATAGGAGAGGTTGAGGCCGGCGCGGGTCGAGGAAGCGACTGCGACGCTGCCGCCGATCGAGCCGGCGAGGCTGGTGAACTTGCGCTCGAGTGCCGGGTTGCCGAGATCGGCGTCGGCCTCGGCCATGAGATTGCTGCGCTCGACCCGGGCGCCGACTTCGACGCGGTAAGGGCCGGTTTCGTAATTCTGCAGCGTGAAGAGGCCGAATTGCTTCTGCTGGTTGGCGGGAAGGTACTTCTCTTCGCCGACCACATTGACGCGGCGGTCGAGATACTGGGCCCCGAAGCCGCCGCCCCAGCCGTTGATGGTGCGCTGGACCGCTTCGATCCGGCCCTCCTCGCCGCGGCTGCGGAAGGTGGTGCCGATTTCGCCGGTTTCTTCCAGCTCGTCGTGGCGATAGCGGACCGCGCCGCCGCGGACCTTCACCTCGTCGATGAAGCCGTCGACCGGGATTTCGGCGCGGACGTCGTAGCGGGTCTGTTTCTGGTCGAGGCGGACTTCCTCGGCTTCGGTGGCGGGGTCGAGCGAATAGCGGACCGGCGCGCCGTAGAGATTGTCGAAGCGGGCGATCGACGCGCCGATGTTGAAGCGGCCGTCGATATAGGCGACGCCGCCGGCGATCTCGGACGATTTGGCGGCGGAATTGGGGAGGTCGCCCTTCAAATCAGCGAGCGCGCGGATGTCGGCGTCGCTGCTGGCGCGGGCTTCGGCGCGGAGGGCGGGCGAGAGGATGTAGCCGCCGGTGCGGACGTCGTCGCTTTTGAAGATGCTGCCGTCGGCATGGAGCACGAGATGCTGGCCGATCGGCACGTCGACGCGGGCGTTGGCCGAGCGTTCGTCGGCGGCGCTGCCGAGGGTGCCGAGGGCGTCGATATGGAGCGGGCTTTCGGGCATCGCGCGGGGGATACGGCTGTCGATGACGTTGACCACGCCGCCGATCGCCGAGCTTCCGAACAGCAGGGCGGCGGGGCCGCGCAGCACTTCGATGCGGTCGGCGGTGAGCGGGTTGATCGCGACCGCGTGATCGACGCTGGAGGTCGAGACGTCGAGGCTGCCGATGCCGTCGGTCAGCACGCGCACGCGCTCCCCGCCAAGGCCGCGGAGAATCGGGCGCGAGGCGTTGGGGCCGAAGCTGGTGGCCGACACGCCCGGCTGGCGAATCAGGGTTTCGCCGATGGTCGAGCGCAGGTCGCGCTGCAGTTCCTCGCCCGAGACCACGCTGATCCCGCCCAGCACGTCCTGCCGGTTGCGACGGATGCCGGTGACGACGATGTCCTGGTTTTGCGCCGCATCATGATCGCTGCCGCGCGGGGCGGGCTGGGCGAGCGCGGCGGCTTCGGTGGTGGCGATAACGGTCGGGGAGGTGGTCGCGGCAAACGCGGCCGCGAGGGAAAGCTGGAACATGGGCAAAGGTGGTCCGATTGGGAAAGTCAGCCGGGCAGCTAGGCCGCATGATACAACATTACAACCCTCGTGCCGCCGTTTGTCGCCGCGTGGGGTCGTCTTGTCGAGCGGGCTAGGCTAGGCCCGGCCGCATGTTCGTCACCCATCTCGAATGCTCGCTGACCGGCGAGCGCTATGCCGCCGGCGAAGTCCATAATCTCAGCCAGGCGGGGCGCCCGCTGCTGGTGCGCTACGACCTCGAGCAGGTCGGCAAGGCGCTGACCCGCGAGACGCTCGCGGCCCGTGCGCCGGGGATGTGGAAATGGCGCGAACTTCTGCCGCTACCGGAGGGGGCCGAACCGGTCAGCCTGGGCGAGATCGAGACGCCGATCCTGCCGCTGACCCGCTTATCGGAACGGGCGGGCGTGCGCACCTTGCTGGTCAAGGACGAGGGGCGGCTGCCCACGGGCTCGTTCAAGGCCCGCGGCCTGGCGATGGCGGTCAGCATGGCCAAGCACTTCGGGATCGAGCGCATGGCGCTTCCGACCAACGGTAATGCCGGGGCGGCGCTGGCGGCTTATGCGGCGGCGGCGGGGATCGAGGCGACGGTGATCTGTCCCGAAGAAACCCCGCCGATCAATATCGCCGAGGCCGAGGCTTATGGCGCCCGCGTGCTGGTCGCCGACGGGCAGATCGACGAGTGCGGCCGGCTGGTCGGCGAAGGCGCCGCGGCGGGGCGCTGGTTCGATGTGTCGACGCTGAAGGAGCCGTATCGCGCTGAGGGCAAGAAGGTGATGGGGCTGGAACTGGCCGAGCAGCTCGGCTGGGAATTGCCTGACGTCATCTTCTATCCGACCGGCGGCGGCACCGGTCTGATCGGCATGTGGAAAGCGTTCGCCGAACTGGAAGCCGTGGGCCTGATCGGGCCCAAGCGCCCGCGCATGGTCGCGGTGCAGGCGAGCGGCTGCGCGCCGATGGTCCGGGCGTGGGAGCAGGGCGACGAATTCGCCGAGCGGTGGGAGAACCCCGCGACCGTCGCCACCGGCATCCGCGTCCCCAAGGCTGTCGGTGATTTCCTGATTCTGCGCGCGGTGCGGGAGAGCGACGGCTTCGCCATCGCGGTCGAGGAAGAGGCGATCACCGCCGAGCTTGCCGCCGCGGCGCGCGACGACGGGCAATTGCTATGCCCAGAGGGTGCGGCGGTGCTCGCCGGCTGGCGCGCGGCGCTGGACCGCGGCCTGGTCGACCGGGACGACCGCGTGATGCTGTTCAATTGCGCGGCGGGCAACAAATATCCGCTGGTGCCGACCGCCCTGCACATCCGCCTCGCCGACAGTCACGGCGCGACGGTCTAGCCGTTAGTGGGGCCGCCGCGCCCGTCCGCAGATTTGCAACGCCGCCGGTCCAGGCGATACCGCCTTTGGGCGAGTGCGCCCTTCACAAAGTGGCGCATTGTCCCAACATGAGGGGCAAGAAAGCGGGCGGTGAGGCGAAAGGCCTTCGCCAACAGTCGGAAAAGAGGGCGAAACCCACAGGTGGCACGGCTTGTGCATCTGAAAGTGTGAGCGTCGCCAAGCCGACCGCCCTGGAGAGTAAGAGATGAGCCAGAAATTGTTCGCCGCCGGTTATTTCAGCAACAATGTCGCCCTTCGCAACGACACCATCCTCGGTGTCTGCGAGGCGCTCGGCCATGACCTCGGCTTCAATCCCAACTTCCTGCGCGTGCCGCTGGGGGCGGGGATCATCTTCGCGCCGATGCTGATGGTCGGCATCTATCTGGCGCTGGGTGCCGTGGTGTTCGTCAGCCGCACCTTCTTCCCGGATCGCGTGCAGCAGGTTGCCCAGGCCGAAGCGGTTGAGGCCGCTCCGATCGCGCACAACGAGCAGATCGAGCTGCCCCGCGCGGCCTGAAGAGGGCTGGTGCCGGTTGCAGGATTCGAACCCGCGACCTTCGGTTTACAAAACCGCTGCTCTACCAACTGAGCTAAACCGGCGCGTGGGCTCCCTTGGCTTAGACGATGCCGAAGGTCCAGCCCTCGGTTCGGGCGAGGGCTGGCGTGAGGCCTGGGGGCGTGAAGGCGTGCGGATGCCTCAGATGCGCGCGCATGCCCGCGGCGGTGACCAAGGCGTCGGTCTGGTGATCGTCGGGCTCGAATCGCAGCCGGGCAGGCGGGCTGCCGAGCGCTTTCAGAGCGAGATTGAGGTCGGCGCGGCTGCGTAGTTTCGCGCCGGAGAGGCCGGCGTTGCGCAGGTAGATGCGAGTGTAGATCTCGACCACCGCGCTGCCGCCCGGCGTCAGCGGGTCCATCGGCCAGATCGCGATCTTGCCGTCGATCCGGTGGAGGAGGCGCATGCCGGCGAAGCTAGCCTTGGCGACCTGCGCCGCGCCGATCGCGTCAAAAGCGCTGGCGGTCTTGCGGCCGCCCGCTTCGTTCAACCTGTGATCGCATTGGTGAAAGCGGACGAAGTCGGCTTTCATCCCGTCGGCGATGCCGAAATAGAAGTGGGGGCGGTGGACCTGCTCGAGGAAGCTCGCGGCGCCGAGGTCTTCGTCGGGGGCTTTCACATCAACATAGCCCCAGAAGGCGCGCGCCGTGTCGGGAACGCCGGTTTCGCCCGGAAGATAGGCGCCGCGCTCGGCGTGCGGCGGGGCGAAGGAGAAGTCGAAGCCGAACAAAGTCGGCTCCTTCGCCGCTTCGTCCACCAGCCAGTCGGCGACTTCGGCGCGGCTCCAGACATGGCCGGGGCGGACCAGCCGGGGCGGCCCATCGCGGCCGCAGACGGCGACCGCGATGCCCTTGTGCCGCCGCCCCTTGGCGCCCGACCAGTCGATCGCGACGGTGCGGGTGAAGCCCGTCAGATCAAGCTTCCCCCGTCGCCGCCGGTTGGCGTCTCCTTGGTGCCTTCGAGCCGGGCCGGGCGGCGCGGTGCCTGGGGCGCGGGGGGGCCGGTGACGCGGTCGGCATAGTGGTTGAGGATCCGCCCCGCCGCTTCGCGCCCGCCGAGCCCGAAGGCCAGTGCGGTGGCGATCGCGCCGGCACCGAGGATCAGCCCGAACGCCATGTAGACGATGACGTCCGCCAGACCCATGAAGGTGAGGCCGATGGCGGTGAACAGGGCGATGATCGCATAGCGGATCATGGTCTGGGCAAACCCGCCTTCGCCGGTCGACGAGCCGACCAGCTTGGACAGGATCCGCGCCAGGAAGATGCCGGCGACGATGATCAGGGTGCCGAAGATGACCTTGGAGCCGAGTTCGGTGACCTGGATCAGGAACACCGCCACCGTGTCCCCGCCAAGCTGGTGCGCGGCTTCGATCGCGGCCGCCAGCATGATCGCGACAAAGGCGATGTTGGCGACGATCCGGCTCGGTACGGTGGTGACCGGCAGCACGCCGGTCGAGCGCAGCGCATCGTCGAAGCCGGTCGGGGGCAGAATGGCTTCGATGATGGTCTTGAGGAACTTGGCCGCGACAAAGGCGATGCCGAGCCACAGCGCGGCGGTCAGCAGGCGGGGAATCGCCGCGCTGATCTCGTCGAGCATGTTGATCGCCGGGCCGCTGATCGCCTCGATCCCGAGCACCTGCAGCGCGGCAATCGCGACCGGGATGATGATCAGCGCGAAGGCGAGGATTCCGGCGGCGCGGGCGAGGCTGGCGCGGGTCGCGCCGGGCGCTGCGCCCGGTGGCACGGCGGCGGGGTCCTGACGCACCGTCGGCGGATGATCGCCAAGCCCGGCGCGGGCCATGAAGCCGTCGATGTTGGCGGCGGTCAGCACGGTTTCGACCAGGCGACGGACGATGCGTGCGACGATCAGGCCGACGAAGAAGATGAGGCCTGCGCCGATCAGGCGCGGCAGGAAGGCGAAGATCTCGCTGGTGAGTTGGTTCACCGGCGCCAGGATCTGGCCGATCTGCAGGAAATTGAGCGCGGCCATGATGCCGACCAGCCAGATCAGCAGCTTGGCGATGGTCCCGACCTGCTGCCCGACGGTTTCATGGCCGTTGCCGGGGGTATGCTTCTGAAGCGCCGGGGTGCGGCTGATCGCCTTGGCCAGCGCCCATTTGACGCCCCGCGCGATCGCCCAGGTGGCAAGGATGATGACCAGCGCGATGGCGATGCGTGGGCCCCATTCGACGAGCTCGGCGCGCCATTGGTCGGTGGTGGACGGTGGATACATCAGCCTTGCTCCCCTTGGGCTTCCTGCCGCTTCTCGTTCCACCACGCGAGCCGCTCGGCAAGTCGTTTCTCGAAGCCGCGATCGGTGGGGACGTAATAGGTCTGCGGGCTCATCTCCTCGGGCCAGTAATCCTGGCCGGAGAAGGCATCGGGCGCATCGTGATCGTATTGATAGCCTTTGCCATAGCCCTGCTCACGCATCAGCTTGGTCGGCGCGCCGAGGATATGCTTGGGCGGCGACAGCGAGCCATGCTCCTTGGCACTTTTCCACGCGTCCTTCTGCGCCATGTAGAGCGCGTTCGATTTGGGCGCGGTGGCGAGGTAGAGGCAGGCCTGGACGATCGCCAGTTCGCCTTCGGGGCTGCCGAGAAAGTCGTAGGTATCCTTGGCCGCCATGCATTGCACCAGCGCCTGCGGGTCGGCGAGGCCGATGTCCTCGACCGCGGCGCGGGTCAGGCGGCGAAGGAGATAGAGCGGTTCTTCGCCCGCGGTCAGCATCCGCGCTAGATAGTAGAGCGCGGCCTGAGGATCGGAGCCGCGGATCGATTTGTGGAGCGCGGAGATAAGGCCGTAATGGCCTTCGCGATCCTTGTCGTAGACGGGCAGGCGGCGCTGGATGAGGTCGCGCAGCGCGGCGGTATCGAGCGGCGCGTCGAGCCCCGCGGCGAACAGCATCTCGGCCTGATTGAGGAGGAAGCGGCCGTCGCCATCCGCGCTGGTGATCAGCGCGGCGCGGGCGCCGTCGTCGAGAGGCAGCGACTTGCCGGTGATCTCCTCGGCGCGTCTGAGCAAGGTGCCGAGCGCGGCTTCGTCGAGGCGGTGGAGGACCAGTACCTGAGCGCGCGACAGAAGCGCGGCGTTTAGTTCGAAGCTCGGGTTTTCGGTGGTTGCCCCGACCAGGGTCACCGCGCCGGCCTCGACATAGGGCAAGAAACCGTCCTGCTGGCTGCGGTTGAAGCGGTGGATTTCGTCCACGAACAATAAGGTGTGCTTGCCCGAGCGGGCGTGCATCTCGGCTTCGGCGAAGACCTTCTTCAGGTCCGCGACCCCGCTGAACACCGCCGAGATGGCGACGTAGCGATAGCCGACCGCGCCGGCGAGCAGGCGGGCGATGGTGGTCTTGCCGGTGCCGGGCGGTCCCCACAGGATCAGGCTCGACAGGCGGCCGGCGGCGACCATCCGGCCGATCGGGCCGTCGGGGCCGGTAAGATGCTCCTGCCCGATGACTTCGTCGAGGCTGGCGGGACGCAGGCGCTCGGCAAGCGGGGCCTCGGCGGCAGGGGTGGGGGCGGGTTCGGCTTCGAACAGGTCGGCCATTCGTCGGCTCGTAGAAAGATAGGCGGCCAAGCGCCATGCCTGTCTTGCAAAGATTGCTCTAAAATATATCTTGAACGCTCAATAAGAGGAGCAGGCAAGATGCGGTTTCATTTTCACGGCCGGCGGCATGGCCGTCCCGACCCGACGTCCCCTATGCAATTCGGCGGTCGCGACTGGAGCTTTCCGTTTGGAAACATCCACTTCGAGCCGGGCGGTGAGGGGCCGCGGGGCGGCGGCTGGGGCGGGCATGGTCCGCGCGGACGCAAGCGGCGGATGTTCAGCTCGGAAGAATTCCAGCTGATCATCCTGAAGCTGATCGCCGACGAACCGCGCCACGGCTATGCGATCATCAAGGCGCTCGAGGAGATGACCCACGGCGATTATGCGCCAAGCGCGGGGATCCTCTACACCAATCTCGAATTGCTCGAGGACATGGGGCTGATCGAGCGGCAGGCGAATGCCGGCGCCAACAAGAAGAGCTTCGCGATCACCGACGAGGGACGAGCGCATCTCGCCGAGCGCGAGTCCGAGGTGACGGCGCTGTTCGAGCGGCTGGAAGCGAGCGGCGAGGGGCGGCGCCGATCGTCGCGTCCCGAGCTTGGCCGCGCAGTCGGCAATCTGATGAATGCGCTCGGCAACCGGGCCGCGCAGCACGGCTGGAACGAGCCCCTGCTGAACGAAGTAATCGATATCCTCGACGACGCTGCACGTCGGATCGAGCGCGCGAAGTAGAAAAGACGTCGTCCCGGCGCAGGCCGGGACCTCAGGCGATTTTCTCCCGAGGTCCCGGCCTTTGCCGGGACGACGCAATTGGTGAGGCGTTTAGCGCTTCTGCGCCGGCACCGTGATCCGGATCGATTCACCGCTGCGGCCGGGGAAGCCGGTGAACATGGCCTGGATCAGGTTGGGGACCAGCACCTGCGTGTTGTCGGTGGTGGACCGCGCCTGCGCCCGGCCGTCGAACAACTGCTGGTTGTCGACCCGGCGACGGATGTCGAGGTCGAGCTCCGACTTGTATTCGGTATATTCGCGGACGCTGGCACCGCCATACCAGAACGGGTCGTCCCAGCCGTAGTAGAAGGGCGAGCGGTAACCGCCGTAATAGCCGTAGCGGCTGTAATAGGGCCGTCCGTAATAAACGCCGAAGCGCGGGTCGAAGCGGCTGCCGTAGATGCCGTAGGGGCTATAAAAGCCGCGATAAAAGGGATCGTAGCCACCCGCTCCGATCGGATCGACCACGCGCCGTTCTGTGCCCTGGTCGACGTTGTAGCCAAGCTGCACGATCATGGTCGCCTGCGCCGGGCTGGCGGCCTGGGCATAACCCTGCGCCTGCATCTGCTGGGCGACCAGCGCGGCGTAGCGGCTCCATTCAAGTCCGCCGCCTTGCGCCAGGCCGGTGCCCGGCACGACAAAGAAGCTCTGCCCCTGCGGCGCGGGCATGGCCTGGAAGCGAGTGACCTTGGCGGGAAGGCCGGTGGCGCAGCCCGACAGGCCGATGCTGGCCGCGCCGACCAACGCGGCGGCGACGATTTTCTTGAGGAAAGTCATGACGCGATAAACCCTCGACTCGGGGAAAGTCCCGTTAAACGAGACGCTTATAGCGCCAAGTGACTTGAACCGTCGATGAAGGGTGGCGGCGCGGCGGTGAACCGAGGATGTCTCAGCGCCCGAGGCCCAGCGCCCGCTTGGCCGCGAGCAGGGTCGGCGCGGCCAGTTCGTTCGCCTTGGCCGCCCCCTCATCGAGCAAGCGGTCGAGCTCGGCATGATCGCCCTGCAGCGCCTCGTAGCGGCTACGGATCGGCGAGATAGCGGCGACCAGCGCGTCGGCGAGCGCGGGCTTGAACGCGCCGAAGCCCTGGCCTTCGAAGCGGGCGAGTATGGCGGTCTCGCTCTCGCCAGTGACCGCGGCCATGATGCCGACGAGGTTGCGCGCTTCGGGCCGCTCCTTGAGCAAGTCGGGATCACCCGGCAGCGACTCGGGATCGGTGCGGGCCTTGCGGATCTTGGCGGCGATCTCGTCGTCGCTGTCGATAAGGTTGATGCGGCTCATGTCCGACGGGTCGGACTTGCTCATCTTGGCGCTGCCGTCGCGCAAGGACATGACCCGCGCCGCGACCCCGCCGCCGATGAACGGCTCGGGCACGACAAAAGTCTCGGTGCCGGTGTCGAGGTTGAACTTGTTCGCGATGTCGCGGGTCAGCTCGATATGCTGTTTCTGGTCCTCGCCGACGGGGACGTGGCTGGCCTGGTAAAGCAGGATGTCGGCGGCCTGGAGGACGGGATAGTCGAACAGGGCGACCGACGCGCCTTCCTTGTTCTTGCCCGATTTGTCCTTCCACTGGGTCATCCGGTGAAGCCAGCCCATGCGGGCGGTGCCGTTCAAGAGCCAGCAGAGCTCGGCGTGGGCGGGGACGTCGGACTGGGCGAACAGCACTGCCTTGTCGGGGTCGATCCCGCTGGCGATCAGCGCCGCCGCCATGCTGCGGACCTGCGCGCGGCGGGTGTCGGCGGGAATGTGGTCGCTCAGCGAGTGGAGGTCGGCGAGAAAGAACAGGCACGGCGCCTCGTCCTGCATCCGCACCCAGCGCAGGATCGCGCCAAGCAAATTGCCGAGATGGAGGTTGCCGGTCGGTTGAATGCCCGACAGCACTCTCGTCACGGGCGTGGCTGCGGCGGCGTCAGGCATTGGCGGCGGGTCTCTTGCGGCGGAGGAGGTCCTTGAACGCCTGCCGATCGACCCCGCCGATCGCCCAGCACAGCGGGAAGTAGATGCCCATGCCGATGCCGACCAGCGCGCCCACCGCGATGATGCGGCGTCCGGCGCTGCCGGTGAACCAGTCGGCGAAGGCGATCTCGAGGCCGTAGAGCGCCGCCACCATCACCGCGCCGGCGAGGAGTTGCCGGAACACCCGGCTCGCCAGCCAGCCCGGCACGCGGAAATGTCCGCGGCGGTGGAGGATGACGTAAAGGATGGCGCAGTTGAGCCAGCTGGTGATGGCGATCACGGCGCTGAGGCCTGCGATCCGGAACAAGGGGTCGGTCGACAGTGACTGGACGACAAAATTGAGGACGACGTTGACGACCAGCACCACGGCGGCGGTCTTGACCGGGGTGGCGGTATCCTGGCGTGAATAGAAGCCGGGGGTGAGCACTTTGACCAGCACATAGGCGGGCAGGCCGAGCACGATGATCGACAGCACGGTGGCGGTGATGTCGGCGTCACGCGTGGTGAACTCGCCGCCCTGGAACAGCGCGCCGGCGAGCGGCCCGGCGGCGACGCACAAAGCAAGCGCGGCCGGCAGGGTCAGGAACATGCCGAGATCGAGCGCCTGCGCCTGGACATGGGCGGCCTTGTCGGGCTCGTTCGCGCCGACGAAGCGGCTGATCTGCGGCAGGATGGCGGTGCCGAGCGCGGCGCCGATCACACCGAGCGGAAGCTGGTTGAGGCGGTCGGCATAGTTGAACCAGCTCAAGGCGCCGGTGCCGATGCGGGCGAGGAAGAAGGTGTCGATGAAGGCGCTGATCTGATAGACGCCGGCGCCCAAAGTGGCGGGGATGACGACCACCAGGAACTGCTTCACGCCGGGCGTGATCTTGGGCTTGCGCAGGCGCAGCGATACGCCCGCGCGCATCGCCGAGATGATCAGCAGGGCAAGCTGGACCACCCCGCCCAGCGTCACTGCCACCGCCAGCCAGAAGGCGGTGTAGTCGCCGCCCTGCGGAAACAGGATCAGCGCCAGCATCATGCACAGGTTCAGCAGCGCCGGCGCAAAGGCGGCGGCAGTAAATTTCGCCAGGCTGTTGAGGATGCCCGCCCACAGCGACACCAGGCTGATCAGGATCAGGTAGGGAAAGGTGATCCGGGTGAGATAGGTCGCAAGCTCGAGCTTTTCCCCCGAATAGCCCGAAATGGCGGCGACAAACGCCGGCATGATGAGCTGAAAGATGAGAGTGAAGATCACCAGCGTCGGAAGAAAGACCGCGAGGACTTCTTCGGAGAATTTCTTGGCCTCCGCCTCACCGTTCTCGCCCTGCAGGCGCTGGGCGTAGAGGGGGACGAAGCCGGCACTGAACGCCCCTTCGCCGAACAGGCGGCGGAAGGTGTTGGGGAGGCGGAAGGCGACGAAAAAGGCGTCCGCCGCGGCCGACGCGCCCATGATCCGGCTCATCAGCATTTCGCGCGCGAAGCCGAGGATGCGGCTGACCAGAGTCAGCCCGCCGATGGTGCCGGTGGCCTTGAGGAGATTCATCTCGCGCCCGCTCCCCCGAGTGGCAGCTCCCCGTCACCGGGGAGCGCCCGTTTTTTACTGAACGGTGGGCTCGCCCTGTGGCTGGTCGCCGCCCTGCGCCTGCGCGGCTTCCACCTGGCTGAGGTAGATGCCGGCGAAATCGATCGGATCGAGCATCAGCGGCGGGAAGCCCGCGTCCTGCGTCGCGGCGGCGACGACCTGGCGCGCGAACGGGAAGAGGAGCCGCGGGCCTTCGACCAGCAGGAAGGGCGGAAGCTGCTCCTCAGGGATATTGCGAAGCCCGAAAATGCCGGCGTAGCTCAGGTCCAGCACGAACTGCACGCCCGAGGCCGAGCGGGCCGACGCGTCGATCTTGAGCACCACTTCGTGGACGTCGTCGGCGACCTTGTTGACCGCGATGTTGAACTGGACGTCAAGCTGCGGCTGCTCGTTCCACTGGAAAACCTGCGGGGCCGAGGGATTTTCGACCGACAGGTCCTTCACATATTGCGCCAGCGCGGCGACCTGCGGGGCATCGGTGGCGCCCTGGTCGATGGCGCCGTTGGCACCGGCGGAAACGGGATCGGAAGCGGCCATGTGGTTCGTGCCCTCAAACATGCTAAAAGAAATGGCGGGAAAACGGCTGCATCCCGCGGCTTGTTCGGGGCGGGCGACTAGCAGCCGGGCCAAAGCGGTGCAATGGCGCGAGCAAGGCTTTAGGCTATGGGTTTGCGAGCCGGGCACCAGTGCCTATGTTAAGCGTTGCTCCTATGAACTTCCCGTTGGGAAAGAAGGCGAACACTCTTGGTTTCGATCATCATCCTCGCGCTGGTCGCTTTGTTTGTCGGGTTGCGCCTGTACAGCGTGCTCGGCGAACGCACCGGGCACGAGCAGCAGCTTCCGCGCAACGCCAACGAGCCGCGTCCGACCCTCGCCCGTCAGGCCGAAATGGCGCAGCCGGCGCAGGCCAATGTCGTCAACCCCTCGGCCGAACCGCTCGATACGGCGTATCTGCCGACCGCCGGGCCGGGTGTCCGCGCGCTGCTTTCGGCCGATCCGAGCTTCGATGTCGCCCGCTTCCTCGAAGGGGCGCAAGGTGCGTACCGGATGATCCTCGAGGCCTTCTGGAAGGGCAACATCGACGAGGTGCGCGGTTTCCTCGATCCCGAAATCGCCGGTGCGTTCGACGAAGCCATCGCCGAGCGCGAGGCTGCCGGTCAGCGGCTCGATAACCGTTTGATCGCGGTCGAGCAGGCGATCATCACCGCCGCCAATGTCGCGGGCAAGGTTGCCACCGTCACGGTCCGCTTCGAAGCCGACATCGCCGCGGTGACCCGCGATGCGGACAACAATGTCCTTGCCGGCAGCCTCAGCGATGCGGTCCAGACCCGCGACCGCTGGACCTTCCGCCGCGACCTCGGCAGCAACGATCCGAACTGGATCCTGATCGAAACCGACGACGACTGAGGTGACCCCGGTGAAATTCGGGCTGGGAGCGCTGCTCGCCCTGTCGCTGGCCGCCTGCGCCACCCGTCCCATGCCGCCGGTGGAGCCCGCGCCGCCCGTTACGACGCCGGTGCCGGTGCCGCCGCCGGTTCCGCCCAAGCCGGCCACGGCCGCCCTCGCCGGCATCACCCCGGCCGCGCCGCGCACCTTCACCGACGAAGCGGCGGTGCGGGCGCTGGAAGCGTTTCGCATCTCCTGCCCCTCGGTCGTTCGCCGTCCCGACACCTCGGGACTGACCCAAGGCGCGGACTGGCGCGTGGTCTGTGACGAAGCGCGCGCGCTGCCGAACACCGCGGCCGACGCCCAGCGCTTTTTCGCCACCAGCTTTTCCTGGGTAAAGGTCGGGTCGGAGCCTGCCTTCGCCACCGGCTATTGGGAGCCCGAAATCCTCGGCTCGCGGGTGCCGGGGCCGGGCTATGCGCTGCCGATCTATCGCACGCCGCCCGACCTCATCCGCTGCACCCGCGCCGACGGGACCACCGGACGCGGCCGCCTCGACGAGACGGGCCAGTGCGTGCCTTATTACACTCGCGGCGAAGTCTATGACGGTGCATTGGCGGGGAAGGGGCTCGAGCTCGCTTACGCCGCCGACCCGATCGACATGTTCTTTCTCGAAATCCAGGGCTCGGGCCGGCTGAAGCTGCCGGACGGCTCGGTCATGCGGATCGGCTACGACAATCAGAACGGCCGCGAATATGTCGGGGTCGGCAAGCTCCTGCGCGACCGGGGCATCCTGCCGCCCGGCGGTGCCGACATGGATTCGATCAAGCGCTGGATGCGCGCGCAGCCCGATGGCGGCATGAGCCTGATGCGCGAGAACCTGTCCAAGATCTTTTTTAAGGAATTGACCGGGCCGGGCCCACTCGGCGCGCTCGGCCTGCCGGTGACCCCGCGCGGCACCGTCGCGACCGATCCGATGTTCGTGCCGCTGGGCGCGCCCATCTGGCTCGACGTCGTGATGAACGATGCCGACGGCCTGTGGGTGGCGCAGGATACTGGCGGCGCGATCAAGGGCGCCAATCGCTTCGACACCTTCTGGGGTGCTGGCGAAGACGCGCGGCGGATCGCCGGCGGCATGTCGGCCAAGGGCGAAGCGCTGATCCTGCTGCCCAAGACCAGCGTCGCGCGCCTGCTCGCCCCCAATGCGGTCGCTCAGCCCTGAGGAAGCGGCGTTGTGGGAGCGGGTCACCGCGACCATCACGCCGCTGAGCCGGGACGCAAAGCCCGCCGTCCCGCCTCGTCCGATCGCGGCGCCTGTCGCTGTTGCCCCGGTCCCCGTCGCACCGCCGAGGCTGGTAAAGGGACGCGTGCCGCCGCCGCGGCCGGTCACCGCCGCGCCGCTGCGCCGGGCGACCATTCACGGCAATCTCGACGGCCATTGGGAGCGCCGGCTCAAGACCGGAAACGTCCCCGTCGACCGCACGGTTGATCTTCACGGCCACAATCTCGAACGCGCTTATGACGCGCTCGATCAAGCGCTGGAGCGGGCGGTGGCGCTGGGCGACCGGGTCATTCTCCTCATCACCGGGCACCACCGCCCGGGCGAGCCGCCGATCCAGCGCGGCAAGATCCGCGCCGCGGTCCACGACTGGCTGGCGGTGTCGCGCCATGCCGAGCGGATCGCCGCCGTCCGCAGCGCCCATCGCCGCCACGGCGGGGGTGGGAGCCTGTATCTGATCCTCCGCCGCTAGCGCCGCTTTTCACGCTAAACCGCTTCTTAACTCCGCCGCCGTAACAGTGCCGCGGTGATGAAGGTCGGCACCGCACACAAGATCAGCAACATGCTCCTGTCGGGGCTGGCCGGCGTCGCGTCGTTCGTCTTCTCGCTCTACGCCTTCATCACCATTACCCAGTTACCGCAGCAGATCACCGCCGCGCTGGTCGCCGGCGCCTTCTGCTTGGTGGTCTGCTATATCGCCGCCGAACGGCCCAACAGCGAAGGCGCGCGTGCCCTGGCCGCGCTGCGCGATCGCCTGCTGGCGGTGGAAGAAGGCGACCTCACCAGCCCCGCACCCGAATCGGTGCGCCGGGTCATGCCCAAGGTGGCGGCGGCGGTGGACAGCCTGTTCGCCGAAGTGCGCAGCTCGATCGACAATGCCCAGGCGCTGGGCATGTACGATCCGGTCACCAGCCTGCCCAACCGCCTCAATTTCCGCGCCGAGGCCGAGCGGAGCTTGGCGAAGCCCGAGGGCCGCTCCGCCGCAATGCTGTTCATCGATCTCGACCGCTTCAAGGCGGTCAACGACAGCCTCGGCCATGCCCGCGGCGACCAGCTGCTGATCATGGTCGCGAACCGGCTACGCGTGCTGATCAACAGCGAAGCCGCCGCCAGCGCCCGCCGGTCGCTTCTCGCCCGCCTTGCCGGGGACGAATTCACGCTTCTGTTTCCCGACGTCAGCACGGCCGAGGCCGAGCGGATCGCCCGGCGGGTGGTGCTGGCGATCGGCGAGCCGTTCGAGCTGCACGGCCACAGCATCGATGTCGGCGCGTCGGTCGGGCTCGCGCTCGCGCCAGATCACGGACGCAGCGTCGAGGAACTGATGCGAGCCGCCGACATCTCCATGTACCGGGCCAAGGCGCGGGGCGGGCACCAGCATTGCCTGTTCAGCGATGCCCTTGCGCAGGAGCATCAGCACCGGCTCGACACCGAAAAAGCGCTCGCCGACGCCGTCCAGCGCGACGAATTCAGCCTCGTCCTGCAACCGCAACTCAGCCTCGGCAGCGGCGCGGTGACCGGGGCCGAAGCCCTGCTTCGCTGGAACCATCCGACGCTGGGCGCCGTGCCGCCCACGTACTTCATCGGCATTGCCGAGCAGACCGGGGTCATCAACGATATCGGCGATTGGGTGATGGCCGAAGTCGCGGCGATGCTGGCTTGCTGGGACGAGCATGGCGGCGGATCGCGCCGGGTGTCCTTTAATGTCTCGCCGCGCCAGCTCGAACGGCAGGACTTCTTCCCCCGGCTGCGGCAGATCTTCGGCGACGCCGGGGTGGCGCTCGATCGGATCGAGGTCGAGATCACCGAAACCACCGCGATGGAATGCTCGAAAGCGACCCTGGCCGATATCGCCGAGCTGCGCCGCGAGGGCGCGACCATTGCGCTGGACGACTTCGGCACCGGCTATTCCAACATCGCGCGGCTGCGCCAGTTACCGATCGACCGGGTCAAGCTCGACCAGTCGCTCATCCACGACATCACTTCGAGCGAGCAGGCGCGTAATGTGGTGCAGGCGGTGATCCAGCTGGTCCGCGGGGTCGAGTGCGAGCTGGTCGCCGAGGCGGTCGAAACCGTGGCGCAGGCCGACATCCTGCGCACCATGGGCTGCGAGACCATCCAGGGCTTCGTCTTCGCCGAGCCGATGATCGAGCGCGACTTTCTCGCCTGGACCAGCCATGCGGTGAGCGAAGGACGCAGCGCCGCCTAGGCGGCCAAACCACCTTCGAACACGCGCCGGTAAAGGCGTGCCAGCGTTTCGATATCGGCGACCGCCGCGCTTTCGCCGACCTTGTGCATGGTGGCATTGGGAAGGCCGAAATCGACCACCGGACACAACTTGATCAGGAACCGCCCGTCCGACGTCCCGCCGCCGGTGGAAAGCTCGGGCTCGATCCCGCATTCGGCCCGGATGGCGTCGGTCACGAGATCGTAGAGCTTGCCCGGCGGGGTCAGGAACGCCTCGCCGGAGATGCGCGTCCGTAGCTCGATGGTCGGATCGATCGCATGGGCGGTGTCGGTCAGCAGGCGGATCAGTTGGTCGCCCGTGTGCAGGTTGTTGAAGCGGATATTGCCCTGCGCGCTGGCTTCGCCCGGAATGAGGTTGCTGGCCGCGGTCGGCGTGCCCAGCGCAACGAATTCGAGGTTGGAGGGCGGAAAGGCATCGGTCCCGTCGTCGAGGTGGAGCGCCGATAGCGCCGCCACCACCCGCGCCAGCCGGGGTACCGGGTTGTCGGCCTTGTGCGGGTAGGCGACGTGGCCTTGCACGCCCTTGGCGGTCAGCCAGAAATTGAGTGACCCACGCCGTCCGATCTTCACCGTGTCGCCAAGCCGCGTCTCGCTGGTCGGCTCGCCGATCAGGATCATGTCGGGGCGGATGGCGCGCTCGTTCAGCCAGTCGATGATCCGCGGCGTGCCAAAGGTCGCATAGCCTTCCTCGTCCCCGGTGATGAGAAAGGAAAGGGTGCCCGACTGCTGATCAATTTCCGACACGGCCGCGACCGCGGCGGCGATGGCGCTTTTCATGTCGTTGGCCCCGCGCCCGATCAGGCGGCCGTCCTCAATCCGCGCCGCGAAGGCGTCGCCCGTCCAGCCCTCTCCCGCGGGCACCACGTCGAGATGGCCGGCGAACCCGATATGCGGTCCCGGCCCGCGCTCGCGGATCGCCACCATGTTCTCGGTCGGCCCGTCCGGCGCGGCGCCGAGGATGAAGCGATGCACGGTGAAGCCGAGCCCGCTCAGCGCCTCGTCGAGCACATCGAACACGGGGCCCGAGGCGGGAGTGACGGAGGGGACGGAAATCAGCCGTGCGGCGAGATCGACGGGATCGATGAGAAGCATGGCGGAACCGCTAGCAGCAAGCAGCGGCTGCCGACAAACTCAGGCGGCGTCCATGTCCAGTTTGGCCGGGGCGAAGCCGAGCGGCGTCAGCCGGCAGCGGCCGGCGGCCTTGGCAACTTCGATCGGGACCCGTGGATCGCGCACCTGGCTGGCGACGCGGAGGAGGTCGTCCACGGTCAGCCGCGAAGGATTGGGATCGCGTTCCTTGAACGCCCGGGCGGCGCGGCCGAGTTCCTGCAACTGGCCCAGCGACAGATTGCGCTGAAGTTCCGATCCGACGCAATCGGCGCGGGCTTCGTCGAGGCCATAACCGGTCAGGCTATCGGCGATGCGCTCCCGCGGGGTGGCACAGGCGGAAACGGTTAGAACCGCCGCGATAAGGAAAAATTTACGCACATTTTCAGGACGAACGGGCCGTCAGGCGGTTCCCTTGTCGCCTTCATATTGTTCAATCACCCACGGTTCGTCCTGCGCCGATTCGATCCATTCCGCGACATGGGGTTGGCGCAGCACGTCCGACATATATTGCCGGGCGAACGGGGGCACGGGGATCGAATAAGTGAGGAAGCGGGTAACGACCGGCGCGTACATCATGTCCGCCGCACTCCATTCCCCGAACAGGAACGGGCCGCTGCCGCCATGCCGGGCGCGGGCCTGCGCCCATAGGACGAGGATGCGGTTGATGTCGGCGATTGTCTCGCGGCTGAGGTCCGGCATCGCGACGTTGCGGCGCACGTTCATCGGGCATTCGCGGCGCAGCGAGGCGAAGCTGGAATGCATTTCGGCCGCCATCGACCGGGCCATGGCCCGCGCAGCGAGATCCTCGGGCCAGTAATGCGTGATCTCGGTCAGATCGGCGCAATATTCGATGATCGCCAGGCTGTCCCAGACGACCAGGTCGTCGTGCCACAGCAAGGGCACCTTGCCGGAGGAGGGCGCGAATTCGTCGCCCTCGCGGCGCTCGTTCCAGCCGCCGTCGTAAAGGGGCACCACTAGTTCCTCGAATTCGAGGTCCGATGCCTTGAGCGCCAGCCAGCCGCGCATCGACCAGGAGGAATAGGCTTTGTTGCCGAGAATGAGCTTGAGCAATCTTGTCTCCGTCGTCCCGGCGGAGGCCGGGACCTCCGTGGGTTGGGTGCTGAACGCCTGAGATCCCGGCCTGCGCCGGGATGACGATCAGCTCAACGCATCCTCGAGCACTGCGGCCCGAACTTCGGCGATCCCCATGCCTTTTTCCGACGAGGTGGCGATCAGCTGCGGGAAGGCGGCGGGGCGTTTGCGGGCTTCGGCCTCGGTCGCGGCGCGGACCTTGTCGAGGTCGGTCGCCTTGATCTTGTCGGCCTTGGTCAGGACCAGCCGATAGCCGACCGCGGCGGCATCGAGCATGTTCATGATCTCGTGGTCGACCGGCTTCACGCCGTGCCGGCTGTCGATCAGCACCACCGCGCGCTTCAGCACCTGCCGTCCGCGAAGGTAGTCGTTGACCAGAAAGCGCCAGCGCTTGACCATGTCGCGGGGCGCTTCGGCAAAGCCATAGCCCGGCATATCGACCAGCCGCAGGGTCAGCGGATTTCCGACGTCGAAGAAGTTCAGCTCCTGCGTCCGGCCCGGGGTGTTGGAAGTGCGCGCCAGCTTGTTGCGCCCGGTGATGGCGTTCAAGAGCGAGCTCTTGCCGACGTTGGAGCGGCCCGCAAAGGCGATCTCCGGCACGTCGGCACCCGGCAGGAATTCGAGCCCCGGCGCGGACTTCAGGAACTCGACCGGCCCCGCGAACAGCTTGCGCGCGCGTTCGGTGAGGTCGGGGGCGGTCTCGTCCATCAGGTCTTCGCCGTCGCCACCCCGGCCTTGGCGGCAATCTTCTCGGCGTCATACTTTGAATACAGATACTTCTGCTGCGCGATGCCGAGAATATTGGATACCACCCAGTAAAGCTGCAGGCCCGCCGCGAACGGGGCCATGGCGAACATCATCACCCACGGCATGATCGAGAAGATCTGCTTCTGCATATCGTCCATCGGCGCCGGATTAAGCTTGAACTGCAGCCACATGGTGATGCCAAGCAGGATCGGCAGCACGCCGAGGTGCAGCAGGCCCGGGGGATCGAAGTTCAGCAAGCCGAACAGGTTGACCGGGGTAAGCGGGTCGGGCGCCGACAGATCCTTGATCCACAGCGCCCACGGCTGATGACGCATCTCCACGGTCACCGTCAGCACCTTGTAGAGCGCGTAGAACACCGGGATCTGGATCAGGATCGGCAGACAGCCGGCAGCCGGATTGATCTTCTCGCGCTTGTACAGCTCGAGCAGCTCCTGCTGCATCTTGGTCTTGTCGTCCTTGTGACGCTCCTGCAGCTCCTTCATCTTGGGCTGCATCGCGCGCATCCCCGCCATCGAGCGGAACTGGCGGTCGAAGATCGGATACATCAGCAGGCGGACGATGAAGGTCAGCGCGATGATCGCCCAGCCGAAGTTGCCGATCGTGTTGAACAGCCAGATCAGCAGCGCGAAGATTGGCCGCATGAAGAATTCGAACCAGCCCCAGTCGATCGAATCGGAGATGACCGGCACCGCGCCCGAGGCTTCATAAGCGTCGAGCCACTTCTTTTCCTTGGCCCCGGCGAAGAGGTGCGTGGTCGCCTGGACCGCGCGGCCCGGCGCGACGATCGCGGGATCGAGGGCGTAGTCGGCCTGGTAGCTGGTGCCCTGGCCGCGGCGCAGGCTGGCGTTCAGCGGCGCGTTGCCGGCCGGGGCGAGGGCGGTCAGCCAATATTTGTCGGTGAACCCGACCCACCCGTTGTTGCCCGTGAAACGCTGGGCGCCGTCTTCGTCGAGGGTGCTGTAATTCACGTCATAGTCGGAACGGCCGTCGATCACGCTCATCGGGCCGACATGGTGGGTCCAGCCGTCCGACTTGGCATCGGGGCCGGCATTGGCGCGGCTGAGGAGGCCGAACGGCCGCACCGCGACCGGGCCGCCGCCTAGGTTCGACACCTTCTGGGTGACGGTGAACAGATAGCCGTCGTCGACCGACACCAGCAACTCAAAGCGCTGGCCCGTCGGGTTGGTCCAGCTCAGCGTCACCGGCTTGCCAGGGGTCAGGGTCGGAGCACTCGGGGTCCAGACGGTGTTGGCGTCGGGCACAGCGACGCCCTGGCCGGTCCAGCCGAAGCGCGCGAAATAAGCTCCGTTGGCACCCGCCGGGCTGAGCAGCCGCGCCGGCTGCGCGCCCTTGCCGACGCGGTCTGTCTGATTGACCATCCGCAGGTCATCGAAGGTCGCGCCCTTGAGGCTGAGCGAACCGATCAGGTTCGGCGTCTCGATCCGCACGCGCGGCACGCTCCGGAACGCCTGGGTCGGGGTCAGCGTGGGGGCTGCGGCCACCGTACCGGGCGCCGCGACATTTGCCGCAGGCGTGCCGGGGGTCGCCGCAGGCGCGCCGGGGGTCGCCGGAGCCGCTTTCGGGGCCGGCTTGGGCGCCGGGAAATATCGTTCGGACACCAGACCCCAGCCGAGCAGCACAAGCGTACTCAGCACGATGGCGAGGATCATGTTGCGGGTATCGCTGCTCACGTCAGATCATGTCCTCGTCAGGGTACCGGGCGTCAAGGTACTGGGTCTGGGCCTTGGCCGCCCCACGGATGGCAGCGGCCGATTCTCTTTAGGGCCAGCCAGCTTCCGCGCAGCGCCCTATAGCGGGTGAGCGCGGTAATTGCATAGGCTGAACAGCTGGGCTGGAAACGGCAGGACGGCGGCAGGATGGCCGACGGGCCGATCTGCCAGCCGCGTGCGATCAGGATCAGGAGCCTGGCGATCACGCGCGGGCGACCTTGCCGAGCGCCTTGGTCAGCTCGGCGCGCAGCTGGGCATAATCGCGCTCGATCCCGCTTTGCCGGCCGATCAGCACATGGTCCGCGCCCGGCACGCCGCTCGTCGGCAGCAGTTCGGCGGCGAGCGCGCGCAAGCGACGCTTCATGCGGTTGCGCACAACCGCGTTGCCGACCTTCTTGCTGACCGTATAGCCGATGCGCATCGCTTCGTCGCCGTCGCCGCGGGGGCGCATCAGCAGGACGAAGCCGGGCATGGCAGCGCGCCGGCCGCTGTTCGCAGCCAGGAAATCAGCGCGCTTTTGTAAGGTGATTAAGCGCTGAGCTTCTTGCGGCCGCGCGCACGACGGGCTGCCAGCACCTTGCGGCCGCCAACCGTCGCCGAGCGCGTGCGGAAACCGTGACGCCGCTTGCGGACGAGATTGCTGGGCTGAAAAGTGCGCTTCATCGCTCATTGCCTCGAAAGTAAGATCAGATTCGTCGTTTGGAACAAAAAGGGCCGCCCAATCAGGGGCAGCCGCATTGCTTGGGGGGCCACTACGCAAGGCGAGGCGCGAAGTCAACGCCGCGCGCCTTTTTCGGCACTCGCCGGCACCTCGGCCGGGGCGGTTTCGGCCGGCGTCGGATCGATCGGCGCCAGCTCGAATCCGGCCTTGGGCAAGGGGTCGTCGATACGGGCAACTTCTGAGCGAGGTGGCGACTCGAGCCGCTCGCGCTCTTTCTTCAAGGCCTCGCGCCGCTTGGCGCTGCCCCGGCGCAGGCCCCAGTCGAACCAGCTTCCCGCGCGGGGCTGCCAGCGCTTGAACCGGACATAACGGCGCTTGGCCCACAGGCTGGTGCGCAGGATGAGGGTCAGGCCCGCGACCGCAAGCAGGGTGCCGCCGGGGCCGGGCAGGGGCGAAGACAAGGGTGCGGCGACGAACAGCAGAAACAGCCCCAGCCCGAACAGCAGGCTCTGCGCCAAGCGCGTGTCGCGAAGTGCGCGAAGGCGAGCGCCGAGGGTCATGCGCGGTGATGTAGGTCGCTAAGACGCCGGGGCAAGGGCGCGCTTGCCCGGCCGCGGCAATGCGATTAGCCTCCGCGGTGCCGAGCTAGGGGGCCCTTTGCGTTCGACAGTGCTGGGGAAGGGGGCACGCGCCTGATGGTCGCGATCGTGTCCACCGTCGCCTATCTCGGACTCGAAGCCCGCGCCGTCGAGGTGCAGGTCCAACTCTCCACCGGGATCCCGCGCTTCGTCATCGTCGGCCTGCCCGACAAGGCGGTGGCCGAAAGCCGCGAGCGGGTGCGCGCCGCGCTGACCGCCATCGGCCTCGCGCTTCCGCCCAAGGTCATCACCGTCAACCTGTCGCCCGCCGACCTCCCAAAGGAAGGCAGCCATTTCGATCTGCCGATCGCGCTCGGCCTGCTCGCCGCGGTGGGCGTGGTCGATGCCGAAACGCTGAGCCACTATGTGGTCGTCGGCGAACTGTCGCTAGACGGGCGCATCAACGCCTCGCCCGGCGTGCTGCTTGCGGCGCTTCACGCTTCGGGCGCCGAAAAAGGGCTGATCTGTCCCGCCATACAAGGCGCCGAAGCGGCGTGGGCGGGGCAGATCGAGGTGTTGGCCGCAGCTGACCTCCTGTCGCTGCTGGCGCATCTCAAGGGCACCACGCTGCTGCCCGCACCGCCTCCGGGCAAGGCCGAAGCGCCGGCGGGCGGACCAGACCTGCGGCAGGTCAAGGGCCAGGAAGTCGCCAAACGCGCCTTGGAGATCGCCGCTGCCGGCGGCCACAACCTGCTGATGAGCGGGCCGCCCGGCGCAGGCAAGTCGCTGCTCGCCGCCTGTCTTCCCGGCATTCTGCCGCCGCTCACTCCGGCCGAAGCGCTCGAAGTCTCGATGGTCGCGTCGGTCGCGGGCGAAATGGAGGGCGGGCAGATGAAGAGGCGGCGGCCGTTCCGCTCGCCGCATCACAGCGCGTCGATGCCCGCGCTGGTCGGCGGCGGGCTGAAGGTGCGCCCGGGCGAGATCAGCCTCGCACATCTCGGCGTGCTGTTCCTTGACGAGCTGCCCGAATTCCAGCGTGCCGTGCTCGACGGCCTGCGACAGCCGCTCGAAACCGGCACGGTCAGCGTGGCGCGGGCCAACAGCCACCTGACTTTTCCCGCGCGGGTGCAGCTCGTGGCGGCGATGAACCCCTGCCGCTGCGGGCATCTCGGCGACCCCGCGCTCGCCTGCGCCCGCGCGCCCCGCTGCGCCGCCGATTATCAAGCGCGGGTCTCGGGGCCGCTGCTCGACCGGATCGACCTGCATATCGAGGTCGCGGGCGTGACCGCCGCCGACCTGTCCCTGCCGCCGCCGGCGGAAGGCAGCGAGGCGGTGGCCGCACGCGTCGCCCGGGCGCGCGACATCCAGTCGCAGCGCTACCACGGACACGGGGCCCGGACGAATGCCGAGGCGGACGGCGAACTGCTCGACGAGGTGGCCACCCCCGACGAGCCCGGCCGCCGCCTGCTTGCTGACGCCGCCGCCGCCACCCGGCTCAGCGCGCGCGGCTATCACCGCGTGCTGCGCGTCGCCCGCACCATCGCCGATCTCGCGGGAAGCGAGACGGTCGGCCGCCTGCACGTTGCCGAAGCCCTGAGCTACCGCCGCGCCGCGCCGCGCAACTGAGGCGAGCCGCTTGGACACTATGTCCACTGTCGGCATCGCTACGCTTGCCGCATAGGCTCCCCATGCCGACCGATCGCATCAAGGCCGCCGCTGATTTCCGCCGGGTGATGAAGCTTATCATCCTCTCCGGCCTGGTGCTCACCGCCGGCGCGCTCCTCTATCTTGGCGCATCGGGCGAACTCTATCTTCACATGGTGGTGGCGGTGATCGGCGGGGTGTTCATCTCCGTACTGCTCGGCTGCGGGCTGTTCGCGGCGGCTTTCTTCAGCGACAAGAGCGGACACGACCGGAACGTCAGTCTGGCGACGCGCAAGCACGGCGACTGACATGGCGGCGTCTCGCGGCCTTGCCCGCGCCGCCGCCTTCTCCTACGAAGCGCTGCGAAGCCCCCGTGGCGGAATGGTAGACGCGACCGACTCAAAATCGGTTGTCGAGAGACGTGTCCGTTCGAGTCGGACCGGGGGCACCAAACCGCAAGAGCTTGTTAGAGCTCGCAGAGACGTTCTTCGCGAATGTCGACTTTCGTCTCAATCAGTCAGCCCACGGTATTCCACGAGAAGATCGTGCGAAGATTGCATCCGGACGGCGTCTCCCCCTCCTGAAACGAAGCAACTCGGTCGATTGCCTGAAGCTGTTCCGTGCTGATCGGTCGGGGTGACTCGAAATAGGCCGCGCCCTGCGCCCCGTTCCAGAGTGCAACTCTGTAACCAGTCTTCGTTCGCCGCTGCGCAAAGCGAAAAGGCCCCTGTTCGGACGCTGCCGTGACGATCCGTCCCGGCGGGCGGCTGGCCCAACCGATGCCGTGCACGTCGAGAGCGCCAAACGATCCTTCCCATCTGAAGGTGCCGCCATGAATGCCGCCCTCGAGGGTGACGACCTTTTCTCCGGCTCGCAGATCGATGATCGGCGAATATCCGCAGAACCGACCCGGGCCAGCAAGCTCAGCGGCACTTGCTTCGCTCCATAGAAAAGACCCCGCCATAGCTGCGAAAAGACAGGCGTACTTCATCTTCCGGCTCCGGTAGCCACTAAGCCAAGTCAGACGTTTCGGATCTTCACCGGTAGTGCGCAATGGCTGCTTTCGACCCATTGCGGACATTCCGTGCTCGCCGATATGACGAGGCATGGGTTATCCTTGCGACATTCTAGATGCGGCGCACAAGCACAGCAGCAACCATCGGGAAGAGATTGAGCGAAGCGCCATGTGTGGCTGCTTCTATTGTCGCCAGACCTTAGCCCCAGCCGAAATTGAAGACTGGTGGGATGATGGGAACACGGCTGAGTGTCCGAACTGTGGCATCGATTCCGTCATAGGTTCTGCATCTGGTTATCCGGTTGCGGACCAGCCCTTCCTCCAAGCTATGCATGAACGGTGGTTCTCGTAGCCCTCGTATGTCTGCTTTCCACCCTAAGCAGACGCTAGTTCCACACCTCTTCAATGGTAAGCACGCCTCTTGAAAGGCTTACTGACACATCAGCCCCGTCTTCAACTTTGCGGGAGCGGGTGAATTGGCAAGTCGCCACGTCGGTTTCTCCACAGAGACGCCTTAGGTCAGACGCAGAGGCGTCGGCCTTGTAACGCCATCTCGCGAAGCCTTCGCCGAATTGAGAGAAATGCCGCTCTTTGGAGATGAGGCTGTCATCAGTAGCGATAGTCGTTCCGAGCACTTCCTGCTGGATGTTCCTCGGCCATTGGAAGGAAAAATGGCGGTGGTCGTAGAGCCATGTAGTTGCTGCGATGCAGCCGACGAGGCCCAGCAACGCCGCTAGTTTTCTTTTTCTGCGGATACTTCGGGCTCGCATCATATCAAGATGAGCATATCGAATGTCCGCTTTCCACCCATTGCCGACATTCAACCACCGCTTGCAATATAGGGTTTCAATTGCTCAGGCAATCGAGGCGCGTCGCCGCCAGGCTCTTTCCCTCGTCGACCTTCTTCTCCGCCATCCGGATCTTCTCGCACGTCCTGTAGGTCACAGCGTGTGACCTTCGGCGCTCGCCCGTAAATCTCGCAATTGAGCCATTCATGCCGTCAAAGTCACATCGCTCGAACACCCCTCCACCGGTGACCTTGGTGACCCTGACCGCCTTGCCTTCGCGCCCGAACCGCGCTCAGGAGCATTGAGCGCGGACATGTTTGGATTTGAAACCTATCACATCGGGCTGGCCGGGGTCGGCTTCGCCATCCTGATCGCCTTCTGGCTGCCCCGCTTTCTCTCCGGGCGCGAGCCGGCTGCGTCGGCCTTGCTGATCCTGGTCGGCTTTCTCGCCTTTCTGCCCTTTCCGGGCATGCGCGAGGCGTTGAATCCGGTGGAAGAGCCGCGCGGGTGGGAGATCATGGCCGAGATCTGCGTCATCGTCGGCCTGTTCGGCACCGGGCTCAGGATCGACCGCCTGATCGACAGGAAGCAATGGGCACCGACCGTGCGGCTGCTGCTGATCGCCATGCCGCTGTGCATCGCGGCCCTGGCGCTATTCGGCTGGTTCGCGGCCGGCATGACGTTCGCCGGCGCGCTGCTATTGGGCGCGGTGCTGGCGCCGACCGATCCGGTGCTGGCCGCCGATGTCGCCGTCGGGCCGCCGCTCGAAGGGGGTGAGCATCCCGTTCGCTTTACGCTGACCACCGAAGCAGGGCTGAACGACGGCCTGGCCTTTCCCTTCGTCCATCTTGGTATCCTGGTCGCCAGCGCGGGGATGATCAGCTGGGACCTCGCCGGCGAATGGGCGCTTCGCGACGTCCTGTACCGGGTCGTGGTCGGGGGCCTGTCGGGCGCGGCGGTCGGCTGGCTGCTCGGCAAGCTCCTGTTCGATTGGCCGCGCGAGAATGCGCTGGCGAGGACCGAGAGCGGGGTGATCGCCTTTGCCGGGGTGCTGCTCGCCTATGGCGCGACCGAGCTTGTCGAAGGTTATGGCTTCATCGCCGCCTTTGTCGCGGGCCTCACCCTCCGCCGGTCCGAAAGCTCGCACGATTTCCACAAGCGGCTGCACGATTTCTCCGAATCGCTCGAGCATGCGCTGACCGCCATCCTGTTGGTCGGCCTGGGCGCGGTGCTGCCGGTTCTGTGGCCGCATTTCACGCCCGCCAATGCGATGATCGCCGCCGTGCTGATCCTCGTGATCCGTCCGGCCGCGGCGTGGTTGTCGCTGGTCGGCACGGTGTTGCACGGGCGCGAGCGGGCGGTGGTTGCTTTCTATGGCGTGCGCGGGATCGGCTCGATCTATTATCTCGCTTATGCCGGCCACCATGTGAAGCTCACCAACGAGTATGAGTTGTGGGCCACCATTGCCGGCACCATTCTCCTCTCGACGCTGGTGCATGGCCTCACCGCGGGAATCGCGGTCGAGAGCGTGACGGGGGAGCAGCAGACCGGTCCCACTGTGCCGCCGTCGAACCCGGTTGAGAGCGCGGAGAGCTCTCGCTAGGCTGCGAGTATGGCCGAGCGCATCTACAAGACCTTCGAGGACTTCTGGCCTTATTACCTGCGCGAGCATGCAGGGCAGCGGACCCGCGCGCTTCACTACGCCGGCACCGCGCTGGTCATCGCCGCCGCGATCACGCTGGCGGTCACCGGCAACTGGTGGTGGCTGCTCGCCATGCCGCTCGCCGGCTACGGCTTCGCCTGGTTCGCGCATTTCTTCGTCGAGAAAAATCGTCCAGCCACCTTCACCTATCCGTGGTGGAGCCTGCGCAGCGATTTTCGGATGTTCTTTCTGGCGGTGAGTGGCCGGCTGGGGCCGCATCTCAGGGCCGCTGGCGTCTCGCCTCACGGCTGACTAGAGTGGCGCCATGGACGCGCCCACCTCACGCACCGATCACGCCGAGGACGAAGCAGCGGTCCTCGCCGAACATATCACCATCAAACGCGACCGCCTGCTCGCCTCGCTGACGCTGATCGCGGGCATCGGCCTGATCTTCGCCATTCCCTTTGCGCTCCGGGCGGGGGCCGAATTCTTTCTTCCTGTCACCGCCGCGCTGGTCATCGCCATCGCACTGGTGCCGATGCTCGAATGGTTCGAGCGGCGCGGGCTGCCGTCGGCCATGTCGGCGCTCAGCTGCGTCATCATCTTCCTCGCGGTGATGGCCTTCGCCTTGTTGTCGATCGTTATCCCGGCGATCGACTGGGTGACCCTTCTTCCCGAACGGATCGGGCGGGTGCGCGACGCGCTCGAGCCGATCCTCGCTTTGGTCAAGAACCTCGAGCGGTTCGTCGACAAGATCATCAACCAGCTGCCGAGCGCGACCACCGGCGTCGGCGGCGCGCGCACGGTGCAGGTCGAAACGCCCAACAGCATGATGGACCTGCTGACCAGTTCCGCCCCCCATGCGCTAATCCAGCTCTTCTTCGCGCTGCTGGTGATCTTCTTTTTCCTGTCCGGTTGGACCGCGATGCGGAAGTCGACCATCACCAGCCGCGGCAGCTTCGAAGGTGCGCTCACCACCGCGCGGGTGATCCAGCAGGTGGTCGCCGCGACATCCACCTATCTTGGCACCATCACCCTTATCAATGTGACCCTGGGCGCGCTGATGGCAGGGATCCTATGGTGGCTGGGGATGGATTCGCCGTTGATGTGGGGCGGCATCGTCGCGGTGCTGAATTACATTCCCTATCTCGGGCCGATTGCGGCGGCGCTGCTGCTGGCACTCGGCGGGATGATCAGTTTTTCCGATCCCTGGACCGCGCTTCTTCCGCCGCTGATTTTCATCGGGCTGCACATGGTGGAGGCGAACGCCATCACTCCGATGGTGGTCGGCAAACGGGTCCGCATCAATCCGCTGCTGATCCTGCTGTCATTGAGCTTCTGGGCGTGGGTGTGGGGAACGACCGGCGCGCTGTTGGCGATTCCCTTGCTGATCATTCTCAAGACCGTGTTCGCCGCCGCCGGCACCCCCGATATTGCGGGCTTCCTGTTCGAGCAGGGGACGTTGACGCACGCCGGAGAGGACGAGGACGAGGACGAACCGATCGCGCCCGATCCCAAGCTCGTCGGGCGTCCCTAGGCGGGGCCATCCGACAATATCTGCGTGCCGCCTCAAGAAAGGCGGTTGACGCTCCCGGCCATGTCTCCTAGTTGGCCGCCCACACCAAACGCGGGTGTAGCTCAGTTGGTTAGAGCGCCGGCCTGTCACGCCGGAGGTCGCGGGTTCGAGCCCCGTCACTCGCGCCATTTCCTGTCATCATTGGTAATGCGGCATCGCCGCAAGGCTGCCTTGCCGCAGTCGGCAGTCAGCCGTGTTTACTGCGCGCCGATCGGGGCGGCATTTGCGGCCGCCGAGGCCGTCGCCGGGTCGGCAGGCTTGCGGCCCAGCGGCGCCTGCTCGGCCTCGCCCACAGGCGCGCCCGTCAGGCCCCAATTGAGGCTGCTGGAGCCAACTTCGGCGGGCTTGGCGTCCCGCGTCGCTTCCTCGACCCGCTTGCGCGCTTCGAGACGCAGCGCGACGCGCTTGCCGCCACCCGCCGCGATCTCGGGCGC
Source organism: Sphingomonas kaistensis (assembly GCF_036884275.1). Lineage (NCBI taxonomy): Bacteria > Pseudomonadati > Pseudomonadota > Alphaproteobacteria > Sphingomonadales > Sphingomonadaceae > Sphingomonas > Sphingomonas kaistensis. Next base: position 2,550,164 of record NZ_CP145607.1, on the reverse strand, counting down.
AACCAGCTTGGCGAGCTCAGGCGGCAAGTTCTGCCGCGCTTCGGCAAGCGTGGTGGCCACCGCCGTGTCGGGCGTCATCGCCGCATAGCGCGCTTCGGCCGCCAGCGCGGCGCTGCGCAGGAAGGCGGGATCGCTTTCGCGCTTGGCCCAGCTCTGGGTGAAGGCGGCGGGCTGGCCCCAGCCGCCCTTCCAGCGATAAAAGATGTGCGCGCCGATCACCGCATTCTTGGTCAGCGTCGGCGCCCAGTAGGGCGCGACATAATCGGCGTGGTAATGGGTCGCGTTGCCGACCGAAGCGGCGACATAGCCTTTCAGCGCCTCGTCGGCGACGCGGCGGGCGCGGTCCCAATAGTCGCGCATCGGCGCGCGTGCGAGCGAACCGTCGCAAGTGAAGCTGAACTGGCAACCGGTCGGGCGTTCGGCGCCTTGGTAGACGACCGCGCAGACGCTCGCCGGATAGGCGGGGTGACGCATCCGGTTGAGCACTACCTGCGCGACGCCGCGCTGGCCTTCTTCGGGCTCGCGCGCGGCTTCGTAATAGACCGCTTGCGTCAGGCATTCGAGCGCGCGGTTGTAGATCTTGGCGTCGGCCTTGAGCACGAACGGCGTCGCGGCGGGGTTCGGCCCGCTGGCCAGCGGCACCGCCGCATTGAGCTTCTGCGCGTCTGTCGGTGCGATCTGGCGCACGGCGAACGGGTTGAGATCCTGCACCGACGGCGTTGCCGCCTCGACCGAAGCCTGCGGCTGCGCGGGCAGCGCGCGGCTGTCGTTGGCGAACGCCGCGACCGACAGACAGGCGGCGAGCGCCAGTAGCCCTGCGCCGGCGCTTTCTCGCGGCCGAGCGCGCAGCAGGCTCAAGGCCTGGCTCACCGGGCTAGGCCGGTCGGAAGGGAGGGTCGCGGAGGTCATGGGAAGGTGTATGAGGTAGCTAACTCAGCCGGTAATTTCAAGGTTTGGGCGGGTCTGCCCGCCACCGTCCGGTCTCGCTCCAGCGCAAGATCGGGCGCAGCGGCAGGATCCAGACGATGCCGGCAATCATGTAGAAAAGGAGCTGAACGAAGGCTGGCCAGCGGCTAACCACGTCCGAGATCGAGGCGATCAGCACCGACCACACGATGATGATGCCGATGATCATGAACACGCCGGCGGCGGGGCGGGGACGCGGTTCTTCTTCGGGAATCACTGCCTTGCAATCTCCTTGAGGCCGGCCGGTGAGGCAAAGGCGTCGAGCCGCTGATCCCACGGATCGGCCGGAATGGCGACCTCCAGCAATTGAAAGTCCCAGCCGATTCCGACCAGCCGCGCGGTTGGTCGCAATCCTTCGAGCGCGCGATCGTAATGGCCTTGGCCCATACCGATCCGATTGCCTGCACGGTCACAGGCGACCAGCGGAAGGAGAACGAGATCAGGTTGCCGCGGCGGCGCCGTCAGCGGCGGTTGGAGCAGCCCCCATGGCCCAGGCTCGCTCGCCTCGCCGCTGCGGAAGGTCATGCGCGAATCGCGCGCAGCGAAAGCGGGAAGGGCGATATCCTTGCCCATCGCCTGCGCCCGGGCGAGCGCGCCCAAAGGGCTGATCTCGTCTTTCATCGGCTGATAGGCGGCCACCACGGACGCGCCGAACAACAAAGGTTCGAGCGCGGCGGTAAGCTCGGCTTCGAGCGCCTTGCGCGTGTCGGGCGCGAGGCTCGCCGCAAACTCACGCCGCCGAGCGCGAAGCTCGGCGCGCAGCGCGACCTTGTCGGCGGGGGAAGGGGAGGGTGACGGGACCACCATAGGTCGGAGCCTTGTAATCCTCTGACGCCTGTAACGTCAGGTGGGAGCCATGTGTGCCGGGCCCCTAAGAGACCTTAGTGAACCAGCCAGGGACAGCCCCCATGGATCGGGAATAGCCTCAGGGATTTCATGAGGCGCGTGCCAGGCAGTACCCGTCCGCTTCTATCTAGGCGCTTGCGACCTCTTTCTCAAGCTTGGCGGCAAGAAGCTCGAGCCGTTCGGCCAGCGCGTCGACCCGGCGCACCACCTGCGGATCAGGCGGCATCGACGGCGGGGGCGAGACGACGCCGCGCTTTTCAATCAGCTGGTCGGCCAGCAGCAGCGAGGCGAACAGCAGGGTGCGCCCTTCCGACAAAGCGCCCAGCCCGGCCAAAGCCTCGCGGCCCTTGGCGTCCACCATTTCCGCGGCGTGGCGCAGATTCTGCTCCTCGCCGTCGCGGCAAGCGACCTTGTAATGGCGCCCCGCAATTTTGATCGCGATCTCGGCCATTTTTTACGCCTCCACCTTGCCGATGAGTTGGTCGAGCTCGGCGATCGCCGCCCGGACCTTTTCGCGCAGCCGTTCCTCGCCCGCGCCGCGGCGTCCCACTTGTTCAGCGACCCGCTCGATCCGGGCCAGCGCCCGCTCGGCGCGCGTCAATGCAGCTTCCAATGCTTCTTGTGTCATGCGCCTGACCTATGCCTCCGCAAGCGCCCTGCCAAGCGGCGTGGAGGTTGACGCTCAACGGCTCACCCCTCAAAGGGGCCGCACTACCGGCGCGGCCGAGTCCGGTGCGGCGCCGTCATGAAAAAGCGGAGTCACGATGCAGCCGACCCAGCGCCGTCTCGCCAATGCCATCAGGGCCTTGGCCATGGACGCGGTCGAGGCCGCCAACAGCGGCCATCCGGGCATGCCGATGGGGATGGCGGATGCCGCCACCGCCCTGTTCACCAAGGTGATGAAATACGATCCGGCCGATCCCAAGTGGCCCGACCGCGATCGCTTCGTGCTGTCGGCTGGCCACGGCTCGATGCTGATCTACGCACTGCTTCACTTGACCGGTTACGAACGGCCGACGCTCGACGACATCAAGCGTTTCCGCCAGCTGCACAGCCCGTGCGCCGGCCACCCCGAGAATTTCGAGCTTGCCGGCATCGAGACCACCACCGGCCCGCTCGGCCAGGGCCTTGCCACCGCGGTCGGCATGGCGATCGCGGAGCGGCACCTGAACGCGCTTTACGGCGACGATCTGGTCGATCACCACACCTATGTCATCGCCGGCGACGGCTGCCTGATGGAAGGCATCAATCACGAGGCGGTGGGGCTTGCCGGGCATCTCAAGCTTGGGCGGCTGATCGTTCTGTGGGACGACAACAAGATCACCATCGACGGATCGACCGAGCTCAGCCGGTCGGAAGACGTCATGGCCCGCCATGCGGCGAGCGGCTGGCACACCATCGAATGCGACGGTCTCGATGCGGGCAAGGTCGCGCAGGCGCTGGAAAAGGCCAAGGCCGATCACCGCCCGAGCCTGATTCGCTGCAAGACCATCATCGGTTATGGCGCGCCCAACAAGCAGGGCACGTCGGCCACCCACGGTGCGGCGCTCGGCAAGGATGAGGTCGAGGCGGCGCGCAAGGGCCTAGGGCTCGATCCGCAGGAATTCACCATCCCCGCCGACGTGCGCGAAGCCTGGGCCAAGGCCGGCGGTCGCGGCGCCGTCGAGCGCGAAGCGTGGGAGAAGCGTCTCGCCGCCAGCCCCAAGGCCGACGATTTCCGTCGCCGCATGGCCGGCGATCCCGACGAGCGCTGGCTTCAGCCTTATGTCCAGGCGCTGATCGAGAACCCGCCCACCGTCGCGACCCGCAAGGCGAGCGAGATGGCGCTCGAAGTCATCAACGTCGCGGTTCCGGCGACCATCGGCGGTTCGGCCGATCTTACCGGCTCCAACAACACCAAGACCAAGACGACGGGCCCGCTGACCGCCGAGGATTATGGCGGCCGCTACGTCTATTACGGCATTCGCGAATTCGGCATGGCCGCGGCGATGAACGGCATGGCGCTGCACGGCGGGGTCATCCCTTACGGTGGGACCTTCCTCGTCTTTTCCGACTATTGCCGCGCGGCAATGCGCCTGTCGGCGCTGCAGAATGCCCGTGTGGTCTATGTCATGACCCACGATTCGATCGGGCTTGGCGAGGACGGGCCGACCCATCAGCCGGTGGAGCATATCCAGAGTCTGCGGCTGATCCCCAATCTAGAGGTCTGGCGCCCGGCCGATGCGGTGGAAACCGCCGAAGCCTGGGCCGAGGCGCTGAAGCAGGACGGCCCGTCGGTCCTCTGCCTGTCGCGCCAGAATTTGCGGCCGGTGCGGACCAAAGCGTCGGAAGAGAACCTGAGCGCGCGCGGCGGCTACATCGTCCGCCAGCACGCCGATCCCAAGGTGATCCTGATCGCCACCGGGTCCGAGGTCGAACTGGCGCTCGACGTCGCCGACCGGTTGGACGGGGAGGGCGTCGCCGTCCGCGTCGTCAGCCTGCCCAACTGGCGCCGCTTCGAAGCGCAGGACGAGGCGTATCGCGAGAGCGTGCTTCCGACCGTTTCGCCCGAGCAGGTGCTGCGGGTATCGATCGAGGCTGGCACCACTTTCGGTTGGGAGCGGCTGACCATGGTGCAGGGTCTGCGCTTAGGGCTCGACGGCTTCGGCGCCAGCGCGCCGGCCAAGGATCTTTACGATCATTTCGGGCTGACCGTCGACAAGATCGCGCCCAGGATCATGAGCAAGCTCGAAGAGTTCGGTCATGCCGGGCGCGGCAAGGAAAGCAGCCCCGCCGTTCTCGCCGAAGCCGAGGCCCATCCCAGTTAAACCCACGCCGTCCGTGCTTGGCACGGTAAGCGTCTTGCCCCGCGACGTCGCTTGGGGCGCATGAAGAAGAGGAACGAGAAAACGATGACAAAGGTCGCCATCAACGGGTTCGGGCGCATCGGCCGCCTGGTCGCTCGCGCCATCCTCGAGCGTCCGGACTGCGGGCTCGAACTGGTCGCGATCAACGATCTCGCCGACGCCAAGAGCAACGCCTGGCTGTTCAGCCGCGACAGCGTGCATGGGCGTTTCCCGGGCGAAGTGACCGCCGAAGGCGACGCGATTATCGTCAACGGCAAGCGCATCGCGGTCACCGCCGAGCGTGACCCGGCCAACCTTCCGCACAAGGAGCATGGGGTCGAAATCGCGCTCGAATGCACTGGCTTCTTCACCGACAAGGCGGGCGGCGAGAAGCATCTCGCTGCGGGCGCCAAGCGCGTGCTCATCTCGGCCCCGGCCAAGGGCGCGGACCTGACGGTCGTCTACGGCGTCAACCACGACAAGCTGACCGACGAGCACAAGATCGTGTCGAACGCCAGCTGCACCACCAATTGCCTGGCGCCGGTCGCCAAGGTACTGAACGACGCTATCGGCATCGAGCGCGGCCTGATGACCACCATCCACGCCTACACCAACGACCAGAAGATCCTCGACCAGATCCACAGCGACATGCGCCGTGCGCGCGCGGCCGGCATGAGCATGATCCCGACCACAACCGGCGCTGCCCGCGCGGTCGGCGAAGTGCTTCCGGAACTTAAGGGCAAGCTCGACGGCTCGGCCGTACGCGTGCCGACGCCGAACGTGTCGATGGTCGACCTGACCTTCACGCCCAAGCGCGACACCACGCTGGACGAGGTCAATGGTCTGCTCAAGGCGGCGAGCGAGAGCGGTCCCTTAAAGGGCATCCTCGACTATTCGACCGATCCTTTGGTCTCGATCGACCTCAATCATTCGCCGGCAAGTTCGACCATCGACAGCCTCGAGACGGCCGTCCTCGAAGGCAAGCTGGTCCGCGTGGTCAGCTGGTACGACAATGAGTGGGGCTTCTCGAACCGCATGGTCGATACGGCCGGCGCGATGGCCAAGCTCGGCTAATCCACCACTCGCCGTTTGCCCCGAGCGAAGTCGAGGGGCGCACGCCTGTGCCTCGACTTCGCTCGGCACGAACGGAGACTTGAATGCCTGACTTTCATACCCTCGACGACCTGCCCAGTGACCTGACCGGCAAGCGGGTCCTCGTCCGCGTCGACCTGAACGTGCCGATGCAGGATGGCGCAGTGTCCGATGCGACCCGCCTGCAGGCCGCGCTGCCGACCATCCTCGAGCTCTCGGACCGCGGCGCGATCGTCCTGCTGCTGAGCCATTTCGGCAGACCCAAGGGGCAGGTCCGCCCCGACATGTCGACCGCCTTGCTGGTCAAGCCGCTGACCGATCTCACCGGCCGTTCGGTTCGCTTCGTCGAGGATTGCCAGGGCGAGCATGCGGCGCGGGCGATTTCGACCATGACGGCGGGCTCGATCGCGGTGCTGGAAAACACCCGCTTCCATGCGGGGGAAGAGAAGAACGATCCCGAACTCAGCCGCGCGATCGCCGCGCTTGGCGACTATTATGTCAACGACGCCTTCTCCGCCGCGCACCGCGCGCACAGCTCGACCGAGGGTGTCGCCCACCTGCTGCCGAGCTTTGCCGGGCGGGCGATGGAAGGCGAACTGAAGGCGCTGCAAGCCGCTCTCGGGTCGCCCGAGCGCCCGGTCGCGGCGGTGGTCGGCGGGGCCAAGGTCTCGACCAAGCTTGCGGTGCTGCTGCACCTCGTCGGCAAGGTCGATCAACTGATCATCGGCGGCGGCATGGCCAACACCTTCCTTGCCGCGCGCGGGGTGAATGTCGGCAAGTCGCTGTGCGAGCATGAGCTGACCGGCCAGGCCGAAGCGATTCTCGAGGCGGCCGACAAGGCGAATTGCACCGTTCACCTGCCGTACGACGTGGTGGTGGCCAAGGAGTTCGCCGCCAATCCGCCCAGCCTGCGGACCACCAACGTGCATGAACTGGCGGCCGACGAGATGATCCTCGACGTCGGCCCGTCGGCGGTTGAGGCGCTGGGCGACGCGATCAAGAATTGCCGCACCCTCGTCTGGAACGGTCCGCTCGGCGCGTTCGAAACGCCGCCGTTCGACACCGCCACTGTCGCGCTCGCCCGCATCGCGGCGGCACTGACCACCGATGGCAGCCTCGTATCGGTCGCGGGCGGGGGCGACACCGTTGCAGCGCTCAATCACGCCGGGGTGTCGGATGACTTCACCTTCGTCTCGACCGCTGGCGGCGCCTTCCTCGAATGGATGGAAGGCCGCACCCTTCCCGGAGTCGCCGCGCTCGGCGCCTAGCTTTGTTGCGTGGCGGCTGATGCCCGGTTAGAGCCTGCCGCATACGTATGCAGCAGGGTTTTAGGGAGCGTCATGACTAGCGAAGAAATGCGGGCGAAGATTGCGGCCGGTCAGGGGTTCATTGCCGCGCTCGACCAATCGGGCGGTTCGACGCCCAAGGCGCTCAAGGGTTATGGCGTCGAGGAAGATGCTTATTCGAACGATGAGGAGATGTTCGGCCTCATCCACCAGATGCGCAGCCGGATCATCACCTCGCCCTGTTTTTCGGGCGAAAAGGTAATCGGCGCGATCCTGTTCGAAAAGACAATGGACGGCGACGTGGACGGCAAGCCGACCCCGGCCGCGCTAATCGAGCGCGGAATCGTGCCCTTCATCAAGATCGACAAGGGCCTCGAAGACGAGCGCGACGGCGTTCAGTTGATGAAGCCGATCCCCGGCCTCGACGAGCTGCTTACCCGCGCCAAGGACCTTGGTGTGTTCGGGACCAAGGAGCGTTCGGTCATCAATCAGGCCAACGAGGCGGGCATCGCCGCTGTCGTCGGGCAGCAGTTCGAAGTCGCGATCCAGGTGCTGCGCCACGGCATGATGCCGATCATCGAGCCGGAAGTGAACATCAAGAGCGCCGACCGCGCGCAGTCCGACGCGCTGCTGCGTGACGAGATCCTGCGCCATCTCGACCGCCTGCCGGAAGGCGAGCAGGTGATGCTGAAGCTGTCGATCCCGGCCGAAGCGGGGCTGTTCGACGCCCTGACCAAGCACCCGCGCGTGCTTCGCGTCGTGGCGCTGTCAGGCGGGTTCAGCCGTTCGGAAGCGTGCGAGCAGCTCGCCCAGAACCCCGGCATGATCGCCAGCTTCAGCCGCGCGCTGCTGAGCGATCTTCGTCATCAGCAATCGGACGAAGAATTCGACAAGACGCTGGGCGGCGCGATCGACGAGATCCACGCCGCGTCGGTGGCGTAAAGCTCGTCAGTCGGCGCCGCGGCTTCGCAGCGTCAAGGTGAAGGCGAGGGCGAGGGCGGCGATGAAGATCGCCCCCTCGACCGCGCCGGCGAGCAGAAGCAGCGTCGGCGTCAGCGAAGCGAGCAACGGGCCGAGCGGCGCATCGGGGTGAGCCGCGGCGAGCCCGGCGAGGCTTCCCGCCATCATCTTGCCCCCGCCGAAGGTTACCAGCAGCCCGGCCAGCGCGCCCAGCAGCGCGCCCTTGCCCGTCATTACCCCAAGCTTCGGGCGCCCTCGCTCGGCGAGCCACAAAGCGGCGCCGGCCATCGCCCCGATGATCAGCCCTTCGCTGCCCCCCGTGATCGCCAGCGGCCGGCTTCCGATCAGCAGCGCAAAGGCATCGAGGCCGATCAACCGGCCGAGCGATCCGATCAGCATTCCGCCAAGCGCGCCGCCTAGCATCAGCGGCATCAATCGTCCGCGCGCGATTATCCGCCCAAGCGCGCTGCCCGCCGCGACGCCGAGGCCGCCGATCATGCCGACCAGCAGGCAAAGGCAGGTCATCACCAGCACGATCGATATCGCGCCGGTGCCGGGCGGCGGTTCCGTCGCGGCGAGCATGCCGTAGCCGACCCCCCCGAGCAGCCCGGCCGCGGCGCCCCCGGCGAGGCCCGCGCCAGCCAGGAGCAGAATGTCGAACCACGGTAGCCAAATCGGCCTGAGCCGTGGCAGCGCCGCCGAGTGCACTGAACGGGTCGGTTCACCCCCGGCGCTTACCTCAGCAAGAAAACGATAGCCATGCCGCGGCACCGTCTCGATGAAGCGCGGTCGTCCCGCCTGATCGCCAAGCGCCTTACGCAACGCGCGGATGCATTGGGTCAGCGCTTCGTCTGTCACCGGCACACCGCGCCAGACCTCGGCCATGAAGCGGTCCTTGGTGACGAGTTCGCCGGGCTGGCGGGCCAGCAGCAGCAGCGCGTCGAGATAGCGACCGCTCACATCCACCACCGCGCCGTCGCGGGTCAGCCGCCGTTCGGCAGGCTCAAGCCGAAAGCCGCCGAACTCCAGCACCTCATTATTCACGCCGCTCAGCAAAGCCTCATCTCCCGCTCATGCCTTTCAGCAGAGCGGGGGCCAGGGTGACAAGCATTCCCAGTCAAACGTGAAGGAGCGAAAGCACCATGACCGACCCCAGCCGCAAACGACCCGCCCTGTGGCGCCTCGCGATGTGGGGGGCACTTGCGACACTTCTGTCGCTGCCCGCCATTTTTCGCTTTCCCTGGACCTCATCCGACTTCGTCATCATGGGAATCATGCTCGGCAGTGTCGGGCTGGGCATTGAGTTCCTGGTGCGGCGATCGGGCAGCTATGCCTATCGGCTTGGCTCCGTAGCAGCAGTGCTGACGGCCTTCATGACGGTCTGGGCCAATCTTGCGGTGGGCATGATCGGTTCGGAGGAAAACCCCTACAACCTGTACTTCATGGCTATACCGCCGGTGGTCTTCGTGGCTGCCGCGCTGGTGCGCTTCGAGGCGCGGCGGACCGCCTGGATCATGGCTGGAGCGGCCGGGGTGCAACTGGCGCTGGCGCTGGGCGGCATGGATGTCGATTTGCGCGGCGCTCGCTTCAGTTCCTTCTTCGCGATCCTGTGGTTGATCTCCGCGGCCATGTTCTGGGGCGCAGCCGTTGGAGAGCGCCGCGCGGTCCGCTAGGGCGTCGTCCATGATGGACCATGACGACGACCTGACCGTGGAAGGCTTTGCCGACCGCTTCGTGCCGCAGGGGAGAGGTGATGCATCGCTCTACCTCATCAGCCCGCAAGAGGTCGGCGGAGACTTTCCCGACCGTTTGCGCGCGGCGCTCGGCGGCGGCGAGGTGGCGGCGTTCCAGTTGCGGGTGAAGGGCGCCGACCAGCACGCTCTCGCGCGTCTCGCCGAACCGTTGCAGGCAATCTGTGCCGACGCCGGCACCGCCTTCATCGTCAATGACGACATGGGCCTCGCCAAGCGGCTCGGCGCGGACGGCGTTCACCTTGGCCAGAAGGACGGCGATCCGCGCGAGGCCCGCGCGCTTCTCGGACCGGCGGCGCAAATCGGCGTCACCTGTCACGACAGCCGCCATCTCGCGATGGAAGCGGGCGAGGCGGGGGCCGATTATGTCGCCTTCGGAGCCTTTTTTCCGACCACCACCAAGGAAGTCAGTCACGTGCCCGAACTCGGCATTCTCGGCTGGTGGGCGACCCTGTTCGAGCTGCCCTGCGTCGCGATCGGCGGGATCACGCCGGAGAATGGCCGCGGACTGGTCGAAGCGGGTGCCGATTTTCTGGCGGTCAGCGGATCGGTGTGGAATGCGCCCGATCCGGCCAGGGTTGTCGAAGCCTTCCAGCCTTTGCTCAAACGCGGCTGAGCGGGCTTTCCTCGAACCGATCGAGCAGTTCCTCGACATTGTCGTAGACCGCGAGCGCGCCGCGAAGATCGTCGTCCGGGAACAAGCCTGAGCGGACCGCCAGAATCCGGATCCCGGCCGCCGTCGCCGATTCGATGTCGAACGGCGAGTCGCCGACCGCAAGCGCGTCATCCGGATCAACTCCGGCCTTGCGGGCCGCCGCTTCGTAGATGTCTGGACAGGGCTTGGAGCGGTCGACGTCGTCGGCGGTGACCCAGCCATCGACGAACCTGCGGGCGTCGAGCACGTCGAGATGCCGTTTCACCTCCTTCTCGCTCGCCGACGTGGCGAGAATTACCGTCAGCCCTTCCTCATGGCAGCGGCGCAGCAGCGCCCGGGCGCCCGGAAAGGGTTTCAGCCGGTGCATGTAGTCGCGGGCGAACACCTTGGCGTGCGCCTTGCCGAGCGTTTCAATCTCGGCTGGTCCGGCATCGGGAAGCAGGCCTTTCACGAAATTTGCGGCGCCTTTGCCGACCTCGGCATGGATTCGGGCGAGCCGGAACTCGTGACCGGCGGCGCGCAACACTTCCGCCCAGGCCAGCACATGGAAATTGTTGCTGTCGACGAGCGTGCCGTCGATATCGAACAGGATGGCTTTGGGCATGAGGCCCCCAACGAGGAACTGCCGCAAAGCGTTTCCCAACGATGCTTGGGAAAGAAGCCGTGTCTGGATCGTTTCGGGTGGCAACCAATTACTTATCGGGGTTTCCAAGCGATGCGTACTGTTGTTCTTCTCCTCGCCGCCGGTGCAGGCCTTGCCGCTGCCGGACACGCGCTGGCGCAGCAGCCTGCCGCCACCAACAGCCCGGCCGCTGCGACTGCCGCCAAGCCGTGGGTCGCTCCGGGCACGCCGGGATCGCCGATCGACGGCACGGTCTTCCACGCACAGGTCCTGCTCGATGTCGCCGGGTTTCCGAGCGGGGTGATCGACGGCAAGAAGGGCATGGTGTTCGCGCAGGCGCTGCGCGGGTTCCAGCAAAGCCGCAACCTGCCGGTGACGGGCGAACTCGACGGCGCGACCCGCCAGGCGCTGCTTCAGCTCAAGCGGCCGTCGACCCGGATGCTCAGGCTCGGCGAAAACGATCTTCGTGGCCCGTTCGTGTTTCCATTCCCCAAGGACGCGGCGGACCAGGCAAAGCTCGATGGGCTGCATTATCGCAATTCGCTCGAGCAGCTCGCCGAGCGCTTTCACACCACGCCACAGACGATCGTCGCGTTGAACGGCCCGGACAAGCCGATCGGGCAGGGGGCGGTGCTACGCCTTCCGAACGTACTTCCGGGCTCGCGCGATTATGCCGGCGCGATCGGTGACAAGCAGGGGCGGCTGCTCAATTTCTTCAACGTCGATGCCAACCAGCCCAAGGGCGACTTCATCGTCGTCGACAAGTCTGAAGGCGTGATGCGGGTGTACGAGGGCAAGGTGCCCGAGGGGCAGTACAGCACCAATTCCAATCCCGGTCCGGCGCCCAAGCTCGACGACAATCCGGGCAAGCTGGTCGCCCAGTTTCCGGTGACCATGGGGTCGTCGCAATATCCGCTGCCGATCGGGCGCTGGAAGGTGACGACCTATGCGTTCGAACCGCCGTTCAAATATCAGCCGCGCCTGCTCAAGGGGAAGGACCCGAACGAGCCCGAGCAGATGCTTCCGCCGGGACCGAACGGGCCCGTCGGGGTCGCCTGGCTCGACCTGACTAAGGAGCATTACGGAATCCACGGCACCGATTCGCCTGAGACGATCGGCCGGGCCGAAAGCTCGGGCTGCATCCGGCTCGCGAACTGGGATGTGATCCGCCTGAGCCGGATCATGAAGCCCGGCTTCACGGCCATTTTCCAGGCCTGACGGGACAAAGGGGGCAGCGGTGCGGGTCAGCCGGCTAAGTCTCTTCGGCAATGCCATCATCTTTGCCTTGCTGGCGTTCGGCGCGTGGCTGTGGTGGCGCAACGTCAGCCGCGGCGCCGATCCGCCCTCGGCAGCCGAGGCGCTCGCCACCGAGGCGGCCGAGCGGGTCGGGGTCAATCGTAGCGCCCGAGCGCCGCGCCGCGATGGCGGGCCGGCCGGGCCACTGATCATCTCGTCCTCGGGGCTGGCCATTCCCGTGGCCGGGATCCGAATGGCGGACCTGACCGACACCTATAAGGCGAGCCGGGGCGGCGGGAGCCGCGTGCATAATGCCATCGACATCATGGCGCCGCGCGGAACGCCTGTCGTGGCGGCCACCGAAGGCACGGTCGAGAAACTGTTCTTTTCGCGCGGCGGCGGCGGGATCACCGCCTATGTCCGCTCACCCGACGGCCAATGGCTGCATTACTACGCCCATCTCGATTCCTACGCGCCGGGCCTTCAGGAAGGGCAACGTATCAGTCGGGGTGACCCCATCGGCACGGTGGGGATCAGCGGCAATGCAAGCCCGTCCGGGCCGCACCTTCATTACGCCATCTACCGGATGAGCCCGGGCGAGCGGTGGTGGCAGGGCACTCCGATCAATCCCTACCCCCAGCTTGCCGGAAAAGGCGAACGCGGCTAGGGGGCTGGCCCTCGGCCGGGCGTTTTCGGCCAAGCTCTTTCAACCTGTAGAAGCGGAAGTAGCGGATCCATGAAGATCAGCGGCGTCGAAATTCGTCCCGGCAACATCATCGAATATGAAGGCGGCATCTGGCGTGCGGTGAAGATCCAGCACACCCAGCCCGGCAAGGGTGGCGCCTACATGCAGGTCGAACTCAAGAACCTGCGCGATGGTCGCAAGAACAACGTCCGCTTCCGCTCGGCCGAAAGCGTCGAGCGCGTCCGCCTCGACACCAAGGACTTCCAGTTCCTGTACCCTGAAGGCGACATGCTCGTGTTCATGGACAAGGACACCTACGACCAGGTCAGCCTGCCGCGCGACCTGCTGGGCGATGCTGCCGCTTTCCTGCAGGACGGCATGGACGTGGTGATGGAGCTTTATGAGGAAGAAGCCATCTCGGTGCAGCTTCCCGACACCATCGAAGCCACCATTGTCGAGGCCGACGCCGTGGTGAAGGGCCAGACCGCTTCGTCCAGCTACAAGCCCGCGATCCTCGACAATGGCGTGCGCGTCATGGTCCCGCCGCATATTTCGAGCGGCACCAAGATCGTGGTCGACGTCTACGAACAGACCTACGTCCGCCGCGCCGACTGAATGAGCCCGGGGCAGGGTTCGCCTGTCCCGCCCAACCGACCCACCCCCGTCCCCTCCCGCATTCGGGAGGGGGGAGAATTGCCATGGTTTCCCACTCCGGCCTGATCGCCGTCATGCAAAAGGCCGCCCGCAAGGCCGCCCCCAAGCTTCGCCGCGACTTTGGCGAGGTGGGCGAGCTGCAGGTGTCCAAGAAGGGCCCGGGCGATTTCGTCACCATGGCCGACCGACAGGCCGAGGAAACCATTCTCGGCGAACTCAAGGCCGCGCGTCCCGACTGGAACTTCCTGCTCGAGGAAAGCGGCGAGATCGCCGGCAATCCCGCCAAGCCGCGTTTCATCGTCGACCCGCTGGATGGGACCACCAACTTCCTCCACGGCATTCCGCACTTCGCCATCTCGATCGCGGTCGAGGAGAAGAAGCCCAACGGGCAGCCCGACATCACCCATGCTCTGGTCTACCAGCCCCTGACCGACGAGACCTTCTGGGCCGAAAAAGGCCGTGGCAGCTGGCTTCACGACCGCCGCCTGCGCGTGTCGGCCCGCCGTTATCTCGACGAGGCCCTGATCGGGACGGGCATCCCACATCTCGGACGCTCGGACGTCGCGCAATGGAACCGGATCTACTCCGCCATCGCGCCCGAAGTCGCGGGGATCCGCCGGTTCGGCGCCGCCAGCCTCGACTTCGCGTGGGTTGCGGCAGGGCGGATGGACGGCTTCTGGGAAGACGATCTCGACGTCTGGGACTCCGCGGCGGGCATGCTGCTGGTCAAGGAAGCGGGCGGCTTCGTGTCCGACTATCGCGGCCAAGATCGGATGCTTGAACGCCGCGAGTATATCGCCGCCAACGGCGACCTCCACAGCCGCCTTCACAAGCTCGTCGCGAGCGCGCTGCGGAGTTGAGGCCGGGCGCGTCCCGCTAAAGGGACAAAGGGGGACCATATGGTCCTTCTGATGGTTGTTTCCGGCCCAGCCCTGCTCTAGAGCGCGGCCAACCTATTACCGGAGAGTCTCGCGTGGCCGCAGTCGCCGCACAATATCTGCCGATCCTGTTGTTCCTGGGCGTGGCGCTCGCTCTCAGCTCGATCTTCGTGTTCGCGCCGATCATCGCGTCCAAGTTCACCGGCGCCGACAAGCCTTATGCCGAGAAGCTCACCGAATATGAGTGCGGCTTTCCGGCGTTCGAGGATTCGCGCTCGCAGTTCGACGTCCGCTTCTACCTGGTCGCGATCCTGTTCATCGTGTTCGACCTCGAAGCGGCGTTCCTGTTCCCGTGGGCGGTTACGCTCGACAGCACCGGCTGGCTCGGCTGGGGCGCGATGATGGTGTTCCTCGCCGAACTGGCGCTCGGCCTTGCTTATGCCTGGAAGAAGGGAGCGCTCGAATGGGAGTGATGCTCGACCCCGCGGCCAATCCCTATCCGACCGAGGAAGAGATCGCCCGCGCCTATGGTCTGACCCCCGGCTCGCCTGAGCACGCCCGCCTGACCGAGATGGGCAAGGACCTCGACGAGAAGGGCTTTCTCGTGACGTCGGCCGAGGACCTGTTCACCTGGGCCCGCACCGGCTCGCTGTGGTGGATGACCTTCGGGCTTGCCTGCTGCGCGGTGGAGATGATCCACGTCAACATGCCGCGCTACGACCTCGAACGGTTCGGCGTTGCCCCGCGTGCGTCACCGCGTCAGTCGGACGTGATGATCGTCGCCGGCACCTTGTGCAACAAGATGGCCCCGGCACTGCGCCGCGTCTACGACCAGATGGCCGAGCCGCGCTACGTCATCTCGATGGGCAGCTGCGCCAATGGCGGCGGCTATTATCACTACAGCTACAGCGTCGTTCGCGGCTGCGATCGGATCGTTCCGGTCGACATCTATGTCCCGGGCTGCCCGCCGACCGCCGAAGCCCTGCTCTACGGGATCATGCAATTGCAGCGGAAGATCCGCCGCGAGGGGACGATTGAGCGGTGACCCATTCGGCTCCTAGGACCGCGTCCGACGAGGGCGTGATCGATGCGGCCCAGGCCGCGCTCGGTTCGCTGATCCTCGACGTGAAGGATCAGGCGGACGAAATCACGCTGACCGTGCAGCGCGACGGCGTGGCCGACGCCTGCCGCCTGCTGCGCGACACGCCCGGCCTCGAATATCAGCAGCTGATGGAGATCGCCGGGGTTGATTACCCGGAGAATCCGGAGCGCTTCGAGGTCAATTACCACCTGCTCTCGCTGACCCGGAACCGCCGCATTCGCGTCAAGGTGCGGACCGACGAGACGACCCCGGTGCCGACCGTCACGACCCTGTGGCCGGTCGCCGGCTGGCTCGAGCGCGAAGTGTTCGACCTTTATGGGGTGACCTTCGCCGGCAATGCCGACCTTCGCCGGATTCTCACCGACTACGGGTTCGAGGGCTATCCGCTGCGCAAGGACTTCCCGCTGACCGGTTATACCGAGATGCGTTATTCGGAAGCCGAGAAGCGCGTGGTGTACGAGCCGGTCAGCCTGGCGCAGGATTTCCGTACCTTCGACTTCCTGACGCCGTGGAACGGGCCGGAATATCGCCTGCCGGGCGATGAAAAGGCCGAGCCGGGCGCTCCGGGGGGTGCTTCGCCTGCGCCTGCCACCGCGGCCGCGCCGAAGGTCGAAGCTGGCAGAGGCGCCGGCGAGCGTGGCGGCGAAAAACCGTACAATACCGATAACGAGGACCGCAAAACCGCCGGCATGGCTGAAGCGTCGGTTGAGGCCCGAAAGTCGAACAGCGACAAGTCGGCGCAGCTCGGCGGCAAGCTCACCGAAACCGACGAGCCGGTCCCCGACAGCAAGAACGTGACCCGCGACGGCGGGGAGGCGCAGTAATGGCTATCAGCGAAGAGAATGGCGTTGCGCTCGACGAGGGCCGCCAGACCACCCGCGTCGAGATCGGTGTCCTGCCCGAGCGCGGCGACCAGAACCTCGGCGACGAGGCGATCCAGAATTACACGATCAACTTCGGCCCGCAGCACCCGGCCGCGCACGGCGTGCTGCGCCTGATCATGGAATTGGACGGCGAGATCGTCGAACGCTGCGATCCGCACGTCGGCCTGCTTCACCGCGGCACCGAAAAGCTGATCGAATACAAGACCTATGCGCAGGCGATCCCCTATTTCGATCGCCTCGATTACTGCTCGCCGATGTGCATGGAGCATAGCTTCGTGCTCGCGGCAGAGAAGCTGATGGGTCTCGAGGTGCCGATCCGCGCCCAGTACATCCGGGTGATGATGGCGGAACTGACCCGCATCAAGAACCACATGCTGAACCTTGGCTCCCACGTCATGGACGTGGGCGCGATGACGCCCAACCTGTGGCTGTTCGAGCTGCGCGAAGATCTGATGCAGATCTACGAAAGCGTGTCGGGCGCGCGGATGCACGCCAACTATTTCCGCGTCGGCGGCGTCCACCAGGACATCACGCCCAAGACGCTGGACGAAATCGGCACCTTCCTCGACAAGCGCCTGCAGCTGTTCGAGGATGCGATCAGCCTGGTCGCCGACAACCGCATCTTCAAGCAACGCAACGTCGATATCGCAATCGTCACCAAGGAAGACGCGATCGCCTGGGGCTTCTCGGGTCCGATGATCCGCGGCTCGGGCATGCCGTGGGATATCCGCAAGTCGCAGCCGTACGAGGTCTACGACCGGATGGAGTTCGACGTGCCGGTCGGGACCCGCGGCGACTGCTACGACCGCTTCATGGTCCGGGTCGAAGAGGTTCGTCAGAGCTGGCGCATCATCCGCCAGTGCCTGAACGAGATGCCCAAGGGCGAGATCGGGTCGAGCGACCGCAAGGTGTTCCCGCCCAAGCGGGCAGAGATGAAGACCTCGATGGAGGCGCTCATCCACCACTTCAAGCTTTACACCGAAGGCTATCACGTGCCGGCGGGCGAAGTGTATGTCGCGACCGAAAGCCCCAAGGGCGAGTTCGGCGTCTATCTGGTCGCCGACGGCACCAACAAACCTTACCGCTGCAAGATCAGGCCGACTGCGTTCAGCCACCTGCAGGCGATGGACTTCATGATGAAGGGTCACATGCTGGCCGATACGACTGCCGTGCTCGGCGCGATGGACATCGTGTTCGGGGAGTGTGACCGCTAATGGCCGAGCGTCATTTCGCCCCCGATGTCCCCGAACTGCGCGAGCGCTGGAGCGCTTTCGCGTGGGACAAGGCGCATGCGCCCGAGGCTGCGCGTGCGCTTGCCAAATATCCGGAAGGCCGCAAGGCCTCGGCCGTGATCCCCTTGCTCGATCTTGCCCAGCGGCAGGTCGGCGCCGAGACCGGCACGCAAGGCTGGCTGCCGATCCCGGTGATCGAATTCGTCGCTGCAGAATGTGGGCTTCCCCCAATCCGCGCGATGGAGGTCGCCAGCTTCTACACCATGTTCAATCTGGTGCCGGTGGGCAAATTCCACGTCCAGGTGTGCGGCACCACGCCGTGCATGCTGCGCGGGTCCGACGACGTGCTCAAGGCTTGCTATGCCAAAGGCATGAAGAAGGGCGGGACCTCGCCCGATGGCCTGTTCACCCTGACCGAGGTCGAGTGCCTGGGCGCCTGCGCCAACGCACCGATGGTCCAGATCAACGACGACAATTTCGAGGATCTGACCGAAGAGAGCATGACCAGGGTGCTCGACGCGCTGACGGCCGGCAAGCCGGTCAAAGCGGGCTCTCAGATCGGGCGGCAGACCAGCTGCCCCGAGGGCGGCCCGACCAGCCTCAAGAAGATGACCGAGCGCAATTACGACTATCGCCCGATGTGGGCGGAAGCGGGCGAGGGCGCCTGAGTGGAAGGCTCGGTCATCCTGATCATCGTCGGCGTCATCGCCGCCTTTCTCGCGCTCAAGTTCATCAAGGGCGTGGTCAAGCTTGCCGTGCTTGCGGCAATCGTGATCGCGGTCATCTACTTCCTCAGCCAGGGCTCGCTCTAAGATGGGCTACACAGGACCGCTGTCCGACAAGGACCGCATCTTCACCAACGTCTACGGCTTTCAGTCGCCCGATCTGAAGGCGTCGCAGGCGCGCGGCGACTGGGACAATACCAAGGCGCTGATGGCCGTCGGCCCCGACGCGATCATCGACGCGGTCAAGGCGTCGGGCCTGCGCGGGCGCGGCGGGGCGGGCTTCCCGACCGGCATGAAGTGGAGCTTCATGCCCAAGGAGCCCAAGCCCGGCAAACCCAACTTCCTGGTGATCAATGCCGACGAATCCGAGCCCGGGTCGTGCAAGGACCGCGAGATCATCCGTCACGATCCGCACAAGCTGATCGAAGGCGCGTTGATCGCCAGCTTCGCGATGCGTGCGCGGGCCTGCTACATCTACATCCGCGGCGAATACATCCGTGAGGCGCAGGCGCTCGAGAAGGCCATCGCCGAGGCCTATGCTGCGGGTCTGGTCGGCAAGAATGCAGCCGGGTCGGGCTACGACTTCGACATCTTCTGCCATCGCGGTGCCGGCGCCTACATCTGCGGCGAAGAGACCGCGATGCTGGAAAGCCTCGAAGGCAAGATGGGCCGTCCGCGTCTCAAGCCGCCGTTCCCGGCCGGTGCGGGGCTCTACGGCTGCCCGACCACGGTCAACAACGTCGAATCGATCGCGGTGGTCCCGACCATTTTGCGCCGCGGCGCCAGCTGGTTCGCCGGCTTCGGGCGCGAGAAGAACGAGGGCACCAAGCTCTTCCAGATCAGCGGCCATGTGAACAAGCCGGCGGTAGTCGAGGAGAGCATGAGCATCTCCTTCCGCGAGCTGATCGATCGCCATTGCGGCGGTATCCATGGCGGGTGGGACAATCTGCTCGCGGTGATCCCGGGTGGAAGCTCGGTACCGCTGGTGCCGGCGGCCGAGATCATAGACGCGCCAATGGACTTCGATGGCCTGAAGGCGGTCGGCTCCGGACTTGGCACCGCAGCGGTCATCGTCATGGACAAGTCGACCGACATCGTCCGCGCGATCAGCCGCATCAGCTATTTCTACAAGCATGAGAGCTGCGGCCAGTGCACCCCGTGCCGCGAAGGCACCGGTTGGATGTGGCGGATCATGGAGCGGCTGCGTGAAGGCGACGGCAGCCCCGAGCTGATCGACAAGCTCTACGACGTTACCAAGCAGGTCGAAGGCCACACCATCTGCGCGCTCGGCGACGCGGCGGCGTGGCCGATCCAGGGCCTGATCAAACATTTCCGCCCCGAGCTTGAGCGCCGCATGACGGAGCGCAACGGCGGGGCGATGCTCGAGGCTGCCGAATAATGCCCAAGGTTACCGTCGACGGCGAAGAGATCGAGGTCCCCGCAGGGGCGACCGTGCTGCAGGCATGCGAGCTTGCCGGCAAGGAGATCCCGCGCTTCTGCTACCACGAGCGGCTGAGCATCGCGGGCAATTGCCGCATGTGCCTAGTCGAAGTCGCGCCCGGCCCTCCCAAGCCGCAGGCGAGCTGCGCGCTTCCGGCTGCTGACGGCCAGACGATCCGCACCGACACGGCGATGGTCAAGAAGGCGCGCGAAGGGGTGATGGAGTTCCTCCTCATCAATCACCCGCTCGATTGCCCTATCTGCGATCAGGGCGGCGAATGCGATCTGCAGGACCAGGCGATGGCCTATGGCCGCTCGTCCAGCCGCTTCAACGAGAACAAGCGCTCGGTCGACGACAAATATATGGGTCCGGTCATCAAGACCGCGATGACCCGCTGCATCCAGTGCACCCGCTGCGTGCGCTTTGCCGAAGAGGTCGCGGGCACGCCCGAACTGGGCATGCTGTATCGCGGCGAGGATGCGCAGATTACGGCGTATCTCGAGCGGGCGTTGACCAGCGAGCTGAGCGGCAACCTTGCCGACCTGTGCCCGGTGGGCGCGCTTCTGCAGGCGCCGCAGAATTTTGAATATCGCCCATGGGAACTGCGCAAGATCCCGTCGATCGATGTGATGGACGCGGTCGGCAGCAACATCCGCCTCGACGTTCGCGGGCCTCAGGTGATGCGGATCCTTCCGCGCATCAACGAGGACGTCAACGAGGAATGGATCAGCGACAAGACGCGGCACCACGCCGACGCGTTGGTCCGCAATCGCCTCGACCGCCCGTGGCTGCGCGAAGGCGGCAAGTTGCGCGCGGCGACCTGGGCTGAGGCACTCGAGCTGTTTGCGAGCAAGCTGAAGAGCGCCGGGTCGAAGGTCGCGGCGATCGCGGGTGACCTGCTCGACGCGGAGACGATGTTCGCGGCCAAGAAGCTGCTCCAGGGCCAAGGCTCCACCCTGCTCGAAGGTCGTCAGACCGGCCTCGATTATGATGTGACCTCGCTTTCGGCGGTGGCGTTCAACTCGACCCTCGCGGGGATCGAGACCGCCGACGCCATCCTGCTGATCGGCACCAATCCGCGCTGGGAAGCGCCGCTGGTCAACACGCGGTTGCTCAAGGCGTCGCGACGCGCGGGCGCGGCGGTATTCAGCGTCGGGCCGGCGGTCGACCTGACGTATCCGGTGGCCGATATCGGCGACGATCTGGCGATCCTCGGCAAGCTGCCCAAGGCGGTCACCGATGCCTTCGCCAAAGCGGAGCGTCCGGCGGTCATTGTCGGTCCCGGCGCGCTGGGTGCAGGGGCGCTTGGTGCTGCGCTGGCGCTCGTGGGGCCACTCGGCCTCGTCAAGGACGGCTGGAACGGCTTCAACGTCATCCACACCGCCGCCAGCCGGATGGCCTCGCTGATGCTGGGCTACGGCCAGAAGGGTGGCATCGCTGACCTCGAAGCCGCGTCGCCCGAGCTGGTCCTGCTGCTCGGGGCCGACGAAGTCGCGCCCGAGCGCTTTGCCGGCGCTTTTAAGGTCTATATTGGCCATCACGGCGACAAGGGAGCCAAGCAGGCCGACCTCGTCCTGCCGGGCGCGGCCTACAGCGAAAAGCACGGCACCTTCGTCAACCTCGAAGGCCGTGTGCAGCGCGCCGAAAAGGCGAGCTTTGCGCCGGGCGAAGCGCGCGAGGATTGGACCATCCTGCGCGCCGTGTCCGACCTCGTCGGCAAGCCACTTGCCTTCGACCGCTTCGACCAGCTTCGCGCCGCGATGATCGCCGACGTGCCCGCGCTGGGCGAGCTCGGCCTTCTCGACCTGCCGTGGTCGCCGCCGTCGCTGTCGGCCGACGCCGGCGGCCCGGTCGGCCTGCCGGTCAAGGATTTCTACCTCACCAACGCCATCAGCCGCGCCAGCCCTGTAATGCAGCGCTGCTCCGCCGAGCTGATCCATGGCCAGACCTTCGCAGAGGCGGCGGAATGACACCCGAGGAAATCGCGAAGGAGCTGCGCCGTCCCCGCGCGCCTTTGTCTGTCGGCGTCATCGGGATTTTCGTCATGGCCATCGCCGTGCTGATCATGCTTGGCTTGACTTCAGGGACTTCTAAGCTGTGACCGCTACCTTCCAGGGCTGGGGCCTCAACTACGACTGGTCGTGGTTCCTGGCGACCATCGCCGGCGTCCTGCTGATCGCGCTTCCGCTGATGCTGGCGGTGGCGATGATCATCTATGCCGAGCGCAAGATCTGGGCCGCCATGGCGCTTCGCCGCGGTCCCAACGTGGTCGGCCCGTTCGGCCTGCTGCAAAGCTTTGCCGACGGCCTCAAGGTCTTCCTCAAGGAGACCATCATCCCGACCAGCGCCAACAAGGGCCTGTTCCTGCTGGCGCCGATCATCAGCTTCACCGTCGCGCTGATCGTCTGGGCGGTAGTGCCCTTCGACGTCGGCGTGGTGCTGTCGGACATCAACGTTGGCCTGCTCTACATCCTCGCGGCGTCGAGCCTGGGCGTCTACGGCGTGATCATCGCCGGCTGGGCGTCGAACTCGAAATATCCCTTCTTCTCGGCGCTCCGCGCGGCCGCGCAGATGGTCAGCTACGAAGTGTCGATCGGCTTCGTACTAATCTGCGTCGTGCTCTACGCCGGCACCTTCAACATGACCGGCATCGTCATGGCGCAGCAGGGCCATATCTTCGGGCTGCTCAACGGCTTCGGGTTCAATCCCTTGCTGTTCCCGATGGCGGTGGTGTTTCTCATCTCGTCGATGGCCGAAACCTTCCGCACGCCGTTCGACCTGACCGAGGCCGAAAGCGAGCTCGTCGCGGGCTTCCAGACCGAATATTCGTCGATGAGCTTCGCGCTCTTCTGGCTCGGCGAATATGGCAACGTCATCCTGATGTGCGCGCTCAACGCCATCCTGTTCTGGGGCGGGTTCCTGCCGCCGCTCAACATCGACCTCATTCCGTGGTTCGATATTCCGGGCATCATCTGGCTGCTGGTCAAGATGATGTTCTTCTTCTTCGTCTTCGGCTGGGTCCGCGCGACCGTGCCGCGGTACCGCTACGACCAGCTGATGCGGCTGGGCTGGAAGATCTTCCTGCCGCTGTCGCTGTTCTTCGTCTTCGCCATCAGCCTGTGGTTGATGCTGACCCGTTATGGAGCCTGACCGGCCATGAATGCCGCGCAGATCTTGAAGTCGTTTACGCTGTGGGAGCTGGTGAAGGGTCACGCCCTCACGCTGAAGTATTTCTTCAAGCCCAAGGCGACGATCAACTATCCTTACGAGAAGACGCCGCAAAGCCCGCGCTTCCGCGGTGAGCATGCGCTCCGTCGTTATCCCAATGGCGAGGAACGCTGCATCGCGTGCAAGCTGTGCGAAGCGGTGTGCCCGGCGTTGGCGATCACCATCGAGGCCGAACCGCGTGAGGACGGCAGCCGCCGCACCACCCGCTACGACATCGACATGGTGAAGTGCATCTATTGCGGGCTGTGCGCCGAAGCGTGCCCGGTGGACGCCATCGTCGAAGGGCCGAACATCGAATTTTCGACCGAGACCCGCGAGGAGCTGTTGTACGACAAGTCCAAGCTGCTCGCGAACGGCGATCGTTGGGAAGCGGCCATCGCGGCGAACCTTGCCGCCGATGCGCCCTACCGTTAAGCGCCCGGCCATCTCATGATCGCGCTCATCGCCTTTTACCTTTTCGCGACCGTCACCATCACGTCTGCCGTGCTGGTGATCTTCGCGCGCAACCCCGTGCATTCGGTGCTGTGGCTGATCCTGGCTTTCTTCAATGCGGCGGGCTTGATGCTGCTGGTCGGGGCCGAGTTTATCGCCATGCTGCTGGTGATCGTCTACGTCGGCGCAGTCGCGGTGCTGTTCCTGTTCGTGGTCATGATGCTTGACATCGACTTCACGCAGCTCCGCTCGGGCTTCAACCGCAACCTGCCGTTCGGGCTGCTGATTGCGATCGTCCTTCTGGCCGAGATTGTGATCGCGACCTCCGCCTATAACGCGGGTCCGGCGCTGGGCGGAGCGCCTGCCGCGCCGGCGGTCCAGAACATCGAGGCGTTGGGAGCAGAGCTGTACAGCCGCTACCTGCTGCCGTTCGAACTGGCCGGCTTCATCCTGCTGGTGGCGATGATCGGCGCGATCGTGTTGACCCATCGCAGCCGCGGCGACGCGCGCGGGCAGAATGCCAGCCGCCAGATCGGTCGCCGTCCGCAGGACGCGGTGCGCAACGTCAATCAGCCATCGGGCGAGGGGATCGAGCTGTGATCGGGCTGGTGCATTATCTGACGGTGTCGGCGATCCTGTTCGTGATCGGCGTGCTCGGCATCTTCCTCAATCGGCGCAACGTCATCCTGATGCTGATGGCGATCGAATTGCTGCTGCTCAGCGTCAACATCAACCTCGTCGCCTTCAGCGCCTACCTCGGCGACATGAAGGGGCAGATCTTCGCCATGTTCGTGCTGACCGTCGCCGCCGCCGAGGCCGCGATCGGGCTGGCGATCCTGGTGATCTTCTTCCGCCGCCGCGGGACCATCGCGGTCGACGCCGCCGACCAGATGCGCGGGTAACATGCAGTCCATCATCCTCATCGTCTTCCTGCCGCTGCTGGCCGCGCTGGTCGCGGGCCTCGGCGGACGTGCGATCGGCAAGGTGCCGGCCAAGGCCATCACCACCGCTGCGTTGTTCATCAGCTGCGCGCTTTCCTGGCCGATCTTCCTCGGCTTCCTGTCGGGCGCGAACACCGCCACCGTGGTACCCGTGCTCGACTGGATCCGCTCGGGCGACCTGGTTGTCGACTGGAGCCTGCGCGTCGACACGCTGACGGCAGTGATGCTGGTGGTGATCACCACCGTCTCCAGCCTCGTCCACCTCTACAGCTGGGGTTACATGGACGAGGATCCTAGCCAGCCTCGCTTCTTCGCCTATCTGTCGCTGTTCACCTTCGCCATGCTGATGCTGGTGACCGCCGACAGCCTGATCCAGATGTTCTTCGGCTGGGAAGGGGTCGGCCTTGCTTCCTACCTGCTGATCGGTTTCTGGTATCACAAGCCGTCGGCCAACGCGGCCGCGATGAAGGCGTTCGTGGTCAACCGCGTCGGCGACTTCGGCTTCAGCCTCGGCATCTTCGGCACCTTCCTGGTGTTCGGCACCGTCTCGATCCCGGCGATCCTCGCCGCGAGCCCGAGCATGGCCGGATCGACCATCGGCTTTGCCGGGATGCGGGTCGACACCATGACCCTGCTCTGCCTGCTGCTGTTCGTCGGCGCGATGGGCAAGTCGGCGCAGCTCGGCCTCCACACCTGGCTTCCCGACGCGATGGAAGGCCCGACGCCCGTCAGCGCCCTGATCCACGCCGCGACCATGGTCACCGCCGGCGTGTTCATGGTCTGTCGCCTGTCGCCGATGTTCGAGGTCAGCCCGACCGCGATGACCGTCGTCACCTACGTCGGCCTCGCGACCGCTCTGTTCGCGGCGACCGTCGGCCTGGTCCAGAACGACATCAAGCGGGTGATCGCTTATTCGACTTGTAGCCAGCTCGGCTACATGTTCTTCGCTGCGGGCGTGGGTGCTTACGGCGCGGCGATGTTCCACCTGTTCACCCACGCCTTCTTCAAGGCGTTGCTGTTCCTAGGCGCTGGCTCGGTCATCCATGCCATGCATCACGAGCAGGACATGCGTTACTATGGCGCGCTCCGGAAAGAGATTCCGCTGACCTTCTGGGCAATGGTGCTCGGCACGCTGGCGATCACCGGCGTCGGGATCATCGGGGTGTTCGGCTTCGCCGGCTTCTATTCCAAGGACGCCATCCTCGAGAGCGCATTCGCCAGCGGGACCGTGCATGGGACGATGGCGTTCTTCGTCGGTGCGTTCGCCGCGCTGCTGACCAGTTTCTACAGCTGGCGCCTCATCTTCCTGACCTTCTTCGGCAAGGCGCGCTGGGCAGGTTCCGAGCATATCCAGCACGCGGTTCATGGCGATCATCACGATCACCCGGACCAGGAGCATGGCGACAGCAGCCATTCGACCGCGCAGCCGGTCACCGGCACCGCCGGCTACCACCCGCATGAAAGCCCGTGGACCATGCTGGTGCCGCTGGGCGTGCTGAGCCTGGGCGCAGTGTTCGCCGGCTTTGCTTTCTATTATCCGTTCTTCGGAGCCGAAGAAGGACAAGCCTTCTGGAACGGCAGCCTGGTCCACAACTTCGAACTGGTGGAAGCCGCGCACCACGTGCCGCTGTGGGTGAAGCTGACCCCCGGTCTTGTGATGCTGATCGGCCTGGCGCTTGCGTGGAACAATTACATCCGCCGTCCGGACATGCCTGCCAAGTGGGTGGCCGCGACCGGGCCGATTCACGCCTTCCTGATGAACAAGTGGTATTTCGACGAAATCTACAACTTCCTGTTCGTCCGCCCGTCGCTGGCACTCGGCCGCTTCTTCTGGAAGCGCGGCGACGAGCAGACGATCGACCGCTTCGGCCCGCACGGAGCGGCCCATGCGGTGGGCGTCGGCAACCGCATGACCGCGGCGCTCCAATCCGGCTATCTCAACTCCTATGCCTTGGTGATGATGCTCGGCCTCGTCGGCCTGGCCACCTGGGCGATGACCAGCTGATATGAGCTTTCCCATTCTCTCCCTGATGATCGCTTTGCCGCTGCTGGCGGCGCTCGGCTGCCTGTTCCTCAAGGCGGATGGCGCGCGCTGGCTGGCGCTGGGTGCGACGGTGGCGCTGTTCGTGCTCGGCTGCGTCCTGTGGGCAGGCTACGACGTCGGTGGCGCACAGTGGCAGTTCCAGGAGCGGGTGAGCCTCGGCACGCCCTACCTGAACTGGGCGCTCGGGATCGACGGTATCGCGCTGATGCTGATCATGCTCAGCGTGTTCCTGATGCCGATCTGCATCGGCGCGAGCTGGCGCTCGATCGACAAGCGGGTGCCCGAATACATGGCCGCCTTCCTGCTCATGGAAGCGCTGATGCTCGGCGTGTTCATGGCGCAGGACCTGCTGCTGTTCTACATCTTCTTCGAAGCCGGTCTGATCCCGATGTACCTGATTATCGGCATCTGGGGCGGGGTCGAGCGGATCAAGGCGAGCTACAAGTTCTTCCTCTACACCCTGCTCGGCTCGGTGCTGATGCTGGTCGCGATGCTGGTGATGATCGGCGTGGCCGGCACCGGCGACATCCCGACCCTGATGGCGACCGACTTCGCGCCGGGCCTGCAGACATGGCTGTGGCTGGCCTTCTTCGCCAGCTTCGCGGTCAAGATGCCGATGTGGCCGGTCCACACCTGGCTTCCCGACGCCCACGTCCAGGCGCCAACCGCGGGGTCGGTGATCCTTGCGGGCGTGCTGCTGAAGATGGGCGGCTACGGCTTTATCCGCTTCAGCCTGCCGATGTTCCCCGAAGCCAGCGCGCAGTTCGTGCCCTTGGTGTTCGGCCTGTCGAGCGTCGCCATCGTCTACACCAGCCTCGTCGCGCTGGTGCAGGGCGACATGAAGAAGCTGATCGCTTATTCCTCGGTCGCGCACATGGCATTCGTCACCTTCGGCCTGTTCGCCTTCAACCGACAGGGGATCGAAGGCGCGCTGATCGTGATGCTCAGCCACGGCCTTGTCTCAGGCGCGCTCTTCCTCTGCGTCGGCGTGATCTACGACCGGATGCACACGCGCGAGATCGCCAAATACGGCGGCCTCGCCAACAACATGCCCGCTTATGCCTTGCTGTTCCTGCTGTTCACCATGGCGGCGGTCGGCCTGCCCGGCACCAGCGGTTTCGTCGGCGAGTTTCTGGCGATGATGGGCACCTACGAGGTGTCGACCTGGGGCGCGATCTTCGCCACCACCGGCATCATCCTCGGCGCGGCCTATATGCTGTGGCTCTACTGGCGCATCAGTTATGGCACCGCCCGCACGGAAGATGCGTCGGCGATGGCCGACCTCGACCGCCGCGAATGGGCGCTGCTGGCGCCGATCGCCGCGATCGTGCTGTGGATGGGTGTCTATCCCGAAAGCTTCATGGCGCCGATGCGCGATGACGTG
Source organism: Sphingomonas kaistensis (assembly GCF_036884275.1). Taxonomy (NCBI): domain Bacteria; kingdom Pseudomonadati; phylum Pseudomonadota; class Alphaproteobacteria; order Sphingomonadales; family Sphingomonadaceae; genus Sphingomonas; species Sphingomonas kaistensis. The sequence continues at coordinate 2,522,295 of NZ_CP145607.1, read as the reverse complement.
GGCCGGCTGCTGACCCGGATCGAGCGGGTGAAGCCGGCCGGTGACAGCCGTCCGACCGCCGGCAATCCGGCCGCCGCCGTTGCGGCCAAGGCCTCCGAACATGGCGCCGGGGAGGCGCACTGATGAACTTCGCTCCGATCCTTCCCGAAGTCATCCTCGGCCTCGGCGCCGTGGCGCTGATGATGGTTGCCGCTTTCGTGCGGCGTTCCTCGACCATCACCCATGTCGCCGCCATCGTGCTGCTGGTCGGCGCCTGCTTCGCGCTGATCGGCGCGCCGCAGACCGCCGGATCGGTGTTCGACGGCATGTGGGCAGCCGACGGCTTTGCCGCCTTCGGCAAGGTTATCATCTATCTTTCCGCCGCGGTCGCCATCGTCATGGCCCACGGCTGGTTCGACCAGAACCATGAGCATGGCGCCGAATATGCGGTGCTGATCCTCTTGTCGGCGCTGGGCGCGTCGGTGATGGTCAGCGCGACCGACCTGATGATGCTCTACGTCGGCCTCGAGCTGCAGAGCCTGTCGGCCTACGTCCTCGCTTCCTATCGCCGCCATGACGCGCGTTCGGCCGAAGCGGGCCTCAAATATTTTGTTCTTGGCGGCCTTGCCAGCGGCATTCTGCTGTACGGAATTAGCTTGCTCTATGGCTTTGCCGGGACGACCTATTTCGACGGCATCGCCGCCGCCTTCGCCGGTCCGAATGGCGCCAGCCTCGGGCTGCTGTTCGGTCTCGTCTTCACGCTCGCCGGCATCGCCTTCAAGATCGCCGCCGTGCCGTTCCACATGTGGACGCCCGACGTCTACGAAGGCGCGCCGACGCCGGTCACCGCCTTCTTCGCTGCCGGGCAGAAGGCCGCCGCCATCCTGCTCGCGACCCGCGTCTGCCTTGACGCGATGGGCCCGGTCACCGACCAGTGGCGCCAGATCGTAATCTTCGCCGCGCTGGCTTCGATCATTCTCGGCGCGGTCGCGGCTTACGGCCAGACCAACATCAAGCGCCTGCTGGCCTATTCGTCGATCAACAACGTCGGCTTCGCGCTGGTCGGCCTCGCCGCGGGTGGCCGCGAAGGCGCGACCGCGGTGCTGGTTTACTCGGCGGTCTACGTCGTGATGACGCTGGGCGCATTCCTTTGCATCATGCGGATGCGCGATGCCGAAGGGCGTCCGCTGGAAAGCCTGTCGAGCCTGTCGGGCCTGTCGCAGACCCGCCCGCTGCTGGCGCTGGCGTTGGCCATGTTCATGTTCAGCCTCGCCGGCATCCCGCCCTTGTTCGGCTTCTGGCCCAAGCTGATGGTGTTCCAGGCGGCGGTCGATGCCGGGCTGCAATTGCTGGCGCTGGCCGCCGCGGCGCTGACCGTGATCGGGGCTTATTATTACCTGCGCGTCATCAAGATCATGTATTTCGATGCGCCGGCCGAGCCGTTCGCGCCCGCCCGTGGCAAGACCGAAACCGTGCTGATCGCCGCCTGTGCGCTAATCATCAGCCCGCTCGGCTATTTGCTGATCAATCCGCTGACCACCGCGGCGGCCGACGCGGCCAGCGTCTTCTGATGCGCCGCGGGGCGCGCTTTTGAGCCGCATCCGCTTTGTCGAGCGCACCGGCTCGACCAACAGCGATCTCCTCGCTGAGCCGCACGCGCCTGAAGGCGAATGGCTGATCGCGGCCCGGCAGGAGCGGGGGCGGGGCCGCCAGAACCGCGCCTGGGAGAGCCCGGCAGGCAATTTCCACGGTTCGACCTTGGTCCGGTTGCGTCCCGGCGATCCGCAGGCAGGCTCACTCGCGCTCGCCGCCGGCCTTGCCCTGATCCGCGCGGTGGAAGCGGCAGCGCCCGCCACCGGCCTGATGCTGAAATGGCCCAACGACTTGCTGCTGGGCTCGGCCAAGCTTGCCGGCATCTTGCTCGAACGGCAGGAAGACCGCGTGGTCGCGGGCTTCGGCGTCAATCTCGCCCACGCCCCCGAAATCCCGGGCCGTGAGACCGTAGCCCTCTCGTCGGTGGCCCTCGTCAGCCCCGAAGCCTTTGCGCCGCTGCTCGCCGCCTCCTTCGCCCGCGAACTCCAGCGGTGGCGCCACGATCCGCTCGGTCTCGCCGCACTGTGGCTGGAAAGCGCGCATCCGGTCGGAACGCCACTCTCGGTTCATGTTGCTGCCAACGAGAAGATCGAGGGCAGTTTCGCCGGCCTCGCCCCCGATGGAGCGCTTCGCCTCTCGTTGGCAACCGGCGAAGAGCGACGCATCCATGCCGCCGACGTCATGCTGGGGAGCGCCTGAGGCCATGCTGCTCGCGGTTGATGCCGGAAACACCAACATCGTCTTCGCGCTGCTGGCGGAGGACGGGATCATCGCCGCGCGCTGGCGGATCGCCACCGACCCGCGCCGCACCGCCGACGAATATGCCGTCTGGCTGCACCAGTTGCTCAGCCTCGAAGGCTATGCCCGCGGCGACGTCACGGGCGTCATCATCGGCACCGTCGTCCCGCGCGCGCTGCACAACCTCCAGACGCTGTCGCGCAAATATTTCGGGCAGGAGCCGCTGGTGGCGGGGCAGGGCGACGCCGCCTGGGGCATCCGCCTCGATGTCGACGAACCGCACAACGTCGGGGCCGACCGCGTGCTGAACGCCATCGCCGGCCATGCCGCTTATCCGGGCGACCTGGTAGTGATCGATTTCGGCACCGCCACCACCTTCGACGTCGTCGATTATGACGGCGCCTACAAAGGCGGGATCATCGCCCCGGGCATCAACCTCAGCCTCGACGCTTTGGTCGCCGCCGCCGCCAAGCTGCCGCGGATCGCGATCGAGGCGCCGGAGGATTACGCCGTCATCGGCCGCACGACAGCGAGCCAAATGCTCTCGGGGATCTATTGGGGCTATGTCGCGATGATCGAGGGCTTGCTGGCCCGCGTTCGCGCGGAAATCGGCCGCCCGGTGACCTGCATCGCGACCGGTGGCCTTGCGACCTTGTTCCAGCAACACAATCTATTCAATGCGGTTGAGCCCGATCTGACCATTCGTGGATTGGCGCTTCTGCATGCGCGAAGCCTTCGGCCCGCCTGACTCGAGATTATGAGGAGCCCGGCGGCAAGGCAGTCCAGCCGCCGCTCCTGACCTTTCAATGGACTGCGATAAAGAACGGCCCGCTTGACTGGGCCATGACAGGAAATTTTGTGACACCAGGCAACGAACTGCTCTTCCTCGCGCTCGGCGGGTCGGGCGAGATTGGCATGAACGTCAATCTCTACGGCACCAACGGCAAGTGGCTGATGGTCGATTGCGGTATGACCTTCGGCGATACCGATTACCCCGGCATCGACCTGATCCTCCCTGACCTCGAGTTCATCGAGAAACGGCGCAAGGACCTCGTCGGGCTGGTCCTGACCCACGGGCACGAGGATCATATTGGCGCGATTCCCTATCTCGCCGCCGACCTCGGTGTGCCGCTTTACGCGACGCCCTTCACCGCCGGGCTGATCGCGCACAAGCTGGAAGAAGAAGGGCTGACCGGTCAGGTCAAGGTGCGGCTGATTCACCCGGGCGACGTGCTCGACCTCGGGCCGTTCCGGGTGACGCCGGTGCCGCTGGCCCACTCGATTCCCGAAGCCAACGGCCTGTTGATCGAAACCCCGCACGGCCGCGTCTTCCACACCGGCGACTGGAAGCTCGATCCCACCCCGGTGCTCGGCAATCCGACCAGCCCGGAGAAACTGAAGGCGATCGGCGATCTTGGCGTCGACGTCATGGTCTGCGATTCGACCAATGCCTTTACCGACAAGGCGTCGGGATCGGAAGTCGAGGTCTACGACGGGCTGCTGAAAGCCGTCGAGGAATCGCCTGGTCGCGTGCTGGTCACCACCTTCGCCTCCAACGCCGCGCGGCTGCACACTATCGGCAAGGTCGCCGAAGCCACCGGGCGCCGGGTCGCGGTCGCGGGCCGTTCGATCGAACGCTATCTGCAGGTGGCGCGGGCGACCGGTTACCTCACCGACTTCACCGACACGGTCCGCTACGACGAAGCGATGCGCCTGCCGCGGCGCGAACTGCTGATCGTCGCCACCGGCGGGCAGGGCGAGCCGCGCGCGGCGCTCGGCCGCATCGCCGCCGGTCAGCACGAAATCAAGCTCGGCGAGATGGACACGGTGATCTTTTCCTCGCGCCAGATCCCCGGCAACGAGCGCGCAGTCGGGCGGGTGATGAACCAGCTGGCCGAGCTTGGCGTTCGCACCATCACCGAGCGGCAGGCGCATGTGCACGTGTCGGGCCATCCGGGCCGCCCCGAATTGCAGCAGATGTACGACTGGATTCGGCCCAAGCTGCTGGTCCCGGTCCACGGCGAACGCCGCCACCTGCTCGAACAGGCCCGGCTCGGCATCGAAAGCGGCATCCCCGGCAGCCTTATCCAGGAAAACGGCGACCTCATCCGCCTCGCGCCGGGTGAGCCGAAGAAGATCGGCGAGGAACGGGTCGGACGGCTGGTTCTCGACGGCGATGTCATCCTGCCCGCCGATGGCGCGACCATCAACGAGCGCCGCCGCATCGCCTTCCAGGGCGTGATCGCGGTCAGCATCGTGTTGCGCAGCAATGGCACGCTCGCCGCCGATCCGGTGGTGCGCGCGGTCGGGGTACCTGTCGAAGAGGATCGCGACGACTTCATCCGCGACGCGCAGGCGACCGCGGCCAAGGCCGTCACGCCGATCCGCGACGAGGATAAATTGCGGGAGACCATCCGCCTCGCCGTGCGCCGCTGCGCCACCTTGTGGACCGGCAAAAAGCCCAATGTGGAAGTGCTGGTGACCCGCCTGTGAACCCCGGAAGCGCCCTTGCCGTTTATTTCCTGATCTTCGTCTTTACGGCATTCCTGATGCTGCCGTTCGGGATGAAGACGGACGAAGAGGCGGGGGCGCCCCGGATCGCCGGGCAGGCCGACAGCGCGCCGCACCGCTTCGACTTGAAGCGGCACCTCATCCGCGCGGGCTTGATTTCGCTGGTGCTGTTCGCGCTGTTCTACGCCAACTGGACGCAGGGGTGGATCACGGCCGAAACGCTGGACTTTTACAACTAGGGTCTAGCGCCGCCGCTCGAGCACCTGCGCCAGCGCGGCGTAGAGCCGGCCCATGTCGCTCGACAGCAGGGTGACGGACATCATGCCGCCTTCCTGTTCGGCCGAGGCGCGCCGCAGCATCGCTTCGAAATCCTGGACGTAGCGCGTGACCGACGCGGCGAAATCGCGGTCGTTGGCGACCTGCTGCTCGACCAAGCGAAGCTCGCCCGCCGTGAGCAGGCGCACGGCCTTGCGGGTGAACACGCCGCGATCGCCCTTGAGGTAGGCCGCCCAGGCGCGATCGTCGACTTCGTCGCTGAGAATGCGGCCGACGTCGATCGAGGCGTTGTGAAGCGAATCGATCAGGGTCGCGGCGCGGCGGGTAAAAGCCTCGCTGTCGGCCAACCGGTCGTCCTCGCGGGTCTTGATGAGATGCTGTTCGAGCGCGGTCGCCGAGCGGCCGATATTGAGCATCTGCTGCGAAAGCCCGGTCGATGCGTGACGCGCCGCCTCAAGCGCGCGGGCGGCGACCCGCTCGACTTCGCCTAATTGCCCGGTGACGCTTTCCTCGACTGCTCGTGCGAGGGCAGAGCGGGCTTCATCGGAAAGGCTCTGCGCGGTTTCCGGCACCACCGCGGCCAGCGCTTCGCGCGCACGGGTCGCGGCCTGGGCGGCGGCTTCACGGACTTGCACCATGGCCTGCACCAGCGCCGGGCCGGTCTCCGCCTGAAGCCGGGTCGCTTCGTCGCCTGCCTGGGCAAGCGCGGCGCGAAGGTCGGCAAGCCGCTGTTCGGCCCCGCCGACGCCGGTTTCGACACTGGCGAGAAGTCCGGCGAGCGCCTGCTGCTGCCCGGACAGCCCCGCGGTGCCCTGTTCCAGGCGCGCTGTCATACCGGTCGCGGCTTCGTTCATCCATTCGACGTCGGGGCGCGCGGCCTGCACGGCGGCAAGCAGCCGCTCGGCGCCGCCCTCGGCATGGCCCAGCGCGCCGCTTAATTCCTCGCCGCATTCGCGCTGAAGCGATGCGATGGCGGTGCGCAGATGCTCGGTGCGGGTGCTGAGATCGTCCAGCGTGCCGCCGCTGGCCGCCTGCTGCGCGCCTAGCCCGTCGAGCTCGCGCCGAACGCGGTCGATTGCCGCTGCCACCGCCTGCGCGCGCATGTCGCCTTCGGCCGCCAGATCGACAAAGCGCTGATCGACCTCGGCCAGCTGGCGTTCTAGGCCAGCGACCAGCGCTGTCACGGCGCGGTCCTGCTCCGCCACCCGCGCGGCAAGGCCATCGAGGGCCTGACCCGCGGTGCTGAGGCGCGAACCGAGCTGAAGCGCGGCTTCCTGGCCGGCAATGCCCAACGCCGCCGCGCTCTGGTCCACCAGCCCGCGCACGGCGGCGGCCTGTTCGTCGACGCCCGCGCGGATCAGCCCGAGCGCCTCGGCCGTGCGTTCGAGCAAGGCATCGACCTGCGCCGAGGCGGTCGTTCCGGTTTCGCTGACCCGCATGGCGGCGGCCGCGCCGGCGCTTTCGATCTGGGTGAGGTGGGCGACCAGCCGCTGCGACGCCCCGCCGACCTGGTCCTCGGCTTCGCGGGCCCGTCCGCTGATCGCCGCGAGCTGCGCTTCGAGCGACGCCGACTGGGCACTTGCTTCGCGGCCCGCGGCGCGCAATTCCTCGCCCATCGCGCGGCTGCTGGCTTCCGCCCGCGGCAAGTCCTCCAGCAACACACCGACGTCGATCCTTGCGCTTTCCGCCGCGCGGTCGAGCGCCACGGCATGGCGAGTCAGCGTTTCGCTTCCGGTGACAAGGTCGCGGGTCACGGTGCCGAGCCGATGCCCCGCCTCGTCACCCAGGCGCATCAGCCGCTCGGCATGACCCGATAGCGCCGCCTGCTCTTCATCGAGGCGCTGGCGCAGGACACCGAGCAACTGCTCGAGGCTGCGGGCTTCGGAGCGCATAGTCTGGACGCTCTGAGTGAACCGTTCCGCTTCGCGCCGCCGGGTCCGGCCGAAGATCAGCCAGGCGAGGCCAAGCAGGATCAGCGGTGCGGCAGCGACGGCCAGCCATTGGGCAAGCAGCGCGGGCGAGGCCTGGCCGCGCAGCGATCCGCCCGCGCTCCAGCCGACAAACCCGATCCAGATCAACGCCAGTACCGCCAGCGTCGCGCCCAGTACCCGACGACCGCCAGCACCTGTTTCGACCGGCTGTTCGGGCACGTCCACCCATTCGGGTTCGGATTGCTGCCACTCGGCAGGAGCGGGGCCGACTTCGTCCGTCAGGTCGAGCGGATGGTCGGCGGCGTCGTGCGACGAGCGGGGGAGGGGCGGCGTCATGCCGCCATGTTTATCACCTTTGCTCGTCTACGGAAGCGTGCAAGAGGAAGCGGCGATGAAGAAGGGGTGGGAATGGCGCTCGGTGCGTTGATCGCGGCGCAGGACGAGGACGACCAGGGCGGACTGCACGCGCTGGCGCCGCTCGCCGGGCGCACGCTGATCGAATATCAGGCGCGCTGCGCGGCGGCGGTCGGCGCGGCGCCGATCGTGGTGATGGTCGAGCGTGTACCGCCGACCCTCCAGAGCGCGTTCGAGCGGCTTCGGGCCGAAGGCATTTCGGTCGTGCCGGTGACCGACGCGATGGAAGCGGCGGCACGCTTCGATCCCGAATTCGCGGTGTTGCAGATGGCTGACGGCGTCGCGCCCGCCGCGGCGCTGCTGGCCGATCTTGCGGAAGAACCGGCGCCGGCCATTCTCACCGTTCCCGACGACGAGCAGCATCAATCGTTCGAGCGGATCGACAACGAACGCCGCTGGGCGGGTCTTGCGGTGATCTCGTCGAGCCTGCTGTCGGATACCGCGCGGATGTTGGGCGACTGGGACCTGCATTCGACCTTGCTTCGCCGGGCCGTCCAGGAAGGCGCCCGGCTGCTGCCCGCGCCCGAAGGCCTGCGCCCTTTCCGCGCCGCGAGCGAGACCAGCGGTGCTGCCTTCGACCGGCACCTCGTCACCAGCAGCCGCCAGCGCCGCCGCGACTGGCCAAGCCGTTATCTCCTCCCTCGGGTCGAGGATTTCCTCACCCGTCACCTGATGGGCGCGCCGGTCCGCCCAGCCGCGCTGATGTGGGCCGCGTTGATCATGGTGCTGGGCGCCGCCTTGCTGTTCACGCGCGGCGAGCCCTTGTGGGCATTCGGCCTGCTTGTTGCCGCAAGTCCTCTCGATCGACTGGCCGAACGCCTGGCGATCGTTCGCCTGCGGCCGTTTTCGCGCCATTCGCTGCTGTCCCGTTCGCTCGCCCCGGCGCATGGCGCGGCGCTGCTCGGCCTTGCCTGGTACGAAACATGGCATGGCGGCGGCTGGGGCGCCCTTGTGGCGGCCGCCGCCACCATCGCCTTCGGTGAAGCCACCCGGATCGAGCGTCGCGGGCGGGAGCTTGGCCCTGATCTGTGGCTGCTGACCCCGCGCAGCGTGGTATTCCTGTCGCTTCCCTTCGCCTTGTTCGGTGCGTGGAGCCTGCTCACCGTCGCGCTTGCCGTCTACGCCGCCGCCGGCTTCTTCATCGTGCAGCAGCTGGTGCAGCCCGAACGCGATTGACGCGGCGTTAACGGTGGCCTTGCTAAGGGGCAGCGACATGCCCGCCGAATGGCCCATCACCAGCGCCCTTTCCGAAGGGCGCGAAACGCGAACCTCGACCGCCTTTGCCGCGGCGGGGAGCGGTCGGCTGGCCGCCGTCGTGCAGGATTTTTTCCTGTCTCCCGAAGCACGGCTGACCGAGCAGGAACGCTCGCTGATGACCGCCATGCTCCATGGTCTGGTCGAGCGCATCGCGGTGGAAATCCGCGCCCGGCTGTCACCCGAGGTGGCGGCAAGCTGCGAGGCCAGCGCGTTTGAACTGGTTGCCGACCTGACCCGCGCCGGGCTGGTGCAGGACGAAGCGCTGGTCGCGCTCCTGCTGCGCCGCGCCGATGTCCAGCGCATCGCTTCGTCGGGGCGCGGCGGGCGCTCCACGCTGCAAGGCTGGACGGCAGGCCACGATGCCGAGGTCGCTGCCGCCGCCATGTCGTTGGTCACCGCGCGCGGGCGTGGCCGGGACCGCTTTGGCCGGGTGTCGCTCGACCTTTCGGACCTCTCCGCGTCCCTGGCACAGAGGCTCGTCGTCGCGGTCGCCGCCGCGCTCGGTCGCCGCTGCCTGGAAGCGGGCGACGCCGAAATCGCCGACGCGGCGAACGATCTCCTATCCAGCCGCACCGAATGGTCGTCGCCCGAGGAACTGGAAGCGGCGCTGGTCGACGCGCTCGGTTCCGACGGCCGCCAGGCCCCCGGCCTGTTGGTCGCGCTGGCGGCGGAAGGCGATGCGCCCCTGCTGGCCGCGGTACTCGCCGCGGAAGCCTGCCTTGCGCCGGATGAGGCATGGGACGCGCTGCTGGGCGGTGCCGACGACCTCGCGCTGTTGTTGCGCCTTGCCGGTGTGCCGCGGCCCGAAGCGGCGGCCTTGCTGGCTTCTGCCGGCCCAGCGCTCGGCATCGGCGATCCGGTGCGGGCGATCGAAGCCTATGATGCAATAAGCGCGGAGCGGGTCGAGGAAGCGCGGGCCGAGCTTGCCCTTCCTTCAGCCTACCGCCATGCGCGGCGGATCATCGGTTGCCATGGCTAGCCTACCGATCCAACCCCCGATCACCGCGCGCGTGGACAACGCCGGTCGGCTGGTGGCAGCCGATGCGCCGCTGCTCGCGCTTCAGCAACAAGCCGGGGCAAAGCTCGGCAGCACGCTGATGGTGCCGCAACTGGCCGGGCTCGCCCACCTCGCGGCGCGGCTCGGTGTCGGGATCACGCGGCCGGTTATGGCGGCAAGCGACGAAGAAGATCTGGATCTTTTGGTGCGGGCAGAGCCGGACGGCGACGGCGTCACCCTGTCGGTCGAACGCTGGAGCGCCCGCCCGCCCGCGCGCTCGCGCTGGCTCGCCTCCAGCCGCAGCGGTGAGGAGGCCGAGGCCCATGCGCGAGCGGCAGCCGAAGACCTCCTTACCGACCCGTCCTTGCGAGTCATCGGCATCAGTCCCGGGCTCGAAAGGCGCCTGGGGAGCGCGGCCGCCGACCTCATCGGTCAGCCGCTCGCTCGCCTGGTGCGCCCAGTGGAAGATGCGAATGGTGACCTGCCGCTCCTCGAAGCCCTGACCGGCCGCACGCCGTTCACGGCGCACGCCGCGAAGCTGCGTCCATACGATCTCGCCGTGCTGCTGGACGGAACGCCGCGCAGCGACGACGGGCAATTTCTTGGATACGCCATTCGCGTCCGCCTCGGCGACGCCGCCCCGCCGGAAATGAAATCAGCCCTTCCGCCGCTTGACGACCTGCTGCGCGAACCGCTCGCCACCATCATCGGGCAGGCCGAAGAGATCGCAAGCCGCAGCCAGGGCCCACTCAAGAACGATTATGCCGGTTACGGCACCGACATCGCGACCGCCGCGCGACACCTCTTGGGATTGCTGAGCGCGCTTGGGGGAAGCGAACAGAAGGCGGGCGACGGCTCCGTGTCGGGCGAAATCGTCGATCTGGCCGAACTCGTCCTCGACGCGGCCGGGCTGGTTCAGGCGGAAGCCTCGACGCGCGGCGTCCTGCTTGACGTCGGCGGAGAAGGAAGCCTCGAGGTGCGCGGACAATCGCGCGCGATCACTCAGATCCTCCTCAACCTGATCGGCAACGCGGTTCGCTTCTCACCCGAAGGCGGCACCGTCGCAATTATTCTCGAGCGCGGGGCAAAGGCGGCGGTGACCGTCAGCGATCAGGGGCCGGGCGTCGCGCCGGCCGACCGGACTCGCATCTTCGAACGCTTCGAACAAGGCGCGGAATCGCGCGGTGGCACCGCCGGCCTCGGCCTTGCCATCTCGCGCCGGCTGGCCCGCGATATGGGCGGAGAGGTCGAACTGCTCGACCCCTCCGGTGACGGCGCCGCGTTCCGGCTGACCGTCCCGCTGGCTCAGCGGGATCCCACGTCCACGTAATCGCGCTGCGTCGCGCCGGTGTAGAGCTGGCGCGGACGGCCGATCTTCTGCTCGGGATCGGCGATCATCTCGTTCCACTGCGCGACCCAGCCGACGGTGCGGGCAAGGGCGAACAGGGCGGTGAACATCTCGGTCGGGAAGCCGATCGCGTTCAGGATCACGCCCGAATAGAAATCGACGTTCGGATACAGCTTCTTCTCGACGAAATAGCTGTCGCTAAGCGCGATCTGCTCCAATTCCTTGGCGACGTCGAGCACCGGATCGGAGATGTTGAGCTCGCGCAGCACCTCGTCCGCGGTCTCCTTCATCACCTTCGCGCGCGGGTCGAAGTTCTTGTACACGCGGTGGCCGAAGCCCATCAGGCGGAACGGATCGTCCTTGTCCTTGGCGCGGGCGATATATTCCGGGATGCGATCGACGTGACCGATCTCGCGCAGCATGTTGAGCGCGGCTTCGTTGGCGCCGCCATGCGCCGGGCCCCACAGGCAGGCGATGCCCGCCGCGATGCAGGCGAACGGATTGGCCCCCGACGAGCCGGCCAGACGGACCGTCGAGGTCGAAGCGTTCTGCTCGTGGTCGGCGTGGAGGATGAAAATCCGGTCCATCGCCTTTTCGATGATCGGGTTCACCACATATTCCTCGGCCGGAACGCCGAAGGTCATGCGAAGGAAGTTGCCGGTGTAGGACAGCGAATTGTCCGGATACAGGAACGGCTGCCCGATGCTGTATTTATAAGCCATCGCCGCGATCGTCGGCATCTTGGCAATCAGGCGGTGCGAGGCGATCTCGCGCTGCTTTGGATCGGTGATGTCGGTCGAGTCATGGTAAAAGGACGACAGCGCTCCGACCACGCCGCACATGATCGCCATCGGGTGCGCGTCACGGCGGAAGCCGCGGAAGAACATCGCCAATTGCTCGTGCAGCATGGTGTGGCGGCTGATCGTGTAGGTGAAGCGGTCGAGCGCATCCTTGTTCGGCAATTCGCCGTGCAGCAGTAGCGAGGCGACTTCCATGAAGGTCGACTTCTCGGCCAGCTGATCGATCGGATAGCCGCGATGCAGCAGGATGCCCTGTTCGCCGTCGATATAGGTGATCGCACTGCGGCAGCTCGCGGTCGAGGTGAACCCCGGATCGTAGGTGAACATGTCGGTCGCGCCGTACAGCTTGCGGATGTCGACCACGTCGGGCCCAACACTGCCGCTCAGAACCGGTAGTTCGAGGGCCTTGTCGTCCGTGGTCAGCTTGGCATTCGACATCAATCGCGCTCCTTGAGGTGCAACTTCTTGAGTTAGTGGTTCGACATCTGGTCGGCGATGCGAGCGAGGCTTTCTTCCTGCCCGAGCAGCACCAGCACGTCAAAAATGCCGGGGCTGGTGGCCCGTCCGGTCAGCGCCGCGCGCAGCGGCTGGGCGAGCTTGCCGAGCTTCAGCCCTTCGGCTTCGGCCAGCGCCTTGACCACGGCTTCGGTCCCGTCGTGGGTCCATTCCGCGCCCTTCAGCGCGTCGTGGAGCCGGCCGAGCAGCGCCCGTGCAGTGTCGTCGAGCAGGCTTGCCGCCTTGTCGTCCATTTGCAGCGGCCGGGACACGAACAGGAAGTCGGCGTTGGCGCTGAGCTCGTTCAGGTCCTTGGCGCGCGCCTTGAGCTCGGGCATCGCCCGTTCGAGCAGCGCCAATTCCTCAGCGTCCAGACCGCCACGTCGCGCCGCGACCAGCACGGCAAGCCGGCTGTCTTCGGCATGCCGCAGGTAATGGCCGTTGACGTTCTCGAGCTTTTTCAGATCCATCCGGCTGGGCGATTTGCCGACATGGTCGATGTCGAACCATTCGATCGCCTGCTCGCGGCTGATGATCTCGTCGTCGCCATGCCCCCAGCCGAGACGGAGGAGATAGTTGAAGAGGGCTTCGGGCAGGATGCCCATCTCGTCGCGATAGGCATCGACGCCGAGCGCGCCGTGGCGCTTCGACAGCTTGGCCCCGTCCGCGCCGTGGATCAGCGGGATGTGGCCGTAGGTCGGTTCGGGCCAGCCCATCGCCTTGACGATCGCCAGCTGGCGGAAGGCATTGTTGAGATGGTCGTCGCCGCGGATGACGTGGGTGACGCCCATGTCGTGATCGTCGACCACCACCGCCAGCATGTAGGTCGGCGTGCCGTCGGAGCGGAGCAGGACGAAGTCGTCGAGTTCCTCGTTCCGGACCACGACGCGGCCCTGGACCATGTCCTCGATCACCGTCTCGCCCTCGCGCGGCGCCTTCAGCCGCACCACGAAAGGCGCATCGGGGGAAGGGGCCTCGCCGCCATCGCGCCATTCGCTGACGATGCGGAACGGCTTCTTCGCCGCCTGTGCTTCCTCGCGGCGGCGGGCGAGTTCGTCCTGGCTAAGGTAGCAGCGATAGGCCGCGCCGCGTTCGATCAGCTGGTGCGCGACTTCGGCATGGCGGGCCTCATAGTGCGACTGGAAGTGCGGCTCCCCGTCGCCCGCGATGTCGAGCCAGGCAAGGCCGTCGAGAATGGCGTCGATCGCCTCGGGGGTCGATCGTGCGCGGTCGGTATCCTCGATCCGCAGCAGATACTTGCCGCCGTGATGACGCGCGAACAGCCAGTTGAACAAGGCCGTCCGCGCTCCACCGATGTGAAGATAGCCGGTCGGGCTTGGCGCGAAGCGCGTGACAATGGTGCTTGCGCTCAACCGTGCTTTCCTCTTTCCTCGGTCCGCCGGATCGCGCCTCTCACTGGAAAGGGGCAGCATGGATGTTGCCGTTTCCACAGGCAGCGCGCCGGCAGGGCTGCACTGGCAAGCCAGAGCGTTCTTCGCAAGTGCGGAAAAACGCCTTGAGGCCGAACGTTCCCAGCTTGCGCCGTGGGCGGTAGTCGCTTTTGGTGGCGGAATAGCCCTTTGGCTGGTGCTGGCGGACCCGGTTGCCTGGACATCGTTGCTGCTGTTTGCCGCCGGGCTCGTCCTCGTCGGGCTGGTCGTCGGCGGGCGCAGCGGACAGGTCATTGCCTCGGTCGCCCTTTGCGCGGCGCTCGGCTGCGCGCTTATCTGGTGGCGGAGCGGAGAAGTGGCGGCGCCCCGCCTCGACAAACCGCGGATGGCCGCGTTCGAGGCCGACGTACTCCGGACCGAACGGCTCGTCGCGAAAGACAGCCTGCGGCTGACGCTGGCGCCGTCCGATCCCAGGCTGCCGCCGAAGTTCCGCGTCTCACTGCCGCTGGCCGACGCCGAGTCGCTGGGACCGGCGCTGGGGGTAGGCGCCAGGATCCGCCTGCGCGCGCGGCTCGCCCCGCCGATGCCGATGGCTTTGCCCGGCACCCACGACTTCGCCCGCGACGCGTGGTTCATGGGGCTTGGGGCCACCGGACGGGCGCTGGGCGACGTCACGATCATCGAACCCGCGCATGAAAGCGGCCTCGATCGCATCCGAAGCCGGCTCGATTCGCATGTCCGCAGCCGATTGAGCCCGGCCGAAGGCGGTATCGCCACGGCACTGGCGACCGGCGACCAGGGCTCCGTCACCGACAGCGATGCGGAAGCGATGCGCCGATCGGGTCTTGCCCACCTCCTGTCCGTCAGCGGGCTCCATATCGCGGCGGTGATCGGCTTCTTTTATCTGCTGGTGCTGCGAAGCCTTGCCCTGTTCCCCGCAGCCGCGCTGCGCTGGAACCTGGTCGCACTCGGATTTGCCGTCGGCGCCCTGGCGGGGGTCGGCTATACGATCCTTACCGGATTGCAGGTGCCCACCGTGCGAAGCTGCATCGCTGCCTTGCTCGTGCTCGTCGGCGTGCTCCTCGGCCGCGAAGCAATTAGCTTGCGATTGCTGGCGACCGGGGCGCTGCTGATCCTGCTGATCCGGCCGGAAGCGATTGCGGGCGCGAGTTTCCAGCTCAGCTTCGCGGCGGTCCTGACCCTCGTCACCCTGTATGGCTCCCCGCGCTTCAAGGCATGGTTCGAGCGCCGCGAAGAAGGATGGGCAAGGGCAAGCCTTCGCTCGGTCGGGGCGATGGCCGCGACCAGCCTCGCGATCGAATTCGCGCTGATGCCCTTTGCGCTCTACCACTTTCACCGCGCCGGCCTGTACGGCGTCGCGGCCAACCTCATCGCCATTCCGCTCACCACCTTTGTCATCATGCCCCTGGAGGCTGCGGCACTGCTGCTCGATGTTGTCGGGCTGGGCGCTCCATTCTGGGCCCTGACCGGCTGGGCGATCGGCCTGTTGCTACAGGTCGCCCATTCGGTTGCCGACACGCCCGGCGCCAGCACCGTCCTGCCGGCCATGCCGCGCCTCGCCTTTGCCCTGATCATCGGCGGCGGACTGTGGTTCGGAATATGGTCGACAAGCTGGCGATGGTGGGCAGCGGCACCACTCGCGGCCGGCATCCTCCTCACCATTGCCGAGCCGCTGCCCGATCTCCTCATTACCGGGGACGGCAAGCATCTGGCGGTGATTGACGAGCGCGGTACGCCGTGGCTGCTGCGCGATCGGACAGGTGATTTCGTTCGCGACCTGATGGCCGAAAATGCCGGCTTCGATGGCGACCCGCCGCCGCTTGCCGCTTATCTCCAGGCGCGATGCAGTGCCGATGCCTGTGTCGCCAATCTCGGCGATACGGGGCGGACGCTGCTGGCGCTGCGCTCGACCCAGTGGCTCGACTGGACCGAACTGACGCGCGCTTGCGCCGCCGCCGATATCGTAGTCGCCGACCGCCGCCTTCCGCGCGGCTGCCGCGGGCGGTGGCTGACGCTTGACGCGCCGCGACTGCGGGAAACCGGCGGCCTCGTCATCGATGCAGAGAAAGGCAGGGTGGCCAGCGTCGCCGAGCGGGTCAACCGTCTGCCGTGGGCCGGCGGAGGCTCTTAGGCCGCGACCCAGACCGCGATTTCATTGCCGCCGGGATCGATGAAGTGAAAGCGGCGGCCGCCGGGAAAGGCGAAGATCGGCTTGGCGATATGACCGCCCGCCTTGGTCACCGCGTCGAACGCCGCGTCGAGATCGTCAACCCGAACCACCGGCAGCGGCGCCGACAGCGCTTCCTCCGGATCGCCCTGCAAGCCGACACTGACGGCGCCCTCGGTCGCGCTGTAGGTCGGACCGTAATCGGCGAAGGTCCAGCCGAACGCCTTGCGATAGAAAGCACGGGTCAGCTCATGCGCCCCCGCGCTCGGCAATTCGACATAATCGATATGGGCTTGGCTCATAGTCCCGGCACTCCATTGGCGATCCACAGGCTCACGGCGGCCGCAATCACGAGACATAGCGCCAGCCGGCCGGCGCCGACCCTGATCATTCCCGGCGTGCCGGCAGGATAATCCTTGCTCCGCCCCGTGACCATCGCTCCGACGAGATGCCGGCCCTTCCACCGATAAAAGATGATGGCCGCGACATGCAGCGCGATCAGGGCAAGCAGCAGGTTGAACAGGATCTCGTGCACGTCGCGCGCCCATTCGGCGGTGTCGAAGCTGACCAGCCGGTTGAGCGGTCCGCTGACCACCCCGTCCTCGTCGGAAAGGGGCAGGCCAAATCCGACTTGGAGAAGCATGAGACCAAGCAATGCGACCACACTCATGGCACCAAGCGGCGTGTGCCCGACCCCGCGCCAGCCCGAGGGATCGCGAAGATAGGCTCGCACCTTGCCCGGCCCCCTCACGAACGAGCGAAAGCGGGCGGTCGAGCTGCCGAACATCCCCCACAGGATCCGGAACAACAGCAGGAACAGGATCGTGAGACCGCTCCTGATGTGCCATTCGATTTCGCCGTTTTCCGCCGACCACCAGGAAAAGGCGATCAGTGGTACCAAGCTCCAGTGAACCAGCCGAACGGCCACATCCCACACCGGCACCGCAAGGGCGGCTTCGGTATGCGCCGGGTCAGTCATGCATGTTCGAGCGGAAGCGATCGTGGCAGGCGCTGCAGGTCTTGCCGAGATTGGCGTGGGCTTCCTTGATCGCCCCGAAATCGCCGCCGGCGGTAGTCGCCTGAAACACCCTCGCTGCCTCGTTGAAGTTCGCCATGCCCTTGTCGAACTCGGCCCGCTGCTGCCAGATGTCGGCCTTGGCCCCGGTTTTCGCGACGTCGGGACCGGTGCCGAGCGGGAACCAGCCGATCGCCTGCGGGGCAAGGGTCGCGATCCGATCGGCCGAGGTCCGCACCGCGCCTAGGTCCTCCTTGTCGATCGCCTGCTTGGCGGCGCGCATCGCTTTGCCGATCTTCTCGTAGCCCTCGTGCCGCTCCTTAATCTTGGCGAGGGCGGCTTTGCGCTCCAGCGGGGTGTCGGCAGCCGCCATGGCGGTGTTGAGGACTTCGGCGCTCGCGTCCACCCCGCTCGCATTGGCGTCGTTGAGCACGGCATTGGCATCATCGCTCCCGCTGCTGCAGCCAGCGAGGGAGAGGACAGCGGCTGCCAGCATCAGAAACGCGCGCATCGACATCTCCGTCGAACCTAAGGGGTAAATAGAGCTTACTCAGCTCCGGCGGGCGGGGTCCAACTGTCGTCGATCATCTTGATCAGGGCGGAGAAATCCTTGGGTCCGCCGCCCCGCTCGACGAAGCGCCCATAGAGTTCGGCCGCTTCGCCGCCCATCGGGGTGTAAGCGCCCGCCGCCTGCGACGCTTCCATCGCGAGCTTCAAATCCTTGAGCATCAGCTGCGCCGCGAAGCCGCCGTCATAGCCGCGGTCGGCCGGGGTCTCCGGACCGACGCCCGGCACCGGGCAATAGGAGGTCATCGACCAGCTTTGTCCGCTGGCCTTGCTGGAGATATCGAAGAATACCTGCGGGTCGAGGCCGAGCTTCTGCGCCAGCACAAAGGCTTCGCAGGTGCCCGCCATGGTAACGCCGAGCAGCATGTTGTTGACGATCTTCGCCGCCTGGCCCGAGCCCGAGCCGCCGGCATGGATCACCGCCTTACCCATCTTCTCGAGGATAGGCCGGGCGCGCTCGAAACCGGCATCGGTGCCGCCAACCATGAAGGTAAGCGTCCCGCCCTCGGCCGCCGCGATCCCGCCGGACACCGGCGCATCGACCATCTCGTAGCCCGCGGCCCGCGCTTCTTCCTCGACCGCGCGAGCGGTGGCGACGTCAATGGTCGAGCAGTCGAGCAGGATGGCATCGGTCGGCGCCTTGCCGAACACCGCCGAGCGATAGACTTCGGCGACATGCTTGCCCGCGGGCAACATGGTCACCACCGCTTCGGCGCCCTCGACCGCCGCCGCCGCATCCGCCGAGCGAGAACAGCCGCGCTCCTCGGCCTTGGCCAGCGCCGCTTCGCTGAGGTCGAAGGCACGCACCTCATGCCCCGCCTTGGCGAGATTGGCGGCCATTCCGCCGCCCATGTTGCCGAGCCCGATGAACGCGATCCGTGCCATGCTTTACGCTCCTACTTGCCCGTCCACTTGCCCGGGCGCTTTTCCACAAAGGCGCTCATACCTTCCTTTTGGTCCTCGGTCCCGAACAGGCCGTGGAACAGCCGCCGTTCAAACTTCACACCCTGCGCCAGCGGAAGCTCGAATGCCGCGTTGACCATCTCTTTGGCCGCGATCGCGGCGAGCGGGGGCATAGCGGCAATTTCTGCGGCGGTCTTGAGCGCTTCCTCGACCAAGGACGCGGCCGGCACCACCCGGGCGACCAGGCCAGCCTTTTCGGCTTCCTCGGCGCCCATCATCCGGCCGGTCAGGCACATTTCCATCGCCTTGGCCTTGCCGACCGCGGCGGCGAGCCGCTGCGAGCCGCCCATGCCGGGGGTTACGCCAAGCTTGATCTCGGGCTGGCCGAACTTGGCATTGTCGCCGGCGATGATGAAGTCGGCCATCATCGCCACCTCGCACCCGCCGCCCAGCGCAAAGCCGCTGACCGCCGTGATCCACGGCTTGCGGGTGTCGGTGACCCGTTCCCACCCGGCAAAGAAATTGGCCGAATACATGTCGGCAAAGCCCTGCGCCTGCATCTCCTTGATGTCGGCGCCGGCCGCAAACGCCTTTTCGCTGCCGGTCAGCACCAGGCAGCGCTGGCTGTCGTCGGCGTCGTAGGCGGCAAAGGCATCGATCAGCTCGGCCAGCACCTGGCTGTTCAGCGCGTTCAGCGCCTGCGGGCGGTTGAGCCGCACCAGCGTGACGGCGTCGTGCTTCTCGACGAGCAAAGTGGAATAGTCGGTCATTTGGCCTCCGGGAACGGGGTCCACGCCTCTTCAGGCGGAAGGTCGGTAAACAGTTGGTCGACGGTCTCGTCCAGCACCGCTTCGGGCACCGGCGGCTTCCAGTCGGCGCGATTGTCCTTGTCGATCAGCAGCGCGCGAACCCCTTCGACGAAATCGTGGGTCATCACGACCCGGCTCGCCAGCGCATATTCGGCGCGCATCTCGTCCTCGAAACTCTCGCGCGTTGCGCCTTCCTGCAACAGGCGCAGGGAAACCTTGCACGACAGCGGACTCTTGCTGCGCAGCGTGGCAAGTTCGGAGCGCGCCCAGTCGCTGTCCTCGGCTTCCAGGCCGGCGATCACGTCTTCCAGCGTGTCGGGCGCGAACAGGCGGGCGATGTCGGCCATGTTCTGCTCGATCCGCGCGGTGGGAGGCACGCCGGCGAAATTGCCCGCGGCCCCTGCGGCGCGAGCTGGCGCGGCCGTTAGCCGCTCGACGAGATCGGGAAGCGCGGCCTGCGGAACATAGTGGGTGGCAAGGCCGAGATACTTGCATTCGGCCCCGTCGAGCCGCGCGCCGGTCAGCGCCATGAACTGCCCGACCCGGCCCTCCAGCCGCGACAAATACCAGCCGCCGCCGACGTCGGGGAACAGGCCGATGCCCGTTTCCGGCATTGCAAGCCGGGTCGCTTCGGTCGCGACGCGAACCTGGCAGGGAAGGGCGATCCCGACCCCGCCGCCCATGGTTATCCCGTCCATCAACGCGATGGTCGGCTTGGGATAAGTGAAGAGCAGGTGGTTGAGGCGATATTCGGCGTGGAAAAAGGCCGCGGCCTCTTTTCCGTCGCTCGCCCCGGACTTCGCCAGGGCGACAACATCGCCACCCGCGCAGAATCCGCGCCCCTCGGCATGATCGATCAGCACCGCATCGATTGCCGGATCGTCGCGCCACTCGAGCAGCGCCGCGCTCATCGCGTCGCACATGCCGAGGTTCAGCGCATGGATCGCGCGCGGGCGATTGAGCCGAATCCGCCCCAGCCGGCCCTCGACCGTAATCAGGACATCGCTGGTCACTGGCGCAGCATTTCGCGCGCGGTGATCATCCGCATGACCTGGTTGGTCCCTTCGAGGATCGAATGGACCCGCAGATCGCGCCAAAACCGCTCGATCGGATAATCCATCAGGTAACCGTAGCCGCCATGCAACTGCAACGCGCGGTCGGCGATGCTCGACCCGGTGTCGGTCGCAAGCCGCTTGGCCATCGCCGCGAACCGCGTCTTGTCGGGTGCATTGTCGGTGACCTTGGCCGCGGCGAGATAGAGGAGGGCACGCGCCGCCTCGAGCTCGGTCGCCATGTCGGCCAGCATGAACTGGGTGTTCTGGAAATCGGCGATGGCGGTGCCGAACTGCTTGCGTTCCTTGGTATAGGCGACGGCCTCATCGAGGCAGCGCTGGGCGCCGCCGAGGCTGCACGCGCCGATGTTGAGGCGCCCGCCGTCGAGACCCATCATGGCGATGCGGAAGCCCTCGCCCTCGCCGCCTACACGGTTCTCGACCGGCACCCGGACGTCGTCGAAATTGACCTGCGCGGTCGGCTGCGAGTGCCAGCCGAGCTTGCGCTCCTGCGCGCCGAAGCTGACGCCGGGCATGTCCTTTTCGATCACCAGGCAGCTGATGCCCTTTGGGCCGTCCTCGCCGGTGCGGACCATGGTGACGTAGATCTCATTCTCGCCGCCGCCCGAAATGAACGCCTTGGAGCCGCTGACCACATAATGATCGCCATCGCGCACCGCGCGCGTCTTGAGCGCCGCCGCATCCGAGCCGCTCGACGGCTCGGTCAGGCAGTAGGAGCCGAGGCGCTCCATGCCAATCATGCTCGGCAGATACTTGTCCTTGACGGCCTGGCTGCCGAAGCGGTCGATCATCCACGCCGCCATGTTGTGGATCGAGATAAACGCGCTGGTCGATGGGCAGCCATAGCTCATCGCTTCGAAAATCAGCGCTGATTCGAGCCGGCCGAGCCCGATCCCGCCGCTTTCCTCCGACACGTAGATCGCCCCGAACCCGAGCTCGGCCGCTTTCTGGACGGTGGCGCGCGGAAAATGATGTTTCTCGTCCCACTCGGCCGCATGGGGCGTGATTTCGGCGGCCGTGAATTGCCGCGCCAGATCCTGGATCTGGCGCTGGTCGTCGGTGAGGTCGAACTGGGACATGCCGCGCGCGTTAGCGCAGGGTCATAAGGCCGGGCAAGCGGTGTAGGTGAGGTCGACCGGCCCTTCCTCGCCGCCCTTCTCGGTGCGGCGAAGCTTGTTGCCGTTGCGCTCGAAGGTGATGACCCGCTCCCAGGTCATGCCTTCGCCCGAAAAGCCGTAATTGGCGGTAAAACGATTGGCCGGGGTCCAGGCATCGATCCGGTCCAGCGTGCCGCGGCTTTCGTAAAAGGTGAGGCGGCTGTCGTTCACCACCATCAGGCCTTTGGCGGCGCTGGCGAATTCGGGTTTGCAGTCGTTGGCGGTCAGCCCCCAGCGGCCGTGAAATTCATCGGGGATCGAAGTCGGCTTGGGACCGGGCACCGACGCAATAGTGTTGGCGGATGGCTCGATCCCTTCGTCGATGTCATCGGGGATCGGCCCCTTGTCGGCACCTCTCGCGACGGGCTGGCCGACGCGGCCGGTGGGGCCGTCACCGACCCCGGCATCGCGGGCGATCGTCTCGCCGGTGTCAGCCTTGTCCGCCGCAGGCGAGCAGGCGAGGAGGGGAAGGGCGGTGAGGAGTGCCAGTAATTGTCGCATCACCCTACCAACGCCTCCGCTTCGATCTCGACCAACCATTCGTCGCGTAGCAGCGCTTTTACAACGACCATCGTCGCCGCAGGCCGGGTTTCGCCGAATATCGCGCCGTGAACCGAGCCGACGGCGTCCGCATCCGCCGGATCGACGATGTACATTCGGGTGCGCACAACATCGCCTGCCGACCCGCCAAGCTCCTCGATCGCCTGCAGGATGATCGCAAAGCACCGCCGCGCCTGCACTGCGGCATCACCAGGCATGGACGAGCCATCGGCTTCGACCGGCGCGGCGCCGGAAACGAGAATGCGCTCACCCACCCGAACGGCGCGGGAAAAGCCGTAACGACCTTCGTATGGCGACGAGCCCGTGGCGCGTCGAACCGTCATCGTTCACCCAGCACCCGTTGGCGGAACAGGGGATCGGCGATCTTCGGACTGACCCGGTCGTACCAGCGCGGCGCGGGCATGCCCTGTTCCCAAGCTCGCGCCTCGGTCAGCGTGCCCTGCATCGAGGGGACATCGGGCAGACGGCTTCCAAGCGGATCGGCATAAGCTTCATCGGCAGTGACGATGGTCCAGCCCGCCTTGCGCAGCCCCTTGACCAGGTCAGGAATGAACAAAGCGGCGAGATCGGTTTCGTGCAGCAGCAACACGTGGGCGGGCGACCGGCCAAGCACGCGCCGGGCCAGTGCGTCGTTATAGTCCGCTGCCCCGACCATGGTCTCGACGTAGAGATCGCGCAGCGCCTTTCGGTCGATCGGCTTGTTCGCCTTTACCGCGTCGGAGGTCAGGGCTTCCATGTTCCAGTCGGCACCGTCGGCGGTGACATAACCGTTGCGAAGCCCCCGCTCAGCCAGCGCGGCACGCACGGCGTTGCGCTTGGTTTTGTCGGCGCGGCCTTCGTTCAGATACGGGAAGCGGAACCACGGGCGGTGGCCGGGCTGCCCCTTCAGCCAGGCTTCGGCCTGGTCGATGTTGGCGATGTACTCCGTCGCCGACACGTCGGTCAGTGCCGGGTGGCTCCAGCTATGATTGGCGATGACGTGCCCGGCGCGGACATAAGCCGCGATCCTCCGTTCGCCGCCGACCCCGTCATTCTTGCCGAAGTTGCCGGGTATGACGAAGAACGCCGCCTGTCGCACCCTAGCGTTGCGAAGGCCCGCAATCAGCCGCTCGGTGCGCTCGTCCGGGGTGAAGAACGGCCCCCGGTGCCGCGGTGCATCGTCGAAAGTAAGGGCGATGCGCTTGTCCACCGCCGCTGCCGGCGCGCCGGTCAGGAGCAGCGCCAGCAGCAGGACGAGAAAGCCCATCGGCCTCAGCCCATGGTCGGGATGATGAAGGCGTTGCCGCCGTCGCCTACGCCGCCGTCGGGCCAGCGCGCGGTCACGGTCTTGACCTTGGTCCAGAACTTGACGCCCTCCATGCCGTGCTGGTTGGTGTCGCCGAAGCCCGACCGCTTCCATCCGCCGAAGGTGTGATAGGCGACCGGCACCGGGATCGGCACGTTGACGCCGACCATGCCGACGTTCACGCGGGCCGCGAATTCACGCGCGGCATGGCCGTTGCGGGTGAAGATGGCGACGCCGTTGCCGTACTGATGCTCGCTCGGCAGCCGCACTGCCTCGTTGAAGTCGGCGGCACGGACGATCTGCAGCACCGGCCCGAAGATCTCTTCTTGATACGAACGGAAGCTCGGCTTCACATGGTCGAACAGGGTCGGGCCGACAAAATAGCCCTTTTCGTGGCCCTGCAGCGTGAAGCCGCGCCCGTCGACCACCAGTTCGCCGCCCTCGTCGACGCAGGTCTGGATCCAGTCTTCGACACGGTTCTTGTGCGCTTCGTTGACCACCGGGCCATAATGCGCCTCGGGATCGGTCGAGACGCCGACCCGCAGCGCCTCGATCGCCGGAATGAGCTTGGCGCGCAGGTCGTTGGCGGTCTTCTCGCCGACCGGCACCACCACCGGCAGCGCCATGCAGCGCTCGCCCGCCGACCCGAACGCTGCGCCGGTGAGGTCGCTGACGACCTGGTCGAGATCGGCGTCGGGCATGACGATGCCGTGGTTCTTGGCGCCGCCGAATGCCTGCACCCGCTTCCCGTTCGCCGTGCCGCGCGAGTAGATGTACTGCGCGATGTCGCTCGAACCGACGAAGCTCACCGCCTTGACGTCGGGATGGTCGAGGATCGCGTCGACCATCTCCTTGTCGCCATGAACGACGTTCAAGATACCGTCGGGCAGGCCCGCTTCGGTCATCAATTCGGCCAGGCGCACCGGCACGCTCGGATCGCGCTCGGAGGGCTTGAGAATGAAGGCATTGCCGCAGGCGATGGCAACGCCGAACATCCACATCGGGATCATCGCCGGGAAGTTGAACGGGGTGATGCCGACGCACACGCCGAGCGGCTGGCGCATCGAATAAACGTCAATGCCAGGGCCCGCCCCTTGCGTATATTCGCCCTTCAGCGCGTGGGGGATGCCGCAGGCGAACTCGATGACCTCAAGCCCGCGCTGGATGTCGCCCTTTGCGTCGGCGATCACCTTGCCATGCTCGCTCGCCAGCGTGGCGGCGAGCTCTTCCATGTTCTTCTCGACCAGTGCCTTGAAGTTAAACATGACGCGCGCCCGGCGCTGCGGATTGGTCGCGGCCCAGCCGGGCAGGGCGGCGTTGGCGGCGTCGACCGCTTTCTGGAGGTCGGCCGCGGTGCCGAGGCGGACATTGGCCTGCACTTCGCCCGCGGATGGATTGAAGACGTCGCCCGAGCGCTCGCCGCTGGCAAGGCTGCCGCCGCCGATGAAATGATCGATCTGCCGCATGAAAATACTCTCCTCGTTGAGCGCGCACTAGCCAAGGCGCAGCGCGGATGCCAGTCATGCCCGCGATCAGGAGACTAGCTCATGCGTCAGTTCGCGTTTCTCGGCCTATTTGCCCTTGCCGCCCCGGCCCTTGCCGCCATGCCCGAACAACAGATGATGGCGGCGGCCGGCAAGGTCAGCGAAGCGCGCCTGCGCGCCGATGTCGCGAAGCTGGTCAGCTTCGGCACCCGGCACACCCTGTCGAGCCAGACCGACCCCCGGCGCGGGATCGGCGCCTCGGTGCGCTGGGCGGAAGCAGAGCTGAAGGCGCTCGGCCTCCAGACGCTGCAGACCTGCGACACGGTGACCGGCCGCCGCGTTCCGCAGCCGACCCGGGTCTGCAACGCGGTCGGCATCCAGCGCGGGACCGAGCGACCCAACGACGTGGTGATCATCACCGGCCACATCGACAGCCGCGTCACCGACGTCATGGACGCGACCAGCGATTCGCCCGGCGCCAATGACGACGGCTCGGGCACGACTGCGGTGCTCGAAGCCGCCCGCGCGCTGCGCGGCGCCAAATTCGGCGGGACCATCGTCTATGGCGTGCTGTCGGGGGAAGAGCAGGGGCTGCTCGGCGGCAAGATCCTGGCGGACTATGCCAAGGCGCAGGGCTGGAACGTCGTCGCCAACTTGAACAACGACATCATCGGCAATAGCTGCGGCTCCGACGGCGTGTGCGACAACAAGACCGTGCGGGTCTTTTCCGAAGGTCCGCGCTGGCAGGGCCGCGAAGCACTGGCGAGCGCTCAGCGCAGCCTCGGCGGCGAGAACGACAGCCCGAGCCGCAATATCAGCCGCTTCCTCGATCGCCTGGCCGAACGGCTGCCGCAGATCGGCCTCAACGTCCGCCAGGTCTGGCGCAACGACCGCTTCGGCCGCGGCGGCGATCATACCGAATTCCTCAACGCCGGCTTCCCCGCCGTCCGCTTTTCGGTGTCGGTCGAGGATTACGACCATCAGCACCAGGATCTGCGCACCGTTAACGGCAAGAAATTTGGCGACACCATCGACGAGATGGACTTTCCCTATCTCGCCAAGGTCGTCCGCCTCAACGTCGCCGCGCTGATGGCGATCGCCAACGCCCCGCCGCCGCCGGCGCCGGTTGCGGAAGGCGCGGTCAGCACCGATACGACCGTGACGTGGGCGCCGCTGATTGGAGCCAGCGGATACAAGGTGCACTGGCGCCGGACGGATGAGAACAATTGGACCAAGAGCGGGGGGACGGTCACCGATGTGATCACCAGCAGGGAGACCCCTGCGCCTGCCTTGCCGGCCAATCCCAATCGCCCGTCCAACACTGCGTCCATGGGTCAGGTGCCCGATGGGGCCCAGAAGCAGTCGATCCTGAAGGGCACCCGCGTCGACGACTGGGTGTTCGGAGTCTCTTCGATCGGCAAGGACGGCTGGGAAAGCCCGGTCGCAAGCGCGGTGCCGGGCGGGGCGTTCAAGCCCTATGTGGCGCCAGCGCCGACGGCCCAGTGATCGTCACCCCGGGCTTGACCAGGGGTCCCGCATCTTCTTTGGACCAGTGACCAAGAAGCGGGATCCCGGATCAGATCCGGGATGACGGAGTAAACGAAGCGCCCCTCGATACCGACCTTCCCGCCGTCCAGCGTCCGCTCGCGGGTATCCTGCTGCGCCTGCTCACCGCGGCGCTTCTTGCCATCATGTTCGCCGGCGTGAAGCTGGTGGGCGACCGCGGCGTCCACGTCGTCGAAAGCCTGTTCTATCGGCAGATCGGCTCGGTGGTCTGCGCCACGGGGCTGGTGCTCGCCGGGCCCGGATTCTCCTCGCTTCGGACAAAGCGGGTCGGTGCGCATATCGGGCGGATGGCGCTCGGAATGTCCTCGATGGCGCTCAATTTCCTCAGCTTCCTGCTGCTGCCCCTGGCCGAGGCGACCGCGATCGGATTCACCGTGCCGATCTTCTCGACCATCCTCGCCGCACTGGTACTCGGCGAGGCGACCGGCCGCTGGCGGTGGGGCGCGGTGATCGTCGGCTTTGTCGGGGTCTTGCTGATCGTTCACCCGGGCCAGGGCGCGGTCCCGCTGACCGGCGCCGCGGTGGCCCTGGTCGGGGCCGGCATGACCGCCGCCGTCACCATCGTGATCCGGCGCCTGGGGCAAACCGAACGCGCATCCACCACCGTCTTCTGGTTCGCCGCCAGCAGCTTGGTGCCGCTCGGCCTCCTCATGCTGCATTTCGGCAAGGCGCATGACGCCGGCACCTTCGCCCTTCTTGCCGGCGTGGCGCTCGCGGGCGGACTTGCTCAGCTTACCCTCACCGCCAGCCTCCGCCTCGCCCCCGTCGCGCTGGTGATGCCGATGGACTATAGCTCGCTCCTCTGGGCAAGCCTGCTCGGCATCTGGCTGTTCGGGCAATTTCCCTCCGCTTCCGTCTGGCTCGGCGCGCCGGTGATCATCCTCAGCGGTCTGGTGATCGTCTGGCGGGAACACCATCTCGCCCGGCGCGCTGCTCTTGCGGCGCAGGCCGCCACTTCCGCCTAAGGATCCGAATGACCCGCAAGCCCGTCTCGACCGGTCTCCCGAGCCCCAAGCAGATTCTCGAGTTCATCGAGAAGTCGGGGCAGCCCGCCGGCAAGCGCGAGATCGCCCGCGCCTTCGGCCTTCAGGGCAACGAGAAGATCGCGCTGAAAGCCTTGCTCAAGGACATGGCCGACGAGGGCCTGATCGACAGCGCTCCCGGCCGCGCCTTTCACAAGGCGGGCGGCATTCCCCGCGTCACCGTGCTGCGCATCGTCGCGGTCGAGGAGCAGGCGGTCGCCGTTCCCGACAATTGGCAGGGCGAAGGCCCGCCGCCCAAGCTTCGGGTCATCGAGAAAGGCCGGCGCTCGGCGCTTGCGCTCAACGACCGCATCCTCGCCCGCACCGAGGAGCGGGGGCAGGGCCATGTCGCCCACCTGATGAAAAAACTGCAGCGTTCGGCCGACCTCATCCTCGGCGTCGTCCACGAGGACGAGGCGGGCGCCAAGTGGCTGAAACCCGTCGACAAGCGCGAACGCCGCCAGTTGCCGCTGTCCGACCTTGGCGACGCTGAGGTCGGCGATCTCGTGCTGGCCGAACCTTCGGGCCGACCACCGCGCGTCTCGGCCAAGATCGACGCCGTGCTCGGCGATCCCTTCGCGCCGCGCAGCTTCAGCCTGATCGCCATTCACAAGCACGGGCTGCCCCACGAATTCGCCGCCGAGGTGATCGAGGAAGCGCGCGAGGTATCGACGACCCCGCTCGGCTCCGACCGCGAGGACCTTCGCCACCTGCCGATCGTCGCGATCGACCCCGCCGACGCCCGCGATCATGACGATGCCATCTGGGCCAGCGCGCGCGAAGACGGCGGGTGGGACGCGATCGTCGCCATCGCCGACGTCAGCTTCTACGTTCGTCCCGGCTCCGCCCTCGACCGCGAAGCCCGCCGCCGCGGTAACAGCGTCTACTTCCCCGACCGCGTCGTCCCGATGCTCCCGCACGAATTGTCGTCCGACATCTGCTCGCTGAAGGAAGGCGCCGACCGCGCCGCGCTCGCCTGTCACCTCCACGTCGGCCCCGACGGCGCGCTCAAGGCGCACCGCTTCACCCGCGCCGTGATCCGCGTCGCCGCCAACATCGCCTATGAGGATGCCCAGCGCGCCATCGACGGCGAAGGCGGGGTCGAGCCCGAGCTGCTCGCCACGGCGCTGAAGCCCCTGTGGGACTGTTGGAAGGCCCTCTACGCCGCCCGCCAGAAGCGCGAACCGCTTGAGCTCGACCTGCCCGAGCGACAGGTCGTCCTCGATGAAAAGGGCCGCATCATGTCGGTCGCCCCGCGCGAGCGCCTCGACGCGCACAAGCTGGTCGAAGACTATATGATCGCCGCCAACGTCGCGGCCGCCAAGGCGCTGGAGGCGAAGAAAGCCCCGGTCATGTACCGCGTCCACGAAACGCCGGGCCGCGAGAAGCTGACCGCGCTCAAGGATTATCTCGCGACCTTCGGGATGGAGTTTGCGCTCGGCCAGGTGATCAAGCCCGCCACCTTCAACCGCATCATCGCCAAGGTCGGTGAGGGCGATTCGCTGCCCGAGATCACCGAACAGATCCTTCGTACCCAGACCCAGGCGCGCTATTCGCCCGACCCGCTCGGTCACTTCGGGCTGGCGTTGCCATCTTACGCCCACTTCACCTCGCCGATCCGCCGCTACGCCGACCTCCTCGTCCACCGGGCATTGGTCAGCCATTACAAGCTCGGCGACGGCGGCCTTCCGCCCGAGGATGCGATCCGCTTTACTGAGATCGGCGAGCTCATCTCCATGCTCGAGCGGCGCGCGATGGAGGCGGAGCGCGAGACCATCGACCGCTATGTCGCGGCCTATCTTTCCGACCATGTCGGCCAGCTCCTCGACTGCCGCATTTCGGGCGTCCAGCCGTTCGGTTTCTTCGCCACGGTCGAGGGGCTCGGCGGCGACGGCCTGATCCCCGCCGCCGATCTCGGCCAGGAATATTTCCGCTACGACGAAGCCTCGCGCCAGCTGATCGGCGACGAAACAGGCGAAACCTATCGCGTCGGCCAGCGCCTCCAACTGCGCCTCGCCGAAGCCAATCCGGCCAGCGGTGCGCTCCGGTTCGAGCTTCCCGAAGGTAGCTACGGCCGTGGCCCGACCGATCGCCGCGACCGCGTTCACAAACCCGTCATGGGTCGCCGCGGTCGCCCCGCCAACATCCGCCATCAGGGCCGCAAGAAGCGCTGACCTTTATTGGGCTTTAGGGGAGGAAGAGGAACCGGGCCAACGGACGGCTGGTTTGCAGACGCATTGGCCTTGCAGGGCCTCGCATCTTCAACTCATCGACAGGAACCCCAATGCCCAAGACCATCGCCGTTCTCCGCGGAAGCCCCCGCGCCGACAGCCTGACCAAGAAGCTTGCTCGCGGGATCGAGCTTGCGGTGGGCGACCGGCTGACGTTCAAGGACATCGAGATCCACGACCTGCCGCTCTACAATCCCGACCACGAAAAGGATCAGCCGCATCCCGCTTGGGACGCCTTTCGCGCCGCGGTGAAGGAATGCGACGGCCTGCTGTTCGTGACCCCCGAATGGAACCGCTCGATCCCCGGTGGCCTCAAGAATGCGATCGACATCGGTTCGCGGCCTTATGGCGAGGGCGTGTTCCAGAAGAAGCCCACCGCGGTCGTCAGCCAGTCGTCGGGCGGAACCGGCGGTTTTGGCTGCAATCACCACCTTCGCCAGTGCCTTGTCCACCTCGACGCGATCGTGCTCGGCCAGCCCGAAATGTACGTCGGCAACCTGTCGGCCGACAAGTTCGGCGAGGATGGCCGGGTTAGCGACGAGGGTCTGGCCAAGCTGATCGACGGCTTTGCCGACACCTTCGTCGCATGGGTCGACAAGCAGGGCTGATCACAGCCGCGGCAGCGTGACGCCCTGCTGGCCCTGATACTTGCCCGCGCGGTCGGCATAGCTGACCTCGCACGGCTCATTGCCCTTCAGGAACAGGAACTGGCACGCGCCTTCGTTGGCGTAGATCTTGGCGGGGAGCGGCGTGGTGTTGCTGAATTCCAGCGTCACATGCCCCTCCCATCCGGGCTCGAGCGGGGTCACGTTCACGATGATCCCGCACCGCGCGTAGGTTGATTTGCCCAGGCAAATCACCAGCACGTCGCGCGGCACCCGGAAATACTCCACCGTCCGGGCCAGCGCGAAGCTGTTGGGCGGGATGATGCACACGTCGGTCTTGCGATCGACGAAGCTGTTGGCGGCGAAGTCTTTGGGGTCGACCACCGCCGAATCGACGTTGGTGAAGATCTTGAACTCGTCGGCGACGCGGGCGTCATAGCCGTAGCTCGACAGGCCGTAGCTGATGCACCCGTCGCGGCGCTGCGCCTCGACGAACGGCTCGATCATGCGGTGGGATTGCGCCTGCTCGCGGATCCAGCGGTCGGAAAGAATGCTCATGGATGACGCTTAGCCGCGCGTTCAACGGTTCGTCGATTCCCGCCGCGCGGTTTTCCGCCGAGCCCACGATATCCCCGTTATCCACAGCTTGGCGGCGCGGCGGAAAGGCGTATCAGCGGCTCCAACATGGCCGAAATCCTTCTTCACCCGGGCGCCGGACCCGCCGAGACCCCGGTCCAGCAACTCCCCTGCAACGTCGAAGCCGAAGCCGCGCTGCTGGGCGCGCTGCTGCTCGACAACCGGCTGGTCGAGGACGTCCAGCTCAAGCTTCGTGCCGATCATTTCTTCGAGCCGCTCCACGGCCGCATCTACGAAGCGATTCTGCGCCTCACCGATCGCAACATGATCGCCAATCCGGTCACGCTGAAGCCCCTGTTCGAAGCGGACGAGGCGATGAAGCAGGTCGGCGGACCGTCTTATTTGGCCCAGCTGACCGGCTCGGGCGCGGCGCTGATCGCGGCGCGCGATTTCGCGCACCAGATCTACGATCTCGCCCTGCTCCGCAGCCTGGTCGCGGTCGGCCGCGATCTCGTCACCGGCGCGCTCGACACCTCCGAAGACGTCAAGCCGCTCGAACAGATCGAACGCGCCGAAACCGAGCTCTACAAGGTCGCCGAACAGGGCGGCGGCGAGGGCAAGGTCAAGACCTTCGCCGACGCGTCCAAGGAAGCGCTGCTGATCGCCGAGGCCGCGCTCAACTCGGGCGGCGCGCTATCGGGCATCACCACCGGCCTCACCGACGTCAACGCGCGGATGGGCGGCATGCACCGTTCCGACCTTATCATCCTCGCCGGGCGCCCGGGCATGGGCAAGACCTCGCTTGCCACCAACATCGCCTTCAACGCCGCGCGGCGGATGCTGCAGGACCTGGCCGATGGCATCGCACCCGAACGCTCGGCCGGCGCCGCGGTAGCGTTTTTCAGCCTCGAAATGTCGGCCGACCAGCTCGCCACCCGCGTGCTTGCCGAACAGAGCAACATCCCGGGCACGCAGATCCGCACCGGCAACATGAACTTGAATGAATTCCGCGAATTCGCCCGGGTCGCGGCGGAGTTGAACAGCCTGCCCCTCTACATCGACGATACGCCCGGCCTGACCATTGCCGCGCTGCGCGCCCGCGCCCGCCGATTGAAGCGGCAGAAGAACATCGGGCTGGTGATCGTTGACTACCTCCAGCTCCTGTCGGGTGGCGGCAAGTCCAACGACGGCAATCGTGTGCAGGAGATTTCCGAGATCAGCCGCGGCCTCAAGAGCCTGGCCAAGGAGCTGCACGTCCCCGTCGTAGCCCTGTCGCAGCTCAGCCGTGCGGTCGAACAGCGCGAGGACAAGCGGCCTCAGCTCTCGGACCTGCGCGAATCAGGCTCGATCGAGCAGGACGCCGACATGGTCTGGTTCATCTATCGCGGCGACTATTACCTGATGGCCAAGCAACCGCCCGACGACCATCCCGACCTGCCCGGCTGGCAGGAGGAAATGGCCAAGATCTACGGCACCGCCGAACTGATTATCGCCAAGCAACGCCACGGCGCGACGGGCAAGGTCAAGCTCAAGTTCGACGCGCGGATCACCAAGTTCACCGATCTGGTGGAAGAAGGCCACGCGCCCGAATTCCACTAGGCGGCCGCCCGGGGGTGGGCCGCGGGCCGGATGCGCTTCAGACGCTCCGGCCCGCTCTGGCCTTCAATCCTCCAGCATGTTGGGGTCGCGAAGACCTTCGCCGATCGTGGCGCGCGCGATCTCGCTTTCGCTGCTGGTCACCGGATAAGCGCAATAATCCGCCGCATAAGCCGCGCTCGGGCGATGATTGCCGCTGAGGCCCACGCCGCCGAACGGGGCATTCGACGGCGCGCCATTGGTCGGCTTGTTCCAGTTGATCACGCCGGCGCGAACCTCGCTCCAGAAGCGGTCGAACTGTTCGGGCGACCCGCCGACCAGGCTCGCGGCAAGGCCAAAGCGCGTGTTGTTGGCTTCGGCAATCGCTTCCTCGAAGCTGGCGACCCGGATTAGCTGCAACGCCGGTCCGAAGACCTCCTCGTCGGGGCGGTCCGAGACATCGGTGACGTCGATCAGCGCCGGGGTCAAAAAAGGCTTGTCCTCCTCCGGTCGGTCGAGCCGGCGGATTACCCGCCCGCCCTTAATCATCAGGTCGAGGAACTGGCTTTGCACCTGATCGGCGGCGGCATTGTCGATCACCGGCCCCATGAAGGGCTGCGGGGTGGCGAACGGCTCGGAGACGATCAGCCGGTCCATCAACTTCAGCATCGCCTTGACCAAGGCGTCGGCAGCAGTCCCATCGCGAACGATCAACCGCCGCGCCGCGGTGCAGCGTTGCCCGGCCGAGAGAAACGCCGACTGCACCGCGATGGTCGCCGCGGCCTCGACGTCGGCTGCGTCCCACATCACCAGGGGGTTGTTGCCGCCAAGCTCGAGCGCAAGAATTTTGCTGGGCGTCTCGGCGAACTGGCGGTGAAGCGCCTGTCCCGCCCGGGCCGAGCCGGTGAACAACAGCCCGTCGATGCCATCCTGCCCGGCCAAGGCGCGACCTTCGTTCGGACCGCCGATGAGCAGCCGAACGGCGCCCTCCGGCACGCCCGCCTCATGGTACAGGCTGACCAACATCTCGCCGACCGCCGGCGTCTTTTCGGACGGCTTGAACACAACCGTATTGCCCGCCAGCAGCGCGGGCACGATGTGGCCGTTGGGCAGATGCGCCGGGAAATTATACGGGCCAAGCACCGCCAGCACGCCGTGAGGCTTGTGCCGCACCGCGATCTTGGATCCCAGCGCCGCTTCCTGCCGCGTCGTCCCGGTCCGCTGCATGTAAGCTGCGATCGAGATGTCGACCTTGTTCACCACCGCGCCGACCTCGGTCTTGGCTTCCCACAAGGGCTTGCCCGTTTCGGCCGCGATCAGCCGCGCGAACTCGGCCTCGCGGGCGCGCACCGCATTGGCGAAGCGGCGCAGCGTTTCGGCACGGTAGGTGACTGATTGGGCGGCCCAAGCGGGGAAAGCGTCGCGCGCGGCAGCGACCTCGGCCGCAGCATCGCCGGGTTCGCCGGTCCAAAGGGTGGCTCTGGTCGCCGGCTCGAAAGAGATGAGGGTCATACGGGCTCGTTGGAAGCCGAGGGCGCGCGCGGCGTCAAGGCGTCACCCATGCGCCGGATCGCCGTCACCTTGGCATTGAACGGGCTCCAGTCGTCGCGGTCAGCGATCGCCGCCCAGATCGATTCCACCTCGTCGATCAGCATCGAGCAGGGTTCCTCGTCGCGCCAATAGGCATGACTGCGGTCTCCGCGTCGGGCGCCGATCGCGTCGGCCAGCGCGTCGAAGGCGGGATCGGCGTACGCCTCTCCCGCGGGCCGTTCGCCCCCGCGCCAGTCGAAGAAGAAGCGATCGATCCCGACCGTCTTCCTGCCCAGCGCCGCCACCGCCGCACGCGCGATTAGTCGATCCTCTTCGCCGCTGGCCGGTGCCAGCCCCAGCCGCCTCACCATCCCCGCCGCCAGCGCGGCGTGGAAATGGCCGGCAAAGCCTTCGAGGCTGGTTTGCAGGCCCTCGTGCCCGTCGGTCAGCAGCGCGAGACACCCCGCAAGCTGCGCTAGGTTCCACTGGACCGCCTCCGGTTGCCGCCCGAAGGCGTAGAGCCCGGAATGATCGAAATAGGCCGCGGTGAAGCCCGGCTCCCAATCCGGCGCGAACCGCCATGGGCCATAGTCAAAGCTCTCGCCGGTGATGTTGATGTTGTCGGTATTGAGCACCCCGTGGACGAACCCCGCCACCATGAAGCTCGCCGCCAGCGCCGCCGTTCGCTCCACGACCAAAGCGAACAACCGCTCCGGCCCCGCGTCCGCCGGCTCGCCGTACAGATGCTCGAGGCAATAGCGGGCCAGCCTCTCCAGCCCCTCGACATCGTCGTTAAACGCCAGCCGCTGGAAGGTGCCGATGCGGATGTGCCCGTGGCTGAGGCGCGTCAGCACCGCCGAGCGGGTAGGGGAGGGCTCGTCATTGCGTTCCAGTTCCTCGCCCGTCTCGAACAGGGCGAAGCTGCGGCTGGTCGCAACGCCCAGCGCTTGCAGCATCTCGGTCGCCAGCACCTCGCGAACGCCGCCTTTCAAGGTCAGGCGGCCATCGCCGAACCGGCTCCACGGCGTCTGGCCCGACCCCTTGGTGCCAAGGTCCATCAACCGGCCAGCGTTGTCGCGCAGTTGGGCGAATAGAAACCCACGTCCGTCGCCGAGCTCGGGATTGTAGGAGCGGAACTGGTGGCCATGATAGCGCAGCGCCAGCGGCCGCTCGAGATTGCCTTCGAGCGGCTCGAACCGGCAGAAATGCCTCGCCCAGTCGACGTCAGCGAGCCCAACCTCCGCCGCTGCGCGCTCGTTCAGGAAGCGCGCGGTGCAGGCGGGAAAGTTCGCTGCGCGCACAGGGTCATAGAAGCTGTTCCCAAGCTCCAGGATGCGTGGATCGGGTCGGTAGGGTTGCACAGGCGTCATCTTGTCCGGATAGAGGCGGGGCAGAAAAAACGGGAGCAGCCACGTGGCGCGGTACGAGGACCGGAACTACAACAGCACGGACGGCCTTCGGCTCCATTATCGCGATTATGCTGGGGGCGATCCCAATCAGCCGCCGATCCTGTGCCTTCCGGGTCTCACCCGCAACGCGCGCGATTTCGAACCGGTGGCGGAGCGCTTCGCCGGCGAATGGCGTGTCCTCGCGCTTGATTTCCGTGGCCGCGGCGGGAGCGCGCCTGACCCCGATCCGTCGCGCTACATGCCGGCGACCTATGCCCGCGACGTGATCAAGCTTCTCGATCAACTCGGCATCGCCGACGCGGTGTTCATCGGCACTTCGCTCGGCGGGCTCGTCACCATGCTGATCGCGGCGATGGAGAATGAGCGGATCGCCGGCGCCGTGCTCAACGACATCGGGCCCGAGGTGTCGCCCGAAGGCATCGAGCGCATCCGCACCTATGTCGGCAAGCCCGTGACCTGGGAAAGCTTCGCCGATGCCGGCGCCTCGATGCGGGAGCGGATGGGCGATGTGTATCCGCGCTGGGACGCGACCGAGTGGGAACGCTTCGCCCGCCGCTGCTGCCGCGAGGAAGGCGCGCATGTAGTCTACGACTATGACATGCGCATCGCCGAGCCCTTCGCCCAGGCCAATGAAGCCACCCAGCCCGACCTGTGGCCCTGGCTCGACCATCTCAAGGGCCGCCCGGTGACCATCCTGCGCGGCGCCACCAGCGACCTCTTCACCGCCGCCACCGCCGACCGCATGGTCAGCGAGCTTGGGGCCGGGGCCGAACTGGTGACCATCGACGACGTCGGTCACGCGCCCAGCTTCGACGAACCCGAAAGCATTGCCGCCGTCGAACGGCTGCTGACGCGGGTGAAAGGCTGATCCGAGCGTTCCGCTGAGCGAGTGCAATCTGCTGTTGATCGCACCTCGCTAGGCCTAATCGACTTTATTTATGCTGCAGTGCAGCAAAGTCGTCTCGCGAACGGTTGAACCCCTGCTGCCTTGTGCGCAGGAGAAAGATTATCCCCGGCCTTCACGACACCATCACGCGGTTGAGCACCCTACGGAGCCGCTTCGCCAACCAGTCAGATCCCGTCCGCGACGATCGTCTTGAAGAGATGACCGGGTTCGGCGCGAACCCCGGCAATCTCATCGCCCGCACTTACCGACCCGAAAGCCTTGCCGAGGGCGCGCCGCTGGTGGTCGTCCTGCATGGCTGCACCCAGTCCGCCGGCAGCTACAACCGCGGCGCCGGCTGGACCAGCGCGGCGGACGAGAATGGCTTTGCACTCCTGTTTCCCGAGCAGCAGCGGGCCAACAATCCCAATCTCTGCTTCAACTGGTTCGCGCCCACCGACACCAAACGGGGCAGCGGCGAAGCGGCGTCGATCAGCCAGATGGTCCAGACCTTTTGCGAGCGCCATGCGTTGGATCCGGCCCGTGTCTTCATCACCGGTCTGTCCGCCGGCGGCGCGATGACCGCTGCCATGCTCGCCAGCTATCCGGAGCTCTTTGCAGGCGGCGCGGTGATCGGCGGGCTGCCGGTCGGCACCGCTTCGACCGTGCCGGAAGCGTTCGAGCGGATGCGGGGACAGGCGGCGTTTCGCCCGGGGCAGCTCGCCGAACTGATCCGCTCCGCATCGACGCATCAGGGTGACTGGCCCACCCTATCGGTATGGCATGGCAGCAGCGACGCCACGGTGGACGCCAGCAACGCCGCAGCCCTGGTCGAACAATGGCGCGGTTTGCACGGGGTCGAAGCGGCTCCGACCACGACCGACCGGATCGGCAATCACCTGCGCCGCGCATGGTCAAATCGCGATGGCATCGAGGTAATCGAGGAATATGTGATCCCGGGCATGGGCCACGGCACGCCGATCCACGCAGTCGCGGCCAATCAGGGCGAGGAAGTCGGTCCCTACATGCTGGACGTCGGAATTTCCTCGACCCGTCGCCTCATTGCCTTCTGGAAACTGGACGGCGAGCGCCCGTCGGTACGCAAGGCAGCATCTCCGAATGTGACCCAAACCCGGGAGCTTGCCGCGATGGCCCCCGTTCGTCGCCCGTCACGACCGCAGTCGCGGCAACCGGTCGCGAGCAGCAAGGTTCAGGACGTCATTGAAAAGGCGCTGCGCACTGCCGGCCTGATGAAATAAACTCGACGCTCAGGCGGTGATCCGCCGCAGCTTGTCGAGCGCGGGTGCGTCGCCTTCTTCCTGCGCGATGGTCGACACGAACTTGCCGTCGCGCCCGAACAGCAAAACTTGGCTGCCGTGATCCACGGTATAGCCGCCCGGCGCCTCCTTGTTAGGGGTCCGCGCCTGATAGATGGCGTGGGTCTTCGCCACCGCCGAGACCTGCTCCTCGCTGCCGGTCAGGCCGATGATCGGCGTGCCGAACAGCCCAACATAATCGCCGACCACCTTCGGCGTATCGCGCGCCGGGTCGACCGACACGAACACGATGTCGAATGCCCCGTCGCCCTTGCCGAGCTCGCGCCGCAGCTTGGCGAGCTTGCCGAGCGTATTGGGACAGACGTCCGGGCAATTGGTGAAGCCGAAGAACATCGCATACGGCCGCCCGGCCAGCGCTTGCCGGCTGTCGAACGGCTGGCCATCGGTGCCGGTCAGCGTGAACGGCCCGCCGAGCTGGAACCCCGGCATCGCGGGATCGGCGCGGCTGGTGACCCTCGGCCCGTCGGCCCGGAACAGCAGTAGCGCGGCAAAACCGAGCGCGGCCAGGCCAACCAGCGACCACAGTATCAGCCGCAGCGTCCTGATCCGCGTCGACGGCCCAGCCTCAGTGGCCACCATGACCTCCCGCCGCCGGACCCTGCGCGCCGGGTGGCAGCACCGGCAGGCTCGCCCGCACCAGCCCGGCCTTTTCGAACCGCAGCGTCAGCGGAAGCCTGCTGCCCGGTTTGAGCGGCGCTTTGAGCCCGCTCAGCATGATATGCAGCCCGCCGGGCTTCATGCTGATAATTCCGCCGCTCCCCACCGGCACCGCGCCCGCCGCGCGCATCCGCATCACGCCGCCGTTGTTCTGGCTGTCGTGAACCGACACGCTCGCCGCTGCCGGGCTGCTCGCGCCGATCAGCCGATCGGCCGCGCCGCCGTTGTGGACGCTGACATAGGCCGCGCTGCTGCCGACCCCGGCGCGGGCCCAGCCGCTGACATGGAGGGCAGGGGCCTTGGCCGCCGCCGGTACCGCCAGCGCGAGCGCGGCGGCGAGAAAGGAAAAGCTCTTCATCGGCGCGCATTTAGGGCGCGGCGGCAGCTTCCACAACGCCGGCTTAGACGGCTTCCACCGTCTCCACCTCGGGGACGTAATGACGGATGAGGTTTTCGACCCCGCGCTTCAACGTCACCGCCGAGCTCGGGCAGCCCGCGCACGCGCCCTGCATGGCAAGGAACAGGGTGCCGCCCTTGTAGCCGCGATAGACGATGTCGCCGCCGTCCTGCGCGACCGCCGGACGCACGCGCGTCTCGAGCAGATCCTTGATCTGCGCCACGATCTCGGCGTCGGCCGGATCCTCGTCGAAGCTCGCTTCCTCGTCCCCGGCGACATGAATGCCCCCAGCGCTGCCTGCCCGAAACAGCGGCGCGCCCGAGACGAAATGATCGAGCAGGATCTGCACCACGTCGATTTCCAGCCCGGCCCAGTCGACGTCGGGAGTCGCGGTCACCGACACGAAATCACGCCCGAAGAATACGCCCTCGACATCGCCCGTCGCGAACAGGGCCTCGGCCAGCGGACTTGCCGCCGCGCTTTCCGCATCGGGAAAATCGCGGCTGCCTGCTTCCATCACGGTGGAGCCCGGCAGGAATTTGCGGGTCGACGGGTTGGGTGTCTGTTCGGTGGTGATCAACATGATCGCCATGTGGCGAAGAAGCCGCCCGGCTTCAACCGCGCGGCGGTCATTCCGGGAGGATATCGACCCGCCGGTTCTGGATCTCGCGCACGCCGTCGGCCGTCGGCACGAACGGATTGTCCTCGCCTTCGCTGACAACCGTCAGGGCGGCGCGGGGCACGCCGCGGGCGACCAGGGCATCGGCCACGACCTGCGCCCGGCCCAGCGCAAAGCGCCGATTGACCGCGGCGCTGCCGGGGCGATCGCTATGCCCGGTAATCCGCAAACGCGTTCCGCCCGCCGCCGTCTTGGCGGCTTCGTCGAGCACCGGTTCCCATTCGCGGCGAATTTCCCGGCCCCCGCTGTCGAAGAAGATCATCATCGGCGCGGGCGGGGCAGCAGCCTGCGCGGACGCGAGCAGGGCG
The DNA here is from genome assembly GCF_036884275.1 of Sphingomonas kaistensis. Classification (NCBI taxonomy): domain Bacteria; kingdom Pseudomonadati; phylum Pseudomonadota; class Alphaproteobacteria; order Sphingomonadales; family Sphingomonadaceae; genus Sphingomonas; species Sphingomonas kaistensis. Next base: position 2,482,748 of record NZ_CP145607.1, on the reverse strand, counting down.
AGAAACGACGTCAGCATGGAAGGAATGTATGTCAGACCCGCGGGCCGCTTGCCACGAGAAAGAGCAGGATGCCTCAGGCGGCGGTGGCGGTCGCTTCGCACGCCGCGGCACGAGCGGCGAACTGACGGGCGAGCTTGGCATGCCATTCACGGGCCGCGGCGGTCATCGAACGACTTGCGGCAGTCCGCTCTTCCGCGGCTCTCCGGGCATAATAGCGCTGGTTCGATTCCATTCTTTGCGGCTCCACGAACAAGGGCGAGCGGTGCTCCCAATCGAAGAGTTGCGCGCCAATGGTGGATAAAGGGTTAATATCCACAAGCGTCCCAAGCCGGAACAGTTCGTTGCAGATGAGTGACAGTCGGCACGGTTTCGCAGATCATCGCTGAAACCGAACGACTCGCCGTCCGTTGATGGGTCGAACGCAACTTTTGGAGCGAGGGGGAAGCCACAATGCTGACTTCGAGCATGACGACGATGAAAAGCTACAATCCCACCCTTCGCGGCTACCACGCCGTGTACCGCGAGAATGCGGTCAATCATTGCCCCGGCTGCGGCCGGACGCACTGGCTGATCGGCCGCATGCTTGCCGAATGCGGTTTCTGCCATACCGCGCTGCCGCTGTCCGAAAGCTATTCGCGCAGCGCCGCCTCACCGATGTTCCGTCATGGGACGGGGGGCCTCAGCAAAGCGGCCTGACTTCTCGCGACTCCGGCCGATTTCTGCTATAAAGAGATCATGGCCGGAGCCGCACTTCTGCTTGCCCTTGCGCTCAGCGCGCCTGGCCCCTTCACGCTGGTGAATGGCACCGGCACCACTATCACATCCTTGTCGATCCGCGCCGCCGATGGGCGGGGCAACTGGCGTGCGCTGGGCGGTCCGTTCGTCGCTCGTCAGCGCAGCCCCATGCCCGCGCCCGGTGGAGACCTGTGCGCCTTTGACCTCCGCGCCCGCGTCGACGGGGCGGAGTTCACCTGGTCGTCGGTCAATCTGTGCGACGTGCGAAGCGTGACGCTGAACCGGCGTCCCGACGGAACCCTCTGGGTCGATTACGACTGATCGGCCGAAGTCGCCGCGCGGTGGTCACCGCCCGGACCGGGGCGGGGCGCAGCGTGGCCGAAGCCTTGGGCGTTGCGTCGAGCAGCTTGGCCCCCGCGACGAACACTACCAGGCAGCAGATCACGAAGAACATCCAGCCGATCGCACCCGGATACAGGGTGAGATAATGCTTGCCGCGCTCTGCGGCGCCCAGCGCGATCGCCCAGGTCACCGCCCAGGCTTCCCACCGGGTCCTGATCGTGAACAAGCGGCCAATCCGCCGCGCGACGCCATTCGCCTTCATACCCATGGTTAAGCAACGGGCGTGCCAATGGCGGTGTTCCGCCCTTTTTGCGTTAAGGATATTCCTTACCTGTCAATTAACCCGACTCTTTTGGGACGGGGTGGCTTTCACCCGGCGGGCGCAGCGCCTAGATGCGGCTTTGAAAGCTCCATGTCCAAGACCGCGCCGCCCTCTCCCGAATTCGACAAGAAGAAGATCGTGGCCGAAAACCGCCGCGTTCGCTTCGACTATTTCATCGAGCAGAAGTTCGAGGCGGGGATCGCGCTTCAGGGCACCGAGGTGAAGGCGCTGCGCAACGGCGAAGGCTCGATTGCGGAAAGCTACGCCACCGTCGAGGATGAGGAAGTGGTGCTGATCAACAGCCACATTCCCGAATACAAGAACGGCAGCTGGATGAACCACGAGCCGCGCCGCAAGCGCCGGCTGCTGCTCAAGAAGCGCGAGATCGGGCGACTGATGGGCGCGATCAACCGCCAGGGCCTGACCCTCGTCCCGCTGTCGATCTACTTCAACGGCAAGGGCAAGGCGAAGGTCGAACTGGCGCTGGCGCGGGGCAAGAAGGTCCATGACAAGCGCGAAACGATCAAGGAACGCGACTGGAAGCGCGAGCAGCAGCGGCTGATGAAGTCGAATGGCTGATCGCCCCGGCTTCTTCCGCCGGCTCGCCATCAAGGCGACGCCCAGCCGAGAGGAAGTGCTGGAAAGCCGCTGGCTGAAGCCGTTCGGAACGCGGGTCCGTCAGTCGGACCTGTGGCGCTTTACCCGCCGCTCGGTCCCGCGCGGGGTGGCGGCCGGCCTGTTCATCGGGATCTTCCTGATGGTCCCTGGGCTGCAAATTGTCGGCGCAGCGCTGCTGTGCATCCCGCTTCGCGGCAATATCCCGATTGCCGCGGCGATGACCTTTCTGTCCAATCCCGCGACCACGCCGTTTTTCCTGATCGCGGCGCTGGCGCTCGGCAACAAGCTCGGTTTCCACGCCGACCTCGCAGCCTTCAACCAGCTGTACGACAGCGGCGTCGGCGTGCGCGAATGGCTGGCCTGGTTGCTGTCCGACGCGGCCCCGGCGATGGTCACCGGCCTGTTCTTCATCGCCGTCGCCTGTGCGTTCGTCGGCTGGGGAGTGTCGATTGTCTTTTGGCGCTGGTGGGTCGGGGCCAAGTGGCGCAGGCGCGTCCGGCGAGATTTATTCCAGCATAACCACTGACTTAGAAAGCCAAGGAACCCCATGAAGCGACTTCTTCTTGCCCTTGCCGCCACGACCGCCCTTGCCGGCTGCGCGACCAACCCGACATCGCCAGCCACCGCCGATGCGCTGCCCGCCGCAGTGGAGCCCATCCAGGCCGCTGCGGCGCCGGAAACCAAGGCCGAACTCGGTACCTATGGGTTTGATTCAAAGGGCATGGACACCACCGTCCTCCCCGGCGACAACTTCTACAACTATGCCAACGGCACCTGGGCCAAGAACACGCCGATCCCCGCCGATAAATCCAATTACGGCATGTTCGGCGCGCTGGACGACCTGTCCAAGGATCGCACCAGGACCCTGATCGAGGAAGCGGCCAAGGATCCCAATAGCCGCATCGGGACCGTCTACGGCAGCTTCATGGATCAGGCCGCCATCGAGGCCAAGGGCCTTGCCCCGATCAAGCCGTGGCTCGACCAGATCAAGGGTCTCTCCAACCGCTTGGCGCTGCCCAGCCTCTATGCCGACGCCGCCAAGAATGGCGTCGGCACGCCGTTCGCCGCGTTCGTCGGTCAGGACGACAAGAACCCCGACGCCTATATCCTGTCGCTCTACCAAAGCGGGCTCGGTATGCCGGATCGCGACTATTATCTGTCGAACGACGCCAAGATCGCCGAAGTCCGCGCCAAGTATCTGCAGCATCTGACCAATGTCCTGACGCTTGCCGGCGAAGCCAACGCTGCCGCCCGCGCCAAGGCGGTGTTGGCGCACGAAACCGACATCGCGCGGGTGCACTGGACCCGCGTCGATAGCCGCGACGCGACCAAGACCTACAACAAGCTCACGCTGGCGCAGCTTCGCAGCCGTGCTCCGGGCTTCGATTTTGCCCGCATGTTCAACGAGATCGGTGCCGGCGCCAGCCAGGATCTGCTGGTTGCCCAGCCCTCGGCGATCACCGGCATCGCCAAAATCGTCGGTCGTGCTCCGCTTGGTGTGCTCAAGGACCAGCTGCTGGTTCGCTCGCTCAACTCCTACGCTTCGGTCCTGCCGAGCGCGTTCGACAAGGAACAGTTCGCGTTCTACGGCACCGCCCTCGGCGGCACGCCCGAGCAGGAAGCCCGCTGGAAGCGCGCGGTGGACTTCACCGTCGGCGCCCTTCAGGACGACGTCAGCAAGCTCTACGTCGCCCGCTATTTCCCGCCCGAAACCAAAGCCGCCGCTGACGCACTGGTAAAGAATGTGGTGGAAGCCATGGGCCGCCGCATCGACAATCTCGCCTGGATGGCCCCCGCCACCAAGCAGCGGGCCCGCGCCAAGCTTGCCAATTTCACCACCAAGATCGGTTACCCCGACCAGTGGCGCGACATGAGCGGGCTGGAGGTCGCGCCCGGTGACGCGTTCGGCAACGCCCTGCGGTCGAACCGCTTCGACTTCGCCTACAACATGAACAAGCTCGGCAAGCCGATCTACCGCTGGGAATGGGGCATGACCCCGATGACGGTGAACGCCTACGCCAACTTCTCGATGAGCGAGATCGTGTTTCCGGCCGCGATCCTTCAACCGCCGTTCTTCGATCCCAACGCCGATCCCGCGGTCAATTATGGCGGCATCGGCGCGGTGATCGGCCATGAGATCAGCCATCACTTCGACGACCAGGGCTCGAAGTATGACGAGAATGGCCGCCTTGCGGACTGGTGGACCCCGGCCGACGTCGCAGCCTTCAAGGCTGCCACTGACCAGCTGGTCGCCCAATATGACGCCTATGAGGTGTTCCCTGGCGCCAAGGTCAACGGCCGCTTCACGCTTGGCGAGAACATCGGCGACTTGGCCGGTGTGACTTTTGCCTATGACGCCTATCAGCACAGCCTTGGCGGGCAGCCCGCGCCGACGATCGACGGCACCACGGGCGACCAGCGCTTCTATCTCGGCTGGGCGCAGGTGTGGCGGCGCAACTACCGTGAGGCAAACCTCCGCAACCGCCTCCTGACCGACCCGCACAGCCCGTCGGAACAGCGCGTCTTCGTGGTGCGCAACTTCGACAGCTGGTACAACGCGTACAACGTGCAGGCCGGCCAGAAGCTTTATCTGGCGCCCGAACAGCGCGTTCGCGTATGGTAGGCTGATGCTCCACGCCAGGCTCGCCGCGATTGACGCTCAACCCGTCCCGCGCGGCGAGCCTTGGCTGGTGCCGCTTATCCTCGCCGCCCTGCTTGCCGGGCTGGCGCTTGTTGCCACCACCACCGCCATGCCGGTCGCCGCCATCCCGCTCGGGATCGTGGGCGCCGCGCTGGCCTTGTGGGCGGCCTTTCGCCGGCCCCGCGCGACACTCGCCACCGATCTCGCCGCGCCAGCCGCCCCCGACTTCGCGCTGGTCGCGGCCGGGCTCAACCTTTGTCACGACCCCGCCGTACTGACCGATGCCGACGGCGCGGTGCTCAGCCTCAATCGCGCCTACCGGCAGCGCTTCCCCAGCTTGGATCATCCGCTGTCCTTGGGACTGGGGGACGAAGCAGATGCCGCGCTCGCCGACGCGCAGGCTGCGGCGCTGCGCGAAGGGGAGGGCCATGTCGTCGATCTCTCCACCGCCGCTGCCCCGCTGACGGTGTCGGTCGAACGTGTCGGCGCGGGCCGCAATCTCCTCCTGTGGCGCTTTCCTCGCCCGCCCCGCTCGCCGATCAGCGTACTGGCCGGCCGCATTTCGGGCATCGAAGGACAATTGCTGGGCGAAGCCGGCGTGCTCGCCGCGGTGGTCGATGCCGATGGCCTGGTGATCGCGGCCAATCCGCTCTTCACCCGCCGAACTAACGCCACGATCGACGGATCGAGCAGCTTCGAAAGCCTGCTGTCGGGCGCGGGCGATGGGCGGGTGCGTCTCGCGACCGAAGGCGCCGCCGGGCCGCTCCTGCGCCTGCTACACATTCCGGCCGAACCGGGCTCCGGCCAGCCGGCCGGCCTTGCGCTCCTGTTCGCGACCGGCGAAACGGCAGGCCTTGCCGAGCCGGCCAGCCTGCAGGCGCTGCTCGACCTGATGCCGCTCGGCCTCGCTCTGGTCGATCGCGACGGCCGCTTCCTGACCAGCAACACGTCCTTCCGCCGCGCCGCCTCGCTCGACGAGGACAAGGCGCTGCCCGCTTTCCCGAGCGACCTGGTGGTCAAGGAAGACAAGGCCGCGGTCGCCGACGCAGTTCGCCGCAACAGCCGCGGCCCGGCCATGTCGGGCGACCTTGCCGTGCGCCTGCCGCACCAGCCGACCGAACCCGTTGCGCTGACCATCGCGGGCCTCCGCAACCTCGGCGACGCCAGCGTCCTCCTCCTGCTCAAGGACAATAGCGAGGAAGCCAAATTGAAACGCCAGGTCGCGCAGGCGACCAAGATGCAGGCGGTGGGCCAGCTCGCCGGCGGCGTCGCGCACGATTTCAACAACATCCTGACCGCGATCATCGGTCACTGCGACCTCATGCTGATGCGCCACACGCCCGGCGACAGCGATTACGACGACATCCAGCAGATCAAGTCGAACTCCAATCGCGCGGCGGGCCTGACCCGCCAGCTGCTCGCTTTCTCGCGCCAGCAAACGCTGCGCCCGCAAGTGCTGCAGCTCCCCGACGTGGTCAGCGAAGTCAGTCACCTCCTGAAACGTCTGCTCGGCGAAACCGTGGTGCTTCAGGTCAAGCACGGCCGCGAACTCGGCGCCGTGCGCGCCGATCCGGGTCAGCTCGAGCAGGTGATCGTCAATCTCGCGGTGAACGCCCGCGACGCGATGCTCGGTAGCGGCGGCGGCAAGCTCATCATCCAGACCTATTCGGTCCGCGCCGACCAGGTCGCCGAACTCGGCTCCGACATCCTGCCGATCGCCGACTACACGGCGCTCAGCATTTCCGACACCGGCTGCGGCATCCCGCCCTCGGTCCTCGGCAAGATCTTCGAGCCCTTCTTTACCACCAAGGAAGTGGGCAAGGGCACGGGCCTTGGCCTCTCCACCGTCTACGGCATCGTCAAGCAGTCGGGCGGGTTCATCTTCGCCGACAGCAGGGTGGGCGAGGGGACGAGCTTCGTCATCTACCTCCCCGTCCACCAGGAAGAGCGCAAAGCCCCGGTCAAGCCCGCCGCGCCGCAGCCCAAGGCCGAAGAAACCTGGGGCACGGGCGTCGTGCTGCTGGTCGAGGACGAAGCCATGGTCCGCACCGTCGCCGAGCGGGCGCTCACCCGTCAGGGCTATACCGTCCTCACTGCCGCCAACGGCGAGGAAGCACTCGAGATCGTCGCACGCGGCGAACCGATCGACCTCATGGTGACCGACGTCGTGATGCCGATCATGGACGGCCCGACCATGGCCCGCGAAGCACGCCTGACCCGGCCCGAACTGCCGATCCTGTTCATGTCCGGCTATGCCGAGGAACAGCTCCGCCGCTCGATCGACTTCGAAAACGTCGCCTTCCTGCCTAAGCCCTTCTCGGTGCAGCAACTTTCCGAGGCCGCGAGGCGCATCCTCTCAACCCGCTGAAAAGTATTGCCTTACCGTTTCGGACCTGCAAAAGCCGTCGCGTGAGCACGGGGCGTTCCATTCTCGTCGTCGAAGACGAACCGCTGATTGCGATGATGCTCGAGGATTTTCTCGAAACCCTCGGTCACACCATTCATGCCAGCTGCGACAACGTCGCCGACGCGATGGATGCCTGCCAGCAGGGCGGGTTCGATGTCGCCATCCTCGACGTCAATCTCAAGGGCGAACAGGTCTGGCCTGTTGCCGAACAATTGAGCGAACGCGGCATTCCCTTTGTGATCGCCAGCGGCGGCCATGTCGAACCCCCGCCAGCTAATTTCGCCGACGCGCCGTTGCTTGAAAAGCCCTACACTATCGATCGGATTGGCCCGGTCCTCGAACAGGCTACTGGCTGACGCGAAGATTTAGTTGCGGATGTGGACGCGGTTCACTTGCGGGACAGTCCATCACCGGTAAAAGGCTGAGGAAACCATCGGTTAACGGGGATCCTCGGTGAACAAGCTCCTTCTTTCGACCACTATTCTGGCGCTTCTCGCCGTGCCTGGTGCTGCCGAAGCCCGCAAGAAGCCCAAGACCCCGCCGCCCGCCCCCGTGGTTGCGCGGGTTGCGCCGACCGATCCGGTCGAGCTCTACTACTTCCAGCGCGGGGACGCGCCGATCTGGCTGCGCAGCGACGCCACGCGGGCCGCTGCAGCGCAATTGTCTTTAATTCTCCGCCGCGCGCCGATCGACGGCTTCGCGGCAGGCCCGGCGCTCGCCGCCGATGTCGATGCAGCGCTTGCCGCGGCAGTCCCCGGCAATGCCGCGGCGGCGCGCGCGGCCGAATTGCGGCTGAGCAAGGCGTGGGTCTCCTACGTCCAGTATCTGCGCGCTCCGCCCAAGGGCATGGTCTACGGCTACGAAATGCTGGCGCCGCACAGCCGGCCCGACCAGATCCTGCTGACGACCGCCGCTTCGCCGGACCTCGGTACCGCGCTGACCCGCCTGTCGGACGTTAACCCGATCTATCGCTCGCTCCGCGATGCGGCACTGGCCAGCGGCCTGACCACGGCGACGCCGGAACTGCTCTCAAACCTCGAGCGCGCGCGCGTTCTCCCGGCGACCGGGCGTTTTGCGCTGGTCGATGCCGGCAATGCCACACTCACCATGTACGAGAACGGCCAGGCGGTGGACCGCATGAAGGTCGTTGTGGGAACGCCCGACACGCCGACCCCGATGATCGCCAGCATCGTCCACTACGCCTATCTCAATCCATATTGGGAAGTGCCGCCGGCGCTGACCAAGCGGATCATCGCACCCGGCGTGCTGCGGGGCGGCGACGCCTATCTCAAGCGCAACGGCTATGAGGTGATGACCAACTGGACCAACGAAGCGACCGTGGTTCCGGCCAGCGAGGTCAATTGGGCCGCACTCGCCAAGGATCCGGGCCTCGTTCGCGTGCGCCAGCGTCCGGGCCCGCTCAACAGCCTTGCCGGCATGAAGATTCCCTTCCCGAGCGGGCAGGACATCTTCCTCCACGATACGCTCGACAAGTCGAAGTTCGCCAAGACCGATCGTCACCTGTCGAACGGCTGCGTCCGGCTTGAGGATGCGCAGCGCTTCTACCGCTGGCTGCACGGCAACACGCCGGCGCCCCAGACCAAGGAAGCCGACGTGCTCGTCAAGCTTCCGCAGGGCGTGCCGATCTACCTGACCTACATCACGCAGGAAGCCGACGCGTCGGGCAAGCTCGCCTCGCGCGGCGATCCCTACGGCTGGGATGGCCGCCCGGACCGTCAGCTGGCCGCGGCGACCTACACCAGCCCGACTCGCGGCGCGCCATAAGCGTAGGCAAGACGCCCGTCAGGCGCTGACACGACAAGGGCGGGGTGCCGGGCAGGCGCCTCGCCCTTTGTCGTTCCTGAGGGGCTCCTGGCCCCTCCATGGCGCAAAGAAAAACGGGGCGGAGCCATAAGCTCCACCCCGTCTTCTTGTGCGTCACCGCAAGTTGCAGGCTCCCGAAAGAGCCTGCTCCCTGCGCTTAACCGCGGACCGGAGCAACCGGCGGCGGCGGCGGCGGCGGCGGCGGCACCGGGCACGCGTCGGTCGCCAGGATCACCGAACCATCCGGGCAAGTCTGCGTCGGCGGGGGCGGCGGGGGAGGCGGCGGCGGCGGCGGCGGCGGCGGCGGCGGCGGCGGCGGGGCCACGCCACCCAGGTTGAACGACAGGCTGGCCATCAGCGAGTGCGTGCGCAGGCGCGAACGCGCATCGCCGGTCACCGCGGCAACCGGAGCGAAGGTCAGGGTGTCTTCGAGATCGTGGTTGAAGAAGCGATACTTCAGGCCGAAATCGATGTTGTCGCTGACGGGATAGCGAACGCCGGCGAGAAGCTGCCACGCGAATCCGCTGTCCTTGAGGCTGCGCGAGCTCAGCGCGGCGGTCGACAGATTGACGCGGGTGCGGGCATAGCCGGCGCCACCGCCGACAAAGCCCTGCCAGCTGTCATCGGCACCGAAGTCGAGGAGCAGGTTGCCCATGACCGACAGCGACGTCGTGCGGCCGTCGGCATCGACGATCGTGCCGTTCAGGTTGTAGTTGTCGTGACGGGCACGCTTGTAGGCCACTTCGGCCTCGGCGCGCAGGGCACCGAAGTCGTAGCCGGCGTTGACGCCGATGTCGTAGCCGTAGTCGTGGTTGCCGATGGCATAATCGTTGAAGGCGATGCCAGCCGCATTGGTGACGTCAATGGCAACGTCTTCGACGATCATCGCACCCAGGTCGACGCCGACGTAGCCCGCACGGTCGCGGGCCATCGCTGGCGTAGTGATGGCGGCCGCTGCGGCGGCGGCCAGTAGGTATTTGCGCATGCTTTCCCCTTCTCGCTCGAAGTTTAGTGTTGATGGCGCCCCGAACCTGTAGAGCAGGCACTTGGTTTCGCTCAAGCGAAAGCTGTGTGGGAGTGGACCGCCGACTGTAGCATTTCTGCAACGATGCAGCAGGACCAAAACACCGCGTTTCACCTGCCAAGATACGGATGTAAAACGCTAATTCTGGAACATCCGTTATCACAACAGGGAAAGGTGTCGACACAAAACCGGTTGCCGCTCCGCTGCGAAATCAAGGGTCCGGCCCCACTGACCGCTTCCCTCTCGCCACAATCGATGGAGACGTGTAGGACCCACCCATGGGAAGCGGAGGAGCTGTGCAGGCTTCGATTGATGACGATCGCCTTGTCGAGACGGTGGGATACAGTCCCATCGCAACCGTGTTGAGCAACCCTCGCAAGGCGGATAATCCATTGGAGGTGGCCAACCAGGCCTTTTGCGATCTCACCGGCTATGCCGAAGGAGAAATCCTGGGCCGCAATTGCCGCTTCCTGTCGGGCCTCGGAACCGAACCCTGGCTTACCGAACGCATCCGCCAGGGGGTGCGAACCCGTTCCTCGGTGCTGGTCGACATCCTCAATTACAAGAAAGACGGCACAGCGTTTCGCAACGCGGTGCTGGTGACGCCGCTGTTCGATGGCAACGGCGAACTGAACTGGTTTCTCGGCAGCCAGGTCGAGCTTGGCAACGAAAGCACCTCGGTGTTCATCGGCCGCCGGGAAAAGGCCGTCATTGCCGTGAATAGCCTTCCTCCGCGCCAACGCCAGGTGCTGGAACTGATCGCCAAGGGACTGCTCAACAAGCAGATCGCTTGGGAACTGAAGATCAGCGAGAAAACGGTGAAAATGCACCGCGCCCTGCTGATGGAGCGGCTCGGCGTTCCGACCAGCGCCGATCTCATCCGTTTGGCGGTTGAAGCCGGCCTGTAAGGTTCTCGGGGGCGATACCTCCCTAAGTCCGTCTGTCCACCGCTCGGCGGGATGGCGCATTGCTGTCGGACATCGTTCCGACGTCCTGCTTCCCCTTTGAGGCGCGGATCGATCCGAGGCTGCGCTTGTCGCGGCGCGGACAAGACCTGTGCCGGCCGCGAAGCCGCCCACTCGCGACCGGCACATCGTTGTGACTGCTCGTCAGTCGTTCGCGGCGTCCAGTTCGTCGGCCACCAGCCGTTCCAAGCGCTCGTCGGCGGGGAAGCCATCGGCCACCCAACGCTGCTCGATCCGCTTCAGCGTTTTCGCCACCAGCGGGCCCGGCGTGATCCCCCGCGCGATCAACTGGCCGCCGCCGATCGGCATCCGCGGCGGTGCCCAGCCTTCGAGAGCGCTCGCCTCCGCGGTCTTGCCCGCCAGCAACAGGCGATCCTGCGCCTCGGTCACGCCGATCGCATAGGCCATCGCCCGCGGCTGCTCCCCGGCATCACGGCTGGCGGCCGACGCCATGCGCTTGCGGGCCTTGTTGCTGAGCTTCAACCGCGCCGCGACCTTTTCCGCCACCAGCGGGTCGCCGGGAAGCAGCGCGGAAAAGCGCCGCAGCGGGTCGGGGGCGATCCCCGCCGCCGCCTCCGCCTCTATCAGCGCTTCCAGCCGCATGTGCGCATCCGGCGCGATCTCGGGCAGAACTGGCGCAAGCAAGCCATGCTCCAGCATCAATCGCACCGTCGCCTCCGGATCCGGCAGGGCCAGCAGCTTCAGCCATTCATCGGCTATCCGTTCCCGCGACAGTGCCATCAGGTCATTGGCCCGCGCGGCGCAGGCGGCGAGGCCGGCCTCGTCCACCCCGCGCCCGAAGCGCGCCGTGAAACGGAAGAAGCGCAGGATGCGCAGGTGATCTTCGGCGATCCGCTGCAGGGGCTCGCCGATGAACCGCACCCGCCGCGCGTCGAGATCGTCCAGGCCGCCGAAATAGTCGTGCACCTCGCCGGTCGCGGGATCGAAATAGAGCGCATTGATGGTGAAATCGCGCCGCGCCGCGTCCTCGCGCCAGTCGTCGGTGAACCCCACCGTCGCGTGCCGCCCGTCGGTGGCGAGGTCGGCGCGCAGCGTGGTGACCTCCACCGTCTCGCCCTTGCTCACCGCGGTCACGGTGCCGTGCGCGATACCCGTAGGGATGGTGCGAATGCCCGCTGCGCCGCAGCGCCGCATCACCTCGTACGGGCTGAGCGTCGTCGCGGCGTCGACATCGGCGACCTCAGCTCCGAGCAAGCCGTCGCGCACCGCGCCGCCGACCAGCCGCGCATTGCCAGGCCCAAGCGCCGCGAACAACGCCGCCACGCCCGGCCGCTCGGCGATCGCGCGAAGGGCAGCGGTGTCCGTCATGCCTCGAGCCGCCGGGTCAGATTCACCAGCATCGCCGCGGTCGCGCCCCAGATCCGGCGGCCGTTCCAGCCAATCTCGTAATAATGGCGCCGCGCGCCGCGGAACTCAGCAGACATGCGGCGCTGATTGGCGGGGTCGAGCAGAAAGGCAAGCGGTGCCTCGAACAGGTCGGCGACCTCCTGCTCCTGCGCGAACAGCGGCAGATCGGGCTCGACCTCGCCCACCACCGGCACCACGCGGTAGCCGGTGACGGTGCGATAGGGGTCGGCGCTTCCCCACAGGGAGACGGCCGAGCGGGGCAGGCCGATCTCTTCCTCGGCCTCGCGCAGCGCGGCGGCGGCGATGTCGGCATCTTCGGGATCGACCCGGCCGCCCGGAAAGGCGACCTGGCCGGCATGGGTGCGCATATGCTCGCGGCGCACCGTCAGCAGCACGCCCGGCTCCGCCCGCCGGGTGATCGCCACCAGCACCGCCGCCGGCACGGCAGCGGTCACCTCCTCGCCGTCGAGGAGATCGCCGGCAAGCAGGGTCGGCGGGGCAGGGCGGTCGAGCGCGGCGCGCAGCCGCTCGGTCAGGCTCACGAAGCGGGGAAGGAGAAGAACAGGCCGTCGCTCCACACGCCCGGCGGATCGGCGGCCAGCGCCAGTTCGGCCAACTCGTACCACACCGGTCGTTCGAGGCTGGCTTCGATCCCGTGGCGCACCGCGACGAGGGGCAACCCGTCGACGAAGCGCAACGGATGCGCCGGCCCAACGATCAGCGCGCCGCCATCGCTCAGCTGAAAGCCGATCCGCCGCGCTTCGCCGTCACCCTCGTGGCTCATCGCAGTGACCCTGAGCGCCGCCAGTTCGACGTCGATATCGAGTTTCTCGACCGGCGTGACCAGCACATGCCGACCGTCGGGCTCGCGCCGCAGCACCGAGGCGAACAAACGCACCAGCGCGTCGCGCTCGATCCTTTTGCCTTCGTGAAACCAGCGCCCCTCGCGGTCGATCCGCATGCCGCTGCTGCCGCAATGCGACGGGTTCCAGCGATCCACCGGCGGCCCGCCGCGCGCCGAGGCGGCGGCGGCGATCTCGTCGAGGCTGCGCCCGGCAGGTTCCAGCGGGGGACGGGTTTCGGGCATCGGCACCGCAGATAGGTCAGCTGTTTGTTTAGGCAAGGCCAGCGGCTAGGACTTGAAGCCATGAACAAGGTCGCGATCGTTACCGGAGCGGGCAAACGGGTAGGGCGGGTGCTCGCCGAAGGACTGCTGGCCGACGGCTGGCAGGTGGTCGCCCATGTCCGTCGCGACGATGACGAGGTGCCGGACGGCGCGATCCGCGCCGCCGCCGATTTGGCGCAAGGGCGGCAGGCCGCCGAGACAATTCTGGCCGCCTGTCCAGCGCCGCCTCGGCTGCTGGTCAACAACGCCGCCCGCTTCGCCGCCGACACGCTTGAAAACTTCTCCGCCGAGGAGCTTGCGGCGCACATGGCGGTCAACGTCGCCGCGCCCGCTTTGCTTTCCGCCGCCTTCGCCGCCGCGGGCGGGGAAGGGGACCGGCTGATCGTCAACATTCTCGACGCCAAACTCGCCGCCCCCAATCCGGATTTCTTGAGCTACACGCTATCCAAGGCGGCCCTCGCCACGCTGACCGACCTCAGCGCCCGGGCGCTGGGCGGGCAGAGCATCCGCGTCAACGCGATCGCCCCGGCGCTGATGCTGTTGTCGGAAGGGCAGAGCGCCGACAATTTCGACGCGACCCATGCCTTCAATCCACTCGGTCGCGGGGTCGAGCCCGCCGATGTCCTGCGCGCCCTTCAATTCCTGATGGACTCGCCCGCGCTCACCGGCGAGACGCTCACCCTCGACAGCGGGCAGCGCTTCTGGCGGCTGCCGCGCGACGTGCAATTCCTGGAGCCCAAGCCCTGATGACCGACCTTGCCGAATTCACCCCCCGCCTCGACGGGCTGATCCCGCCCGCGCTGGCGGTGCGTTCCGCCAAGATCCATCTCGATTCCCTCGCGGTCATGACCGACATCGGCTTTCACGATTTCGAGATCGGGACACCGCAACGATTGCTGATCAGCGTCGAGGTCTGGCTGGACGAGACCGCGGCGCCCGACGGCGACCTCGCGGCGGGTGCGTGGAACTACGATCACCTCCGGCTGGAGATCGAGCGAATCGCTTCCTCCCGGCGATTCAACCTCCAGGAGACGGTTGCCCGCGAAATCTACGACTGGATTGCTGCGCGGGCTGGAGTGAGGGCGCTTCGTGTTGGCACGTCTAAGCCCGACGTCTATCCTAACGCCCGAGGAGTCGGCGTTGAAATCGCCAGCTTTTCCGGAGCTGCCCCGTAAGAGTACGCTCCGACGGTTGAGGTTGCGGAACAATATGATTGCACCGCGATTGAGGCCACATTAAGGAAACCCGCCGACCCCGCCGATGATATGTTGAACCATCGGCCCGTCAGCCCCGGAACCGCTGCCCTTTTGGCGGAACTGGAACTGAAGGAAGGTCACCCCTGAGGAGAATAGCGGCAGGATGTCTTACGCCAATCGCAGGCAGATGAGCGGGAACAGGACGGTTTCGATCGTCATTGTCGCCTTGCTGCATGTGCTGCTCGGATATGCGATCATCACCGGCCTCGCGTACAATGTCGTGAAAAAAGCCGCTGAAGATCTGAAGACCTTCGACGTCGAGGAGGAGCCACCGCCCCCTCCCGAGGAACCCCCACCCCCGCCCGAGAAGCAGGTCGAGGCTCCGCCGCCGCCGGTGGTGTCGCCGCCGCCGCTGGTGCGGACCAACACGCCGCCGCCGCCGGTCAGCACGGTGAATGTCGCGCCGCCGCCGGTAATCACGCCGACAGCGCCGCCGGCTCCGCCGGCTCCGCCCGCGCCGCCGCCCCCGCCACCGCCGCCCGCGCCGGTCAAGGTGCAGCCGGCCAAGGCCCGTGCGAACCTCACGTCCTATTTTTCGGATGACGATTATCCGCAGGACGCGATCCGCAACGAGCAGCAGGGTACCACCGGCTTCCGCCTGGATATCGGTCCTGATGGCCGCG